>JBIKWX010000201.1:0-6747 GCA_044356095.1 Roseomonas sp.
TTAAACATCCTTTAGGCAGGGCCACCCTGAAGAAAATCGAATATCTCCCCGACGAGGATAAAGTGGGGTATGGACATTTGATTTCGTTTGTTTTTCTTCCGACTTCCATCATGGCAGTATCGCTTGGTTGGTTTCTGATGGCGAAAAATCATTGCCCATAGATGCAGAACGTTCAGTGCACATGGCAAAACCGCAATCAGCGCTTCGATGCGTTCGGACTACAAATCATCGCAAGACGGTCAGCAATCGCATGGCTTTATCTTAAAGTAATGTCTGGGAGGTCATGATTACATCATCGTATTCTGGCCAAGTTTCCATAACAGCATGGGCAATTCCGCGAGGCTACAGCGAAAAAGGTTCGATGGGAATCACACTAACGCTGTGCCGTCCTCAAGCGGCGTGGCATAAAGGCCCCGGGCTTGCGCGCCACCCCATGGCGACGTGCCACGGGGATGTTTTCAATGGCTGATGCACGAATTCTGGGCGTTTTGGGCGGCATGGGGCCGCTGGCGAGTGCATGGTTCATGCAGCGCCTGACCCTGCTGACACCGGCGGAGCGTGATCAGGACCATATCCCGACCATCCTGTGGTCCGACCCGCGCGTGCCGGATCGTACCGCGGCGCGTGTTGCGGGCGGGGAAGACCCCTTGCCGGCGCTGGTGCGCGGCATTCGCGGGCTGGAAGCCGCCGGGTGCGGCGCCATCGCCATTCCCTGCAATACTGCCCATGGCTGGTATGACGGCATGGTTGCCGCAACCAGCCTGCCTATTCTGCATATTGTGGATGCGGCGGGCGCGGAATTGCAGCGGCTTGGCGTGGCCGGCGGGCGCATTGGCGTGATGGGCACGGCGGGCACCCTCGCGATGCGGCTTTATCAGCAAAGGCTGGATGGGCTCGGCTATGAATGCCTGACGCCGAGCGAGGCCGAAATGCAAAGCCGCGTGACACCAGCGATTACGGCGGTGAAGGCGAATAGGCTGGTGGAAGCCTATGAACCTCTCGCGGAAGTCGCGCGCAGCCTGATGGCGCGGGGTGCGAAGGCGGTGGTGCTGGGGTGTACGGAAATACCGCTTGGCATTGCGGCCGGCCCGGCGCTGCCCTTTCCGGTGGCGGATACGATTGATGCGCTGGCGCGGGCGGCGATTGGTTGGGCGAAGGGGTAACGGCTTTCAAGCGTGGCCCGAATCAGGGGCCGCTTCGGGCCAGCAGCATGGTGGCGGTGACATTGCTCACAAAATTATGCGGCCTTCACGAATGCTGACCGACAAGACCTTAGGGTCCTGCGCTGCTTCGTCAGGTTTACTCCATTTGAATCAATAAGCCATCGGCGCCCAACTGCAAGGCGTAGCCGCTACGCGCTGGGTGTAGCGTGATGATGACGCCAGCCGGATTCTGCAACCATAGGCCACCTTTAATCTCGCTGGAGCCAGCTACTGCACCGGCACGCGCGCCGCCATAGAGGCCCGGAAAATCGGCGACCTTGGTAAGGCGATAGACTTCGCCATGAGCCCGAACCTCGGAAATGCCAATTCCGCCGACACCAAGGCCGCGGATACGAAAACGGTAGCTATGGCCATCGAATGTCAGCGTACCGCTGCCCCAAGACACGCCATAAAACAAACCGACTTGAGTCTGCGAGAGGGTTACTGTGCCGACAGGGCGTTCCGCGTCCTGGCTGCCTGTCTGCGCAGCGACATGACGGGTCCAGAGCGCGGCCAGGGCAAGCCCGCTTGCGGCGCGGCGTGTAATGCTGAGAGCGGCCATTGATGCTAATCCCTATAACTCCGCACCAATACGTACAACATGTCTGAGTAAACTGGTATCATTTGGCGCCTGCGAAACCGCGACCAGCTCAGGCGTGAGTGCATTTCCCGCCCACAATCGTTCAGAGAAAACGCACTAAACGCCCACCAACATCGCCTCCACCATCGCACGATAGGGCGTGGTGCCATCGCGTGCGCGCAAGGCGCCCGCTGCTGAGGCAAAACGCAGCGCGGCATCCAGCCCCATGCCCTCTGCCATCGCCAAGGCATAGGCGCCGTGGAACACATCGCCCGCGCCGGTGGTATTGGTGGCCTCCACCGGAAAGGCCGGGATTTCCTGCGGCGCGGCCATGCCGGGGGCGAGCCATAGCGTGCCTTTCTCGCCGCGCGTCACGGCAGCGAGTTTCACGGGGCCGGACGCCAAAGCGCGGCGCAGCCCTTCTTCCGGCGCGCAACCAGGTGCGAAATTCTGCAAGCCGGTGACGGAGAAAATCGCGTGATCCACGCGCGGCACCAAATCCACCAGAAGGCGCGTTTCGCTTTTCTCGCCATCCAGCACAATCGGAATGCCAAGCCGACGCGCCTCGGCAGCGGCGGCGGCGACACCTTCGGGCCAGCGCGGATCGCAGCATACGGCGCCGGCGCCGACCAGCGTTTCCAGGGGCAGCCAGCCAGGATCTATCCCCAGATCAGCGCCGCGAAAACCGATAATGGTGCGTTCCCCATGGCGGTCCACCAGCACGGCGGAAACCGGGCTTCGCCCACCCGCCACGCGCTTGAGGCCGGCAGTGTTCACGCCATCCGCTTCCAGGGCAGCGGCGAGCAAGGGCGCGTTCAAATCATCGCCCACGCGCCCCCAGAAATCCGCGCGGCCGCCGAGGCGCGTCACCGCAATCGCCGCATTGGCCGCCATGCCGCCGGCATTCAGCACATAGGATCGGGCGGCGATTTTCGCGGGCGGTTGGGGTATATCCTCCACCCGGAACACATGATCGGCGACGACATTGCCAAGGCAGACGACACGCGGCGGAGAAAGGGGTGCGGCCATGATGGGGCAAAGCCTGTCACGGCAAGCCCGGTTTGGCCAAGTGCCAAATGAGATTGCGGCGCGCATTCTGTTGCTGCGCGATGATGCGCTGGTGCTGAACAAGCCGGCGGGGCTTGCGACACATCGCGGGCCGCGCGGCGGTGCCTCGGTGGAAGATTGGTTGCCCGTTTTGCAAATGGGCAGGCGCCATCTGCCGCAGCCAGCGCATCGGCTGGATCAGGATACGGCGGGCTGCCTGGTGCTGGGGCGCACCAAACCGGCCTTGGCAGCGCTTGGCGCCATTTTCGCCAAGGGCTCGGCAGCGAAGACCTATTGGGCGGTGGTGCAGGGCGGCCCGGTGGATGATGTGGGGGAGATCGCCTTGCCGATCCGCAAGATCAGCTCTCGCGCCCAGGGCTGGCGGATGGAAGCGCATGCGGATGGGTTGGCTTCACTCACACATTGGCGCTGCCTGGGGCGCGGCGATGGCATGGCCTGGCTGGAATTGGCGCCAGAGACCGGGCGGACGCATCAATTGCGCGTGCATTGCGCGGCGATGGGCTGGCCGATTTTGGGTGATGCGCTTTATGGCGCTGGCGGGGCGGGCGGCTTGCATTTGCTGGCGCGCGCGATTGCGCTGCCGCTGGAACCGCCTTTGCAGGCGGAGGCGCCTCCGCCGCCGCATATGGAAGGGGCGTTGCAGGGATGTGGCTGGCACGCGCAGGTGTAGTGGCTGCGTTTACTTCACGGCGAAAGATCATCCAACCATGATGGAAAGCGACCGGTTAGGTAGAAGAAAGCCATCGTGAAGTTTGCGAATACAACTGGCAAAAGATACCAAGAAACTATATTTCCCAATGGTACAGCGAGAGGGAGGAATATCGCCATAGGATATACAGGCAAAACATCGCTATCGATTACCATTTTCATGAGAAATGGTATGAGTAACAGAAGAAAGAAAATGACCAATAACACAGATCCTGCCCCACCGCGTTGGATCAACATTTTGATCACTTGCGAGGACCGCAACAGAAAAATTCCACCGTCCCGCAGAAACAAAACGGCAACCGCAATGGATGACACAATCGAAAGCAGGAGGGTGGTCTCGACAACCCATACCAGCGCGTCGCATCGAAAGGGGATCTGGCCGGAGCTTCCCCCTCGTCCGCCAGAAATACAAAGCGTGTTCTCAGAGAAAAAAACCATCGGGTAGAAAGAATGCGCGTTTGGCATCAAAGTGAAGATCAGAAAAGCTAGCGGTAGAAACGCCAAGGAAATAAGCACGGGTAAATTTGCAAGTCGATGAACAAGTGCCTTATCAAGAATAGCTGCAGGCGATCGATTAACGTCTGGCCAGAGCCAGTTCTTTATCCACCCACGCTTTGTCAATAATTCCGTCAGTGCGGCATGCGACAGCGGCGCATCCTGCGGTGACGTCGCAATCATCTCCCGCCAATAATCGCGAACATTATCCTGCGTCCACCCGCCAGGCGGCATGGGTGGCGTCCGGCCAAGGAACGTCGCCCACCAACTCGGTTTGGATGTCTGTGACCCACGCATGACACCAAGCTTGCCGAAGGGGTGTGTTTAACGCAAGCTGAAACGGGGGGAAGACCAACATGCTATCTCGCAGACACATCATCACTGGCGCCGCAGGCTTCGCAGCTTTGGGCAGCACCGCACCAGCGCGGGCTTGGGAACCATCGCGGCCCATTCAATTGATTGTCGGCTTTGCGCCAGGCGGCGGCGCGGATTTGGCAGCGCGTGCGATTGCCGAGGCTTCATCGCGCTTTTTCCCGACCCCGATTGTGGTGATGAACCGCCCCGGCGCGGGCGGGGCGATTGCCGCGCAGCAAGTGGCGGGCATGGCGCCGGATGGGCTCAATCTGCTCGTCGGCGGCGGGAGTGAGAGCATCGCCCTGCCGGCCTTTCGTGAACTCCCTTACGATCCCAAAAAATCCTTCCGCGCCATTATTCGCATCACGCGCCAGCCGTTGCTGATTGTCGCGCGGCGCGGCGGGCGCTTCGCTGATTTGCCGAGTGTGATTGAAGCGGCGAAGCGCGCACCGGGCGCCATTCCGCATGCCTCATCAGGGCAGGGGTCGATTTATCATGCGGTGTTTGTGCTGCTGTCGCGTGCGGCGAATATTGAATTGCTGCATGTGCCCTTCACGGGTGGCGCGCCAAGCTTGCAGGCGCTGATGGCGAATACGGTGGAATTGGCCGTCCTCGCCCCGGAAGAAATGGCGGGGCTGGCCAATGCGGGGGAAATCCGCCCGCTCGCGGTGGCATCGGCTACGCGCATACCGGGCTATCCCGATGTGCCCACGCTCCGCGAATTGGGCTTTGATGTGGTGATCGAAAACATGAAGGGGCTGAATGCGCCGGCGGGCCTGCCGGATGAGATTTACACCAGCCTGCATGATCGCTTCCGCCAGGGCATGCAGGCGCCGGCCTGGAAAACATTTTTGGACCGCACCGGCGCGATGGATGGCTATCTGGATGGGCCTGGCTATCAGCGCGCCATGGATGATGTGCTGGATTCGCTAAAGGCGGCTTTGGCGAGGTAAGCCTAACTCGCGCTGGGGATCACACTATCCCCAGCCCTGCCTTCCAGCACCGCATCAAACAGTTTGATCTGTTGCGGCAGGCAGATGGATTGCAGATCATAACGTTCAAGCAAGGTCCGCCGGGCAGCCTTGCGGATTGGCGCGTAACGATCCGGGTTCGCCAGCGCTTCGACCACGGTCTCGGCCAGCGCGGCGGTGTCGAAAAACGGCACCAGCAACCCGTTCACACCATGCTCGATCACTTCCTGCACCGGCGGCGTGGCGGAGCCGATCACCAAAGCCTCGCACCCCATGGCTTCGATCATGGACCAGGACAGCACATAGGGATACGTAAAATAGACATGCGCCCGCGTGATGCGAAATAGCGCAAGCAAAGCGGGATGCGGAATGCGCCCGGTGAAATGCAGCCTGGTCAAATCCAGCTTGTCGCCCAATTCTTCCAGCAGATGCGTCTTCCAGGAACGCCCATCCGCAGGTTTCGCGCCGTAGCCGCGCGCCTCCCCCCCCACCAGCACCACTTGCGCCTGCGGACGGCGCGCCAGGATTTCCGGCAAAGCGCGCATGAAAACATCAAAGCCGCGATAGGGTTCCAGATTGCGGGCAACATAGGTAATCACCTCATCACCGCGCCTGATCACGCTGCCATTGGGCAGTTTCACGTGATGCGCGCCAATTGGTGTGGCGACTTCGCTATTCACGCCTTCATGCACGACAGAGATTTTGCGGCGGAAGACTTCCGGATAGCGGCCACGCTGGAAATGCGTGGGGCTGACACCCCAATCCATTGCCTCAAGCGCTGGGGTTTGCGGCAGGTTGAGCAGTCGCGTGCGCGCAGCCTCATCCAATTCCACCTGATGCGCCGGGTTGAAGCCGACATCGCCGCCCGCGGTGGTGAAGTGGAATTCGCAATACTGCAGCAGCTTCGCATCGGGGAAGATATCGGGCAGGAACATGCCTTCCCCCCAGCCCGGATGGCAGCAGATGATATCGGGGCGGAAGCCTTTGCTGCGCAGGTCAACCAAGGCCCGCGCGACATTTTGCGCACGCCGCACGGCGGCTTCCATACTGCGCAAATAGTGATGCGTCTTGTCCCCCGCGCCTTGCGGTTCCGGGTAGCGGATATGGGTGACACCAGGCAGGGAGATATTCTCCCGCTCGCCGAGGCCAATCACCCGCGCCCCCGGACGCGCCGAGATCACCGGCGCCAAATGGCGGTATTGGCCGGGGAAATTCTGGTGAATGAAGAGCGCCTGGACCAAGCCAACCTATCCTGCAATGAACCGCCGTTAATTCCGCCATTTGCCAGGCGCGCGCAATTGCCCCCTTGGCGCGGCGGCACGAAGGCCGGAGAATGACGCCCAATCAGGAAAGAGAGACACCATGAAAT
>JBIKWX010000202.1:0-6730 GCA_044356095.1 Roseomonas sp.
TCAGCACATTGATGGTCTTGCCACTGCGCGCGGCGCGCCATTCGCCATTCACGTGCAATTGGACATTGGGATAGGTCATGCGGGCTTCCTCCGGCTTTCCTTGTTTGATGCCGTAACCTGATCCATTTCGGCGAAGCGCGCCATAGCCGTTTTGGAGAAGGGGCGCTGCTAAATCGGCCTGGCCGGTACGCCCGCCACCCGCGCGCCGGGGGCAATATCTTCGACCACCGCCGCACCGGCGGCAATCACCGCGCCGGCGCCAATGGAGACGCCCGGGCGCAGCACCGCGCCTGCCCCAATCAAGGCACCCGCCCCAATCCGCACCCCACCCGCCAGCACGGCGCCGGGGCCGATATGCGCGGCCTCGGCCACCACGCAATCATGTTCCACAATGGCGCCGGTATTGATCAGGGCGAAGGGACCGATCTCGGCCTCCGGCCCGATCACGGCGTGGGCAAGGATGGCCGCGCCTTCCGCAATCATGGCGCCATGGCCGATCAGCGCCGCAGGGTGGAGCAGGCTTGGCAGCCCAAAGCCGGCAACGCGGAGGCGACCCGCAGCGGCAAGGCGTTGAGCATTATCACCAACCGCAGCATGGGCCAGCGTAACCCCCTGCCCGGCCAGCGCGGCAAGCTGGCTTTCATCGCCCAGCACCGGCAGGCCGAGGATTTGGCTGGCCTTGGGCACCGCATCCACAAACCCCGCAATGACGTAGCTGCCACCCGCCAGCAGCAGATCAGCAATGGCCTTGCCATGCCCCCCTGCCCCCAAAAGCAGGATGCGCTGGCGTGTCACGGTGCCGCGCCGGGCCGGGGGAGCGCTGCCGCGCGGGGCGGCAATGCGAGCCCGCCCGGTGCCGCGCTGGGTTGCGCCTCCTGGCCTGTGGCGCCCTCACGCTTCGGCATGCCGCCGGCGTTTTCGATCACGCGCTGCACACCGCCCGCGGCCTCGGCCGCCGCGGCGAAGGCAATATCGCCCCAATGCCGATCCAAAAGCCCGGATGGGATTTCATTCATTTGCAGCACGCGGCCCAATTCCTGCCCATCACGGCGGGAGATGATCCAAAGGATTTCCACCCTTTGCATGCCCCGTCCGACCGGCACGATATTGACGCGCCCATCAGCGGCAAAGCCCGCTCCATCCGCCACCTCCTGCGCCAGAATGCCGTTATCGCCCAAGGAATCGCGCATGCGCGCCGTCAGGCTATCATTGCCGTCACCGGGGGCGCCGCGCACCGGCAATAGGTAGATACGCGGCGGGCCGGCAGCTGCAAGCGCCGCCGGGTTGGTGGATTTCCGCGCCGCTTCGGCCCGCAACAACAAATCCGCCGCGCGGCGGGACGCATCATTGGCCACCTCCGCAAACAGGTCAGCGCTGGGGCGGGCCCAATCGCGCGCCGGGATGGCGCTGCCCTCGGCCACCCCTTGCGGGGCGCCATCGGGGTCAAACAGGGCGTAGCGCGGCACCACGCGGTTGCCTTCAAGGCGCATATCCATGGCCAAGCGCCAATCGAGCGGCAGGGGCGCATCCGCCACCGCCGGCACTTCGCGCTTGAGCAGCGCAGCCGCCACGGCCTTGGCAAAGGCTTCCGATTCGGCGGCGCTGAGCATTGCGGCTTCCGGCGGCGGGACCACCAGGCGATAGGGCGGCGGCACCGCAAGCCGCCCCGCCATGCCGCCCGGATTGCCTCGGAAGGGCTGCGGCAGATCGCCACAGGCCGCCAGCGCCAAAAGCGCCAGACCCGCAAATAAGCGCCGCTTCATAGCATGACACAGGTGGCAAGCAGCGTCAGGAAGCTGAGGACCAGGAACATGACAAGGTAAGGCATGGGCGCTTCATGCCATGGCCGGACCCAGGCGGGAAGATCGGGGCCGATTTCCCCAAGCCGGTTTCTGTTCTAAGCAGGGGTTAGTCTCCCTTTTCTGTATTGGCTTTCGCTTCACATGAACACTACCCCAGCAGCGGCTGAGAAAGCCGCGCCGCGTTATGATTTCACCCATGCCGAGCCGCGCTGGCAGCAGGCCTGGCAGGATCGCGCCTGCTTTGTGGTGCCAGATGTGCCGCCTGAAGGCGCGCGGAAATACTATGTGCTGGAAATGTTCCCCTACCCCAGCGGCAAGATCCATATGGGGCATGTGCGCAATTATACGCTGGGCGATGTGGTGGCGCGCTACAAGCGGGCGCGCGGGCATTTGGTGATGCATCCCATGGGCTGGGATGCTTTTGGCCTGCCGGCGGAAAACGCGGCGCGCGAACGCGGCATTCACCCGGCCAAATGGACCTATGATAACATCGCCAATATGCGCGCGGAATTGCAGCGCATGGGGCTATCGCTCGATTGGGCGCGGGAATTCGCAACCTGCGATGTAGAATATTACGGTCGGCAACAGAAATTGCTGCTCGATTTCTGGCGCGCCGGCCTGGTGGAGCGCAAGGAATCCTGGGTGAATTGGGATCCGGTGGATGGCACCGTGCTTGCCAATGAACAGGTGATTGATGGGCGCGGTTGGCGTTCTGGTGCTTTGGTTGAGAAAAAGCAGCTCAGCCAATGGTTTTTGAGCATTACGAAATTCGCGCCGGATTTGCTGGAAGCGCTCGGCGGGCTGGATCGCTGGCCGGAACGCGTCAAGCTGATGCAGAGCAATTGGATTGGGCGGAGCGAAGGGGCGAAGGTTCGCTTCAAGCTGGCAGAAGCGACGGCTGACATTTCTGAAATTGAAGTGTTCACGACGCGGCCAGATACGCTTTTTGGGATGTCCTTTTTGGCCGTTGCCGCCGAGCATCCTCTCGCCGCCGCGGCTGGCGCGCGTGATGCCAAAGCCGCCGAGTTCATTGCCGAATGCCGGCGCATGGGTACCTCGGAAGCCGCGATTGAGCAGGCGGAAAAGCGCGGCTTTGATACGGGCTTTCGCGTCAAGCATCCGCTGAATGGGCGCGAATACCCGGTCTGGATCGCAAATTTCGTGCTGATGGAATATGGCACGGGTGCTATTTTCGGCTGCCCCGCGCATGACCAACGCGATTTGGATTTCGCCCGCAAATACGGGCTTTCCGTCACCCCCGTTGTGCTGCCACCCGGTGCGGATGCCGCAAGCTTCAGCGTTGGCGATGTGGCGCATACGGAAGATGGCGTTGCGTATAATTCAGGCTTTCTGGATGGGCTTGGTGTCTCGGCTGCCAAGCGGCGCGTGATTGACGAGCTGGAAAAGCTCGGCGCCGGTCAGGGGATTGTGAATTGGCGGCTGCGCGATTGGGGCGTTTCGCGCCAGCGCTATTGGGGCTGCCCCATCCCCTTCATCCATTGCGATGATTGCGGCGTGGTGCCGGTGCCGGATGATCAATTGCCGGTGCGCCTGCCTGATGATGTGGATTTTGCGAAGCCCGGCAATCCCTTGGACAATCACCCAAGCTGGAAGCACGTTGCCTGCCCGAAATGCGCCAAGCCCGCGCGGCGGGAGACCGATACCTGCGACACTTTCGTTGACTCGTCTTGGTATTATGCGCGCTTCTGTTCGCCGCGCGCGGCGGAGCCGGTGACGAAGGGCGCGGTAGATGCTTGGCTGCCGGTGGATCAATATATCGGAGGCATTGAACATGCGATCCTGCATTTGCTCTATTCGCGCTTCTTCTCCCGCGCCATGAAGGCAGCCGGCCATCTTTCCGTGGATGAGCCCTTCGCCGGCCTGTTCACGCAAGGCATGGTGCAGCATGAAAGCTACAAGGGCGCTGATGGGCGCTGGCTTTATCCTGAGGAAGTAGACTTCGCCGTTGCCGCCGATGGCACGCGCAGCGCGACCGTAAAGGGCAGCGCGGAACCCGTGACGATTGGCCGGGTTGAGGCCATGTCCAAATCCAAGCGCAATACGGTGGACCCGGGCGCGATCATCGCGAAATACGGCGCCGATACCGCGCGCTGGTTCATCCTTTCCGATAATCCGCCCGAACGCGATATGGAATGGACGGAAGCTGGCGTCGCCGGCGCTTATCGCTTCACGCAACGCGTGTTTCGGATTGTGGAAGCAGCCCTGCCTGGCCTGCCGCCCGCTGGCACGGCGCCAGAGGAATCCGGCAAAGCGCTGCGGCGCGCCACCCATCGCGCCATCGCCACCGTGACGGAGGCTTTAGAGACCTTCGCCTTCAATGTCGCGGTCGCGCGGCTTTATGAATTCGCCAATGCCATTGAAGCGGCGAAGGATGCGCCGGGTGCGGCACGGCGCGAAGCGCTTGAGATGCTGGCACGGCTTTCTGCGCCGATGATGCCGCATTTGGCTGAGGAAGTTTGGTCCCTGCTGCGGTCAAATGATGCGGCGCTGGTCGCTGAACTCCCCTGGCCGGAAGCCGATGCCGCGCTGTTGGTTGCGGAAAGCGTGACGCTTGCCGTGCAGGTTCTGGGCAAGCTCCGCGCCACTATCGAAGTACCGGTGGGTGCGAGCGAGGAAGCGATTTTCGCGGCTGCCGAGGCTGAGGAAAACGTGCAACGCGCGCTAGCCGGCAAGCCGATCAAAAAGCGCATTCATGTGCCCGGCAGGGTGGTGAATTTTGTCATCTAGACGCGCCCTTATTGTGCTTGGCCTGCCGCTGCTCGCCGCAGGCTGCGGCTTTCGGCCCATGTATGGCCAGGGCAGCGGGCGGGAAGATGCGAAGGTCGCAGAGTCGCTTGCAGCCGTGAAGGTCGGCTTGATCACCGAACGCCAAGGGCAGCTGCTGCGTCGACGCTTGGAACAGGGCTTGGCGCCCAAAGGCCGGGAAGGTGTTCCGCCAAAATATGATCTGCGCGTCGGGCTCGCCTATGGCTTCGAGCTTCAGGGCTTTCGCCGCGATGGTTTTCCAAGCCGCGTGCGCTTTAATGCGACAGCCAATTGGTTCCTGTTTGATCTCGGCGCGCCACCAAAGGAAATCGCGCGTGGCACTGAACGCGCATCCGACGCCTATGACATTCCGGAAAACCAGTTCTTCGCTGCCGATGTCGCCCGCGATACCATGGAACGCCAATTGATCGAACAATTGGCGCAGCAAATCCTGGAACGGCTGGCCATTCATTTCAGCGGTGCACCTCAAGGCACGGTGCCGGCCTGATCATGGCCAAGATTGATGCGCGGCGCATTGCGGGCTTCCTTTCCGATCCGCCGGCCGCCACGCGTATTGTGCTGATCTATGGCGATGATCTTGGCCTGGTGCGCGAAAGGGCGGATCACCTCACCCGCGCTGTGGTGGGCGATGATCCTTTCGGTCTGGTCGAAGTGCCGCGCGACGCCGCCAGCCGTGACACCAGCATCCTGGCCGGGGAAGCCGCGCAACCTGCGCTTACCGGCGGGCGGCGCCTGGTGCGAGTGCGTGACGCAACAGATGGCCTGGCGAACGCTGCCAAGGCAGCGCTGGCTGGTCCCGGCCCTGGGATTGTATTGCTCGAAGCCGGCGCCTTGGCCGGCAATAAGGGCCTGCGCCCTGCTTTGGAACGCGCGAATGACGCGGCGGCGGTGATTGCCTGCTACCCCGAAACGGGTGCGGAGCTTGAAGCCAGTATTGGCCGCATGCTGAAGGAACGCGGTGTTGCAGCGGATAGCAGCGCGCTTGCCTTCATGGCCGCGCGGCTTGGCGAAAACCGCCTGCAAATCCGCCAGGAAGTGGAAAAACTGGCGCTTTACGTCGGCCCCGCCAAGCGCGCGACGGAAGAAGACGCCATTGCCTGCATTGCTGAGGGCTCCACGCTTGATCTTGACCAGGCGCTGCTTGCGGCAACATCGGGCGATGCGGCGCTTGCGGATCGCGCGCTGGATCAGGCCTTTGCCGAAGGCGCGGCGGCAGTGCAGGTGGTGCGCGCGGCACTCAGGCATGTGCAGCGCTTGCATCTGGCGGCACTTGCCGTGGCGAAGGGATCAAGCCCTGGCGATGCGCTATCTTCGCTGCGGCCCCCTGTGTTTTTCAAAAGCCGCCCGGCTTTCGAAAGGGCGCTGCGCTTATGGCCCGCGCCAGCCCTCGCCGCCGCCGGAGAGGCACTTTTGGAAGCCGAACGCCAAACCAAAACCACGGGCATGCCTGATCAGGCGATTGCACGCGCCGCCGTGATGGCGCTGGCGCGCGAAGCAGTGCTGCGGCGGCGTTAGAGCAGATCGCGTTCAGATGGAAAATCTGAACGCGTGAAGATGCTCGAAAAACAACGAGGTAGAGCGGGTGGCGTGAACATATGTGAACGCAACACGCTCTAGGGTCTGATAAAATCAGCGATCTTCGTGTCCCGCCGCAATCCCGCAAGGTCATCTTCACTCGGCAATTGCGGCCGGTCACGTTCAGCCGCGACAAGACACAAGAAGCCAAGCGGCGCATCTTCCGCCGCGCGAAACTGATGCCATTGCAGGGGCGCGATTTCGACCAGATCATGTTCGGCAATATCGGTGATCTCATCACCCACCAGGCAGGCACCACGCCCGCGCAGGATCAGCACCCAATGGATATGCTCATGGCGTTCCAAGGTGGAATGGCCGCCGGGCTGCACCTCAAAATAGCGCCACTGAACGGGCAGACTTTCGGCACCTTCAAACAGGATCTGGCGCGTCACATCCTTATAGGGGCCGCCTTCCTTGTAGGACAGGACCGGCACGTTTTCCCAGCCGAAGGCATTGAAGCGACGCACGGTCATTCGGCGGCCTTTCCGGTGGCGACAGCGTTTTCAATCGCTGCGATGAAGGCGCGCGCGCCAATTTCAGGATCGGGCGAATGGCGCATCAGCGCG
>JBIKWX010000203.1:0-6703 GCA_044356095.1 Roseomonas sp.
GAGGATTTCCGGATTGGCGATGGCATCCACCGCCGTGCCGGCCATGATCTTCGCCACATGCACCAGGCCCTTATGGGCAATGCCGGATTTGCCCTGGGCTGTCAGTTGCCAGGAATGCCCTGGCGTTCCCACCGCGCAGGTAGCACCGCGCGCCTGCACGGTTGGCACCGCCCAGGACACATCGCCCACATCAGTAGATCCCACACCGCCAAAGCCCTTGTTTTCCAGCGGCACGATCTTGTCGCACAAGGGCAAATCCATCTCCGGCGTCAGGCCATGGCGACGAAAGGCGGAGACGATATCCTCGGGCTTCAGCGTTGCCTGGATTTCGCGCGCATAGCGGCGATCATCCTCATCGAATTGCGGCGGGCCCAGGCGCTGGAAATTATCATACATCGCCTTTTCCAAGGGCGTATTGCCGAGCAGGTTGGACACCGCACTGACCACCTTGGTAGCAACACTGGTTTCCGTCATCAGCGCGGCGCCATCGGCAATCTTGCGCACGCGGGCAACCAGGCCGTTCAGTTCCACCAAATCCCGCGCGCGGATCAAATAGCGCACCTTGGCCGTGCCCTGCACCACATTGGGCGCAATGCCGCCAGCATCCAAATAGGCGTAATGAATGCGCGCATCGGATGGCATATGTTCGCGCATGTAATTGACGCCGACATTCATCAATTCCACCGCATCCAAGGCGCTGCGGCCCAAATGCGGCGCGGCGGCGGCGTGGGAAGACCGGCCCGTGAAAGCGAAATCAATGCGCGTATTGGCGAGTGAGACCGGTTCATTCACCGCCGAAAACGCTGCCGGATGCCAGCAAATCGCCATATCCACATCATCAAAGCAGCCCGCGCGCACCATGAAGCCCTTGGCCGCACCGCCTTCTTCCGCCGGGCAGCCATAATAGCGCACGCGCCCCTTGATGCCGTTTTGCGCCAGCCAATCCTTCACCGCACTCGCGGCCAAAAGCGAAGCCGCGCCGAGCAGATTATGCCCGCAGCCATGCCCGCTGCCATCGCCCGGCAAGGGGCGCGGCTCAGCAATGCCGGCTTCCTGGGACAGGCCCGGCAGCGCATCATATTCACCAAGGATCGCAATGATCGGGCCTTCTTCGCCGGCTTCACCCATCACTGCGGTCGGGATGCCCGCCACATTCTGCGTCACGCGAAAACCATGCGCTTCCAGCATGGCAGTATGTTCGGCGCAGGAGCGATGTTCGGCGTAGCAGAGTTCCGGCATGCCCCAGACGCGGTCGCTGAGTTCAATCGCCTCAGGCGCCTTGGCATCCACCAGCCGCCAGATTTCTTCCGTATTGCGCATCGCCTTGGGCTCCTCATTCTAAGGACGCGAGTTTCGCGCGGTGCCCCCGCCAAGTCCAGGGGTGGACGGGACAGGCCGGGCAGCGCAAGCTTCACGTCTTCTGGAAAGGAAACCGCCATGGCCCGTGTGCGTGAAGTCTCCCCCGAGGAATTGACGCCGGAGCTCCGCGATATCTGGCATCGCTATGTCACCGGCTATGGCCCGTTTGAAGAGCAATTGGCGGTCTTTGCCCATGTGCCGGCGGCGCTGCGCCACTTGATGCCGATGCTGATGGAATTGCGCGCGGCGGGCACGCTGCCGCGGCGCTATCTGGAATTGGCGATTGTGGTGGTGTCCAAGCTCAATGCCTGTGATTACTGCGTGGTCCATCACGGCCCGTTTCTGGCAGTGGAAGGCATCCCGACCGAGGCTTTGGAAGGCCTGCCGGGGCGAATTGATCACCCATCCCTCACGCCGATTGATCGGCTGGTGGCGGAATATTCCGTGGCTGCCTGGGAGAATAGCCACCGCGTGCCCGAACGCCTGTTCCGCGCGCTGCGGGAGCATTTTTCCGAAGCGCAGATTGTGGAACTGACCCTCCGCATTACTTTATGCGGCTTCTTCAACCGTTTTACGGGTGCGCTTGGGATTGATGCGGCGGCGCATAATCAGGCGGCGGCGGAATAGTCTGGTTTGAGCCCCCTTCACACCACCTGCGCTTCCCAGCGCTGCGGATCTCAATACCAGACTGACATTAAGATTTCTCCTGGCGCGCAGGATTTTAGGCTCCCACCACGTCTATGGAATGGAACTGGTGCGGGAGACACGCCGACATGTCGAAGCTTACGCCAAGCCGCGCCACCCGCAGAGGCGCAATCCTTGGGACGCTGGCGCTCGGCGGTGCCGCCATTCTGTCCATCAAGGCTTGTGCTGATCACCCGGGGAGAATCTGGCGAAGTCTGCATGGTCCCGATGCCCTGCCAGAGCCATCAGCAGACATGTTTTTTGCCCCCCCATGGCGCGTGCTGAGTTCAAACCTGGTTCCAGACCATGATTTCGGCCCATTCCCCAATCCCGGGAACCCGTTTTCGGTTCGCGCCCGGCGCCGGTCCTTTATCGTGCCCTCAGACCCGGTCGCCGCGTCAGACCCCATGCCCATCGGTTTCTCGGAGTTTGGCGTCATGCTGAACGGCATTCCTTTGGACCCGGCAGGGCCACATTGGCGAGGCGACCGGCGCAGCGGCTGGCAGTTTGAGGTTATGTCACCGAACGCCCGCCCGCATCTTGGCCTTGATGACAGTAACGCGCATGTCCATCCGGATGGTGTCTACCATTATCACGGCCCGCCTTCCGGGTTGTTGCGGTCGCTTGGCGTTGCTGATGCGCCCCCCAAAAGCATGGTCCTTTTGGGTTTTGCGGCGGATGGCTTTCCAATCTATTGGCGCTGGGGGCATCTTGTGGCCGATGATCCTGCCTCTCCGCTGGTTGAATTGCATTCCGGCTATGTCCTGCGGTCCGGTACCCGTGATGGTGGACCCGGCGGCCGCCATGATGGCACTTTTGTCGAGGATTATGTGTATGATGGGGCGCGTGGCCGGCTTGATCCGCTGAATGGCCGGATCGGCGTGACGCCGGATTGGCCGGCAGGCATCTTCCACTATATCATCACCGCTGCGTTTCCCTGGATTCCAAGGTTTTTCCGAGGGCAGCCACATCCCTCCTTTTCCGGGCACCGTGTTGGCCCTGGCATTGATGGGGTACCGCCAGCTTTGCGAGGTTACCGCGCCTGATCGAAAGAGCCATCTGGCCGCGCAGGAATCCCATTGGCTCAAGCGTTATGGGATTGGGTTGACCTTATGTGACGGAAGAAAGTTATGGGGGTTTTCGTCAATATGCATGATGTTGGCGAATAAGGGATTTCGGGGCAAGTTTTTGGGAGCAAAGGCGGTTGGCCGATGTGCGCGGCGGTGATGTTGAAGACCGTCAACTATTGCTGGCTTCGGGTCGGGGAGATCGCAAGGCTTTCGCCCGCCTGGTATCGCGCCATCGTGGCCTGGTCGCACGCGTTGCGGGGCGATATGGTCTTGGTTCGCACGATGCCGACGACGTGGCGCAGGAGGCTTTCTCACGTGCCTGGGATGCAGCCCCAAACTGGCCTGCAGATGGCGCACCTTTTGCCGCTTGGCTTTATCGCGTCGCGTCCAACCTGGCGATTGACTTGTTGCGGCGCGAAAAGCGTCGACCTGTGACATCGCTCGAGGCCGCGTCCATGATCGCCGATAGGGCACCTGCCCCAAGCGCCGCCGTGTTGCAGGTGGAGCTTGCGTCGGCAGTCCGCGCTGCCTTGCTTGAGCTGCCAGAACGCCAACGCCTCGCTGTTGAACTTGTGCATCTGGAAAGCCGGTCTGGCGCCGAGACCGCCGCGCTGCTTGGAACGTCGATTGGCGCCTTGGAAGGCTTGCTATCGCGTGCACGACGCGAACTCAGGATTGTGCTGGCCCAGCGTGGCCTGGCGGCGGCCAAGGATTGGGATGAGGGTTTGTCATGAGACCAGAACGCATTGATCGAATGATCCGGGCCTATGGCACTGATGTCGCGAAATGGCCGGAAGCTGGTGATTTGTCAGACTACGCCCAGCATTCGCCTGGTCTTCTGGGCGCGGCGGCTTCGGTTGACGCGGCGTTGCAGGCTTTGAGACGGGAGCCACCCGCACGCGGCATTCTTGACGATGAGGCATTGGCCGGGGCAGCGATTGCACGCGCCGCCAAGCGAAGGTGGGATAATTGGCCCCTACGTGCGGCCGCTGCCTCCGTTCTATTCGCGGCCGTGCTTGGTGCTGCGACGGGATCCTTCACCGAAATGAATCGCCTTGAAAGCACGCTTTTTTCGACAAAGCAGGGTGCTTGGGGCGCCCCAATCCGACCTTTGGCCGGGAGGGTCGAATGACATTTCGCAAGGTCTTGTTGACAGGCATCGTAATCGCATCTTTCGCGACAAATGCCTTTATCCTGGCCAATTGGGCCGCGCATTGGGCCGTGAGGGAGGCGCGGTCGGCCAGCGGCCTTCCACCGACACCGGCCGAACGCATGGCAGCCGCCGTTGGTGCGGAGGATGCCCGCCTCTTGCGCGCTGGATGGCAGGTTTGGGACGCTGAGTTCACCGCACGCCGCGCTGCCTTGGAGCGGGCGCGCGCGGAGGTGCTTCGGGAGTTTCACCGAGACACCCCTGACAAAACGCGTCTTGCCGACGCATTTGCATCCATGCGAGAGGCCGAGGCGCGGATGGAGGCGATTGCGCATTCCTTCGTGGTATCCGTCGCGCCATCCTTGAGTGTTGAAGGGCGCACGCGAATCTCCGGCCTGCGTCCACCTCGGTCCTGATCGCGTATTGCGCGATCCTTGCGCCATCCCGCGATATTGCACGACCAAAGGCCAAGGGTTTGGGGGCAGTCTTCAAGTCGGATGGAATGACGTGGCGCGCAGGAATGCTAAGGGCTCGGACGTTATGCTTGGGGGAGGGGCTTTTTGCTCCTTCTCGCCGACCGGCAATGGCGGCGTCGGGCAGGGTGGGCAACAATGGAATGAGGGAGATCGAGTGGCATTCTACCCCATCATTTCCCTTGGCTTTGCTCCCGCTTTGCCAGGCACGTTTTGAATTGACCGGGCAACACCTGTACCAAGGAGCGTTCGAAAATGCACATCTCTTCTCTAGGGGCGCCGCCCCCTGCCATGCAAAGGCAGTTTGTATCGCAGCTCACCAGTAATGGTCTGACAACAGAAAAAGCGAACTTCGTTGCGACAGAAGCAAAAGCCGCTTTTCAGTCGGTAGGCAATGTGCCTCCTGGCGCCTCTCACAAGGAGAGTGTCAAGTCGGCTCTTGAAAAGCGCATCTCAGCGGATGTCGCTTCGGGTAAACTTTCCGACGCAGATGCGAAAATCGTCTTCCAGACATTCGAGGATCTTGATCCGGCCAAACAAACTTCCGGGCAGGGACCACAGGCGGGCGGGGGCATGATGCTCCAGAGGGGCGTGGGAGGAGGCGCCATGGCCGGTGGCCCGGGCGGCCCCGGCGGCCCACCTCCTGGTGGTGGTCCGGGCGGCCCTCCCCCTGGTGGAGGTCCGGGCGGTCCCCCTCCTCAAGGGGGACAGAAAGGGACTTCCCGCCTAGCCCAAAATAGCGGCTCCAACGACAATGCGGTGATCAGCATGCTCACGGAGTATCTCGCCAGCCTGAAGCCCGGCAGTTTCGTCAATCAGACGGCCTGATGCGGTTGCTGAGCGTTCCCAAGCCGCGTGGAAACACCAGGCGGCTTGGGGGATGCTTCGATCTCGGCGCGTTGGATTGCGGCAAAACGGATATCATCGCTCCGACACTTTGGTCTGAAGTGAGTGAATTGCCTGTCCTGCAGCGGTTCACCCACATCCATATTTGGGGCAGCGCGACGCTGAAACGTGTTGCGTTCACATGGGTTCACGCAACATGCTCTACATCTTTGTTTTGCGAGCATCTTCACGCGTTCAGATTTTCCATCTGAACGCGATGTACTCTAAGCCCCCTTCACACCACCCGCCGTCAGCCCGGCCACAATCTGCTTCTGCGCCAATAGCGTCAGGATCAGCACCGGCGCGGTGACCAAAAGTGCCGCGGCAGAAAGCGGCCCCCAGGCGACTTGCTCGAAGGTCAGCATATTATTCACCGCAACCGGCAAGGTGCGGGTTTCTCGCCCGGCCAGCACCATGGCGAAGATGAAATTGTTCCATGAAAAAATGAAGGAAAGGATGGTGGCAACGGTGATCCCAGGCCGTGCGAGTGGCATCGCCACATAGCGAAACGCCTGCCAGATGGTCGCACCATCCACCAAAGCGGCTTCCTCCAATTCCGGCGGCAGGCCTTCAAAGAAGGAAATCATCACCCAGACCACAATCGGCACCGTGATCACCAAATGCGTGATGACAATGGGCGTCAGCGTGCCGGTCATGCCGAGCCATTGGAACAGCAAAAACAGCGGAATCAGATAGGAAAGCCCGGGCGTGATGCGCGCAATCAGGATCAGCGCTGCCGCGCGCATGGCGTGCATTTTGGCAATGCCATAGCCGGCGGGTACGCCAATCAGCAGCGCGATGCCAGTGGCACCAAAGGACACCACTACGGAATTCCAGGCAAAGCGCAGGAAATCATTGCGCGCGAAAACTTCGCGGTAATTGTCCAAGGTTGGCGATTGCGGAATGAAGACCGGCGGCCAATCCGTATTGTCCAGCTCATTCTTGAAGGATAGCGACAGCATCCACAGAAAGAACAGGATGGCGGGCGAAATCAGCACCAGCACCGAAAAACCAAAGCCGATATTGCCGATCAGCCGACGCAGCCGATACTGCGCGGGGCTACGCTTTGCTTCCACAATCAT
>JBIKWX010000204.1:0-6699 GCA_044356095.1 Roseomonas sp.
TTCCGTTCTCGACATCACCGATCCCTGGCTGCGCCAGGCGATCATCAACGAAGCCACGCGGCGCTGGGGTGCGCGCAAGGCTGGAGGCTCCCATGGCCAATAAGCGCAAGACCAAACGCGGCGTGCCGCGCGAGGATTTGTCCCGCCCATCCAAATGGCGGCTGCAGTATGGTGATTTCACCGCGCCGGTTCGTGAAGCAGATCCTGAAACTGGCAGGCCTGTGCAGCATCGCTATGCGATTGATACACTCGTCGTGATGCTGAACAACGGCACCATCACGCGCGAGATGCATGATGCTGGTGCGTCATTCCGCCGGCATTTTCGTGCGGCAGCACTGGATACGCTGCGCGCCATGCCGATGTTCCGCATGCCGGGTGGTGCCGGCGATACGCTGACCGAGCAGCAATTCCAGGCCCGCAAGCGTGTGGCAGGAGCGCTTGAGGCGCTGGGTGGCGCAGCGAGCCCTGGAGGGGCTTGCGTGTGGCATGTGGTGGGGCTTGAGCAATCCATCACGGAATGGGCGCGGCAATCAGGCTGGGGCGGCAAGGTGATTGGGCACGCACAAGGCCAGGGGGTTTTGGTATCGGCGCTTGGGGTGCTTGCGGGGTATTATGGGTTGGTGGGGGAGCGGGCTGGCGTAGGGTCATCAACGTGAAGCATAGAAATTTTCTTGCCATTTGGCTCCCAATTCGGATATAAACGCCAGAAGGAGGCGCCATGCCGACGCTGACGCAGGTCACGACTACCCCCCTGGGTTTTTCCCCCTATCCCATCTCTGATGATGAGGCTGGGGCGATGTTTCGTGCCGCCCTTAACCTTTTCCGGCAATGGGGCGTGACGGACGATCAGGCGGCGATTTTGTTGGACGTTCCGCCGCGTACATTCGCCAGATGGAAAGCGGATCGCGCGCCTGGAAGGCTTGGCCGTGATGGCAAGGCACGATTGTCTTACCTGATGGGGATTCATAAGTCGCTGCGTATCATCTTCAGGGAAGCACAGCGTGGCTACGATTGGATTAAGGCGCCAAACAGCATATTTGCAGGCCGATCCGCCCTGGAGGTAATGCTCGGCGGAGAACTCAGTGACCTCACACGCGTGCGGCACTATCTGGATGCTGAACGTGGTGGCTGGTGATTGACCCAGACGATATACCAATCAATCTGGTAAGTTGGCGACCTGCGAGACGAATCGTCAGGACCTTGCATCCCCCGATTGATTTATTCGAAGATGTAGCTGATCCAGAGGACTGGCCGCTGTTGATTGCGGCGGAGATGAAGACCAATCCAAGGCTTGCTGAAACCATTGGCAAACTGGATCTCGTGCCACCCGATAGGCGTGTTTCAGGCCCAGGCGCTTCTTACCTCATGGCGCCTTTTACCCATGTCAGCCCAGAACGGCCTAGCCGCTTCAGCGACGGGCAGTTTGGTGTTCTTTACCTTGGTCGCAGCTTCGAAACGGCCCTTGCTGAGACGATCCATCACCATGAAATTTTCATGACGACCACTAATCAGATGCCAGGCTGGACCTCACAGTTCCGCGAATTGCTGATTGATGTTGACGGAATGCTGCGTGATCTACGTGGGGACGAATCCGATTTTTCGATGTTCCTTTCACCTCGTGATTATACCAAGCCGCAAAATTTAGGCGCATTGCTAAGAAGTTCGGGAACGGACGGAATTGTTTATCCAAGTGTTCGTGACCCTGGCGGTGAGTGCGCCGCGCTTTTCCATCCTAACCTTGCCTCCAACGTTATCCAGGGACGGCACTTGGATTACCATTGGAATGGAGAGAGAGTGGATTTGGTGCGGGAGATCTCGACCTCTACGCGCATCTTTCGGGTGAAGTGATGGGCGGTTCAATGACGTGAGATTCGTTTTTCAAAAAATTAGCGAGACTAAAATTGTGAAATGCTACAATCTGGCACTCCCCACCGGAATCTGGATTGGGTATAAACCTTTCATGCGACGAATTGCGCGCATCAGCCAGACTGTCATTTTGCCAGTTTGCGCAGAACGGCGCGGCGCTTCTTCATGACCTGCCGTGCGACGTCCATGTGCGTCTGGAAACTCGGGTCAGTGGTAGTCAGGCGGATGCCCTCATCAGTCTCCACTGCAAACAGGGTATCGCCCTTGCCGACACCGAGCTTGGCCAGCAGCTCCTTGGGCAGGATCAAGCCGACCGAATTACCGATAGAGGTGAGCTTAAGCGCCAGCATGGAAAATTCCTTGGCTATACGAAAGTAATGGCGCCTATGGGGAGCTAGCGCAACCGCATGGCCTTCTCTAAGACCCCACAAGGGACGCCCAGTCTATTGAAATCAGGAGTTATGCCAAACGTCTATGGCGGTGCCTTCACTGCCATGGTGGTGCAGTGCCGAGCAGCTTCCGTAGTTTGTCATTAGAGTTCGGCGTTGCATCAAGCGCCTGGACAAAGCGAGAGAATGCTTCGGGCGTGAAGCGCAGCAACCTGCGATCGAAAATCACATCCGTCGCCGCATTCAAAGATGCCACACGGACAAACTCAGAGCGAGACTTCCCGGCAAGCAGGGCCGCCTCATCAATCAGGGCACGATCGCCGGGTCGAACGCGAATTTTGATGAAGACAGAGGCTGTTTCCTTTTCGCCTCGTGCGGCACGACGGCTTATTGGGCTTTGTCTTTTTGCTTTCACTGACATGAATTTTCCAAAGCGAAGTCTTTACGTACTTCGCTACTATGCAACAAATCATCGCAAGAATCAATGAATTCCCCTTCTAGTCAACGCAACTTCGTGACCTTCATGATTCCAGGTGAGAAGCGCTTTGAGCTTCTTTGTTTTCAATCTCGTGGTTCCTTCCTGGCGATTTTGTATGCGGGGGGCGGAAGCGCCCGACCCCTCTAGCGTCAGAATAAAAATATGGGTTGCAGTTTGCACTATAGCGACGTGAATTCAATGACTTAGGTGCAAACCTAGGCGCCTCAGGTTTGCACTTGGTTTGCACCCAGCCCCCGCATGGTTTGCACCCTTTCGGCGTGATTTCAGCAATTTAGGTGCAAACCTCGGCACGCGGGGCGACAAGAACGTCGGCAGAAGCGCTACGCGAGACGCCCCATCGCGCGCTCAACCTTGGCAAGAAAGGCGCGCCGTGTCGCATCCGTCGCGCGGTTCATGTCGTAATGCGCAAGCCAGGTGCGCCGCGCGCGCCCTCCGGTGAGCAAGCGGAAGTAATTCATGATCTGCCGCTTTGGCGGATCGCCCATCAGGAAGGTTGCTACCCACCAAGGGCGACCATAGCTAGTGATCCCAATCACACACTTCACATGCGTAAGCGCTGGCCGCGCGATCCCGTCGGCTCCAAGCTTGAACGTCACGCCGGGCAGGAAAACTCGATCGAAGAAGCCCTTCAGTATCGCCGGGACGCCGTAGCACCAGACAGGGAAAACAAAGACAAGTGCCTCGGCCGCCTGGAGGCGCGCGACATAGGCCTCGACCGGCGCGCGATTGGAAGGAACATCGTGATATCCCAGGCGTTCGGCGCGCCCGAGAACGGGATCAAAGCCTTCAGCGTAAAGGTCGAGATGGTCAATCTCATGGCCGGCGCGCGAAAGCGCATCAATCGCCGTCGCGCGAAGCGCGGCGTTGTAGGAATCCTCTACCGGATGCGCTGAGATCAGAAGTATTTTCATGTTGCTGAGTTGAAGCAGGCCAGAAAACAGTCGATTTCGCAAGTCACAGCGAAACCACTATCCAACCCTTCCCGGATACCCCCCATGACGCTTCCCTGGATGGCCGAGCGGATCCAACTCCGCGCGATCGCTTCACTGCGCCCGCATGCCGGCAATGCGCGTGTGCATGACGCGGCCCAGCTTGCGCAGATCATGGCCAGCATGCAGGCGTTCGGCTTCACCAACCCACTGCTGGTGGACGAGGATGGCGTGCTGATCGCGGGCCATGGCCGCTTGGCGGCGGCGGAAGCGCTCGGCATCGCCAAGGTGCCGGTGATTGTGCTGAAGCACTTGGCACCCGCGCAAAAGGAAGCGCTGCGGCTTGCTGATAATCGCATCGCAGAGAACGCCACCTGGGATCAGGCGCTGCTTCGCGATGCGTTGGCGAGCGTCCAGGCGGCGGAGATTGACCTGGCTGCGCTTGGTTTCTCGGCGGATGAACTTGCGGGCATCCTCGCGGCGGCTGGAGATGCCGTGTCTGACGGCGATGCGCCCGAAGCCCTGCCCGCGGACACCGCCGAGAACCCTGCCGCGCCCGCGATCGGTGAAGATGCTGACGATCCCGCCGATGCCGAGCCCGAGGCACCGCGCCAGGCAGTCTCTCGCCCCGGTGATTTGTGGTTGCTCGGCGCGCATCGGCTGCTCTGCGGCGATAGCACCGATGCGGCGACGGTCGCGCGCGTGATGGAAACCGATCGTGCGGCGCTGCTGTTCACCTCGCCGCCCTATGGCAATCAGCGGGCTTACACGACTGGTGGCGTTTCTGATTGGGATACGCTGATGCAGGGCGTGTTTCAGCATCTGGACGCGGCGCTGCGGCCGGATGGTCAGGCGCTGGTCAATCTTGGCCTGATCCATCGCGAGAATGAGTGGCAGCCCTATTGGGAAGCCTGGCTGGAATGGATGCGCGCGCGCGGCTGGCGTCGCTTTGGGCTTTACACCTGGGACCAGGGGCCGGGGCTGCCGGGTGATTGGAACGGTCGTTTGGCGCCGGCGTTTGAGTTGGTGTTTCACTTCAACCGCACAGCGCGGCAGGCGAACAAGATCATCCCCTGCAAATGGGCCGGCACGCCGAATAAGGGCAGCGGGCTGCGCGCCGCGGATGGTGAAGTGAAAGCCTATACGCATATCGGCCAGCCAGTGCAGGATATGCGCATTCCGGATGCGGTGCTGCGCATCACGCGCCATAAGGGGCGCGGGATCGAGACCGAGCATCCGGCGGTGTTTCCGGTGGCGCTGCCGGATTTCCTGATGCGTGCCTACACCGATCCTGGCGAGGTGGTGTTTGAGCCCTTTGCGGGCAGCGGCACGACGCTGATTGCCGGGGAGCGCACGGGCCGGGTTGTGCGTGGCATTGAATTGGCGCCGGCTTATGTGGATCTGGCGATTGCGCGCTGGCGGATACTCTATCCGGATCAGCCGGTGACGCTTTCCGGCGATGGGCGCGATTATGATGCGGTGGCGGCAGCGCGCGAAGGGGCACTTTCCGATGCAGCCTGACCTTGCCGTTGTCTCGTTGCCAGTCGCGGCGCTGCTGCCCTATGCCGAGAATGCGCGCACGCATTCGCCAGCGCAGGTGGCACAGATTGCGGCTTCGATTGCCGAATTCGGTTTTGTGAATCCAGTCCTGGTGGATGGCGCCGGTGTGCTGGTCGCAGGCCACGGCCGCGTCATGGCCGCCAAGCGGCTCGGCATGGTGAGTGTCCCCGCCATTCGGCTTGCGCATTTGACTGAGCCCCAGGCGCGTGCGCTGCGACTTGCTGATAATCAGATCGCGCTGAATTCCGGCTGGGATGAGGCGCTGCTGGCGGCGGAGATTGCGCGCATCCGCGACGATGCTTCGGTGGATCTCGACGTACTCGGCTTCTCCGGCATGGAATTGGACCGGCTGCTCGCCGCCGCCGATGCGGGGCTTGATGGTGAGGGCGCTGACGAAGCCCCGCCGCTGCCGGTCAATCCCGTCACGCGCGAAGGCGATCTCTGGCGCTGTGGAGACCATCGGCTGCTTTGCGGCGATGCGACCAAGCTTGCCGATGTGCAGGGCGCGCTTGGCGCGGGGCACCTCGCGGACATGGCCTTTCTAGACCCACCCTATAATGTTGCTTATGAGGGTGGCACAGCCGCCAAGATGACCATCGCGAATGACGCGTTGGGCAAAGGCTTTCTGGATTTCCTGCGCCCGGCGCTGACGAACCTTCTCTCGGTCACCAAGGGCGCAAGCTATGTTTGCATGTCGTCTTCCGAGTGGCCGACGCTGCACCGCGCCTGGCAGGAAGCGGGCGGCAAATGGTCCAGCACGATCATCTGGGCCAAGAACACCTTTGCGCTGGGCCGCGCAGATTACCATCAGCAATTCGAAGCAATGCTCTATGGCTGGAAGGCTGGCGCACAGCATTACTGGTGCGGTGCGCGCGACCAGGGGAATGTCTGGCATTTCGATAAGCCGGCCAGAAACGATCTCCACCCGACAATGAAGCCGGTGGCGCTGGTCGAGCGCGCCATCCGCAACAGCAGCAAGCCACGCGATACGGTGCTGGATTGCTTTGGCGGTTCGGGGACCACGATGATCGCGGCCGAGCGCACTGGGCGGCGCGCGGTGCTGCTGGAGATTGATCCCTCCTATTGCGATGTGATTGTGCAGCGCTGGCAGGAAGAAACAGGTCAAGCGGCGGTGCTGGATGGCGAGGATCGAACCTTTGCCGATGTCTCGGCGCTGCGCAAAGGGACCGAGTGAGATAGAATAGACCTTGAATGGGTCGGAAACTCCATCTCTATCGATCCGCAAACCTACGTCGTAGTCTATCGAAATAGGCGTTATTTGCTTCCGAGCCCCGTGCCGATCCAGCGCCCTGTGACAGCAGCGCATCAAGTTCTCGGCGGTCTCGCTCCTTAGCGATCAAGTCGCAGATATATTCCTCACTGTTGCCGTAGCCACCGGCACGGACTTGCTCCTCCAGAAAGGTCTGCAGCGCTTGCGGTAGGGAGACGGTTATCC
>JBIKWX010000205.1:0-6682 GCA_044356095.1 Roseomonas sp.
TGCATGATGACCAGCCGACGCCTATCAAGGTGCGCAGCGGCCATTTGATCAGCATTCCCTATTCGCTTGAAATCAATGACGTGCCGCTGCTGGTCATGCGCAATACGCCGCCTGAGCGCTTCGCCGCCATCTGCAAGGCGCAATTCGATCAGCTTTACGAAGAAGGCGCGGAAAGCGGGACGGTGATGTGCATGCCGCTACATCCGTTTCTGATCGGCCAGCCGCACCGTATCAGCGCCTTGGATGATGTGCTGCGATATGTGGTGAGCCATGACAAGGTCTGGCTGGCAACGGGGCGGGAAATTGCCGCCTGGTATACGCAACATCATCTGGCAGAAGCGCAATCCTGGATTGCAGCGGGGACACCATGAAGAGCCTGCCTGAAGATTACCTGCACTACCCGCAGCGTCGGCGCGGGATGGATCATGAAATCTATCCCTTCCGTGCGCTGCCGAAAGCGCAGCCGGTGACCTGGCCGAATGGCGCGCGCATCGCGCTTTGCATCGCTGTGCATATGGGCCATTTCCCGATGGATATGCCACTCAAGCCCTTTATCGCGCCGGGCGGCATGGAACGGCCTTATCCTTCCTATTGGGATTATACGCTGCGCGATTATGGGAATCGCATTGGCGTTTATCGGCTGATGAAATCACTCGCAGCGCGCGGTTTGCCCGCCACCGCCTTGCTGAGTGCTGTGCTTGCGCAGCGCTACCCCGCGTTGATGGATGATCTTGCGGCGGCGCAATGGGAAATTGCCTGTGCTGGCTTCGATATGGGGCGGTTGCATCATAGTGGTGTGCCGCTTGATCAGGAACGTGCCACAGTGCAGGAAGCCTCAGCGTTGCTTCGCGCCCGGTTCGGCTCTGCGGTGCGCGGCTGGCATTCGCCGGCACATTCGGAATCAAGCGATACCTTGCGCCTGGTTGCGGAAGCCGGCTTCAGCTTCACCACCGGCTGGGCGAATGATGACATGCCCTATGTCATGACCACCGATGCCGGCCGCCTGATCTGCATGCCTCTATCGCAGGATTTGTCGGATCAACGCATGCTGCATCAGCAGCATCTGCCGACCGAGGATTTCACCACTGCCATCCGGACCGCTCATGAAACGCTGGATCGGGAAGCGCAGGAAACGGGCAGCGGGCGCATTTTGGTGGTGCCGATCACACCCTGGCTAATGGGCGTGCCGCATCGCATCCGCGCCTTCAACGCAATGCTAGATGGCATCATGGCGCGCGGCAGCATTTGGCCCGCCACCATGGGGCAGATCGCCGATCACTGGCGCGCCCAAAACCCAAACTAACCCTTGGGCGCACCCATGGCATAAGGCTTCAGCGCCGCAATGATCATGGCGTGGGTCGGCGTAGGTACGCCAAGCTCCCGACCCAGAGCGACAACCTTGCCCGATAGCCAGGGTAATTCAATGCGATTGCCGCGAATCAAATCCACCGCCATGGAAGCGCGCATGCCAAAAGGTGCGCCCATGGTGAATTTCATGCTGCGTTCCAGCGCATCATCCGGCAACCAAACACCCTTGGCGCGAGCGAGCGCGATCACTTCTTCAAATCCAGCGCGGAAATAGGGCGCGATATCAGGATCATCGCGCAATTCACCAAGCGGGCGGCGCGTCAGCGCCGTCATGCCGGAATTCGTTGCCAGAATAATGAATTTCAGCCAAAGCTCGGTCAGGATACGGTCACTCAGCGTCGCGTCAAAACCGGCGCGCTGGCACCATTCCAGAAAATTCTTGCCGCGCGCCGAGATGCTGCCATCAAGCTCCCCAAAGGCGAGACGCATGAAGGTGCCGGTTTGGCGAATGACGCCAGGCGCATCAATGGTTGCGCTGATTTGCGCAACACCCCCCATCACCGCTTGCGCGCCAAGAATGGGGATAAGTCTTTCACTGGCATCAATGCCATTTTGCAGGGGCAATACGGCGGTAGAGGGGCCAATCAGGGGGCGAATGGCCTCACCTGCTGCCTCCACATCCCACAGCTTTACACAAAACATGACCAAATCCACCGGCCCGATGCTGGCCGGATTATCAGTGGCCTTGGTCGGCACCAGATGGGTATCGCCGCGACCGCCCGTGATGCATAAACCATCACGCTGCATCGCAGCCAGATGCGCCCCGCGGGCGATGAAGGTGACATCCGCACCGGCTTTGGCCAAGGCCGCGCCAAAACCACCGCCGACACCACCTGTTCCCATCACTGCAATGCGCATCACCAATCTCCTGCTTTCAAAGACATCCTATCCCTATGTGTCCAGCCTGTCATGCTGACCGCGACGTTTTAAGCCTCGAAGCCTGCGCGGATTCCTGTCATAGTGCAGCGATATCATCCACAACGGCAGCAGCATGGCCTTCGCACAGACCATCGGCACCACGCGTTATGTCTTCCCCGATCTGAAGACATTGCTGGCGCGCGCGACCCCCTTCCGATCTGGTGATGCGCTGGCGGGTGTGGCCGCCGAAAGCGCCGAGGAACGCATCGCCGCGCAGCGCGCCTTGGCGGATCTGCCGGTCAGGCATTTCCTCTCGGAAACTTTGATCCCGTATGAGGCAGATGAGGTCACGCGCCTGATCCAGGATAGCCACAACAAGGCGGCCTTCGCGCCGATCAGCAGCCTGACGATTGGCGGGTTGCGCGATTGGTTGCTTTCTGATGCGGCTGATAGCGCAACACTCGCTGCATTGGCGCCGGGGCTAACGCCGGAAATGGTTGCGGCTGTCTCCAAAATCATGCGCGCGGCGGATTTGATTGCGGTTGCTGCGAAATGCGTGAATGTCGCGCGGTTTCGCAATACCATCGGCCTTCAGGGACGGCTTTCGATACGTCTGCAACCCAATCATCCAACCGATGATCCGCGCGGCATTGCGGCCGCCACCTTGGATGGGCTTTTGCTGGGCGCCGGTGATGCGGTGATCGGCGTCAATCCCGCGACCGATAATGTGGAAGCGGTGCTGCGCATTCTGGATATGCTGGACCGCCTACGCATCGCCTATGACATACCAACGCAAAGCTGCGTGCTGGCGCATGTCACCACCACCATGCGCGCCATGGGTCTGGGCGCGCCGGTTGATCTGGTGTTTCAATCCATTGGCGGGACTGAAGGTGTGAACCAGTCTTTCGGTGTTGATTTGGCGCTATTGACTGAAGCGCATGAACAGGCGCTATCGCTCAAACGCGGCAGCCTTGGGCAGAATGTCATGTATTTCGAAACCGGCCAAGGTAGCGCCTTGAGTGCTGATGCGCATCACAGCGTGGATCAGCAAACCCTGGAAGCCCGCGCCTATGCGGTCGCGCGGCGCTTTTCGCCGCTGCTGGTCAATTCCGTGGTGGGCTTCATCGGTCCGGAATATCTGTTTGATGGCAAGCAAATTCTCCGCGCCGGCCTTGAAGATCATTTCTGCGGCAAGCTGCTGGGCCTGCCGATGGGGGTTGATGTTTGCTACACCAACCATGCGGAAGCAGATCAGGATGATATGGATGCGCTGCTGACGTGCCTCGCCGCTGCCGGTGTCACTTACGTCATGGGCGTGCCGGGCGCAGATGATGTGATGCTCGCCTACCAATCCACCTCTTTCCATGATGGGCTTTACGCACGCGCGGCACTTGGCAAACGTCCGGCGCCGGAATTTGAGGCTTGGCTGAACCGCATGGGCATTGGCAGCACGACCGAGGCGATCCCCGCGCGCCTATCCCCCGCACTGATTGGCCTTGGATGAGCACGCCCAGCAAATGGCGCGATCTGCGCCGCTTCACCGATGCGCGTGTGGCGCTGGGGCGTGTGGGCAATGCGCTACCCACTGCTGCGCATCTCGATTTTCAGGAAGCACATGCGCGCGCACGCGATGCGGTTTGGTCCAGGCTGGATGTGGCACAATTGGGTGTAGCGTTCGGCCCACTTGGCCTGCCGATCCATCACGTGACCAGCCAGGCGGAAGAACGCCGGCGTTATTTGCTGCGCCCCGATCTTGGCCGCAAGTTGCGGGAAGGCACCACCATCCCCAAGGCGAAAGGCAGCATTGCGCTAGTGGTTGCAGATGGGCTTTGCGCGCGTGGCGTACAGCAGCAGGCGCCGGCTTTGCTTGCTGCATTGGTGCCGGCACTCGGCACGGCAGGCTTCACACCTGGCGCCATCATCATCGCCGAACAGGCGCGCGTTGCGCTTGGCGATGACATTGCGGAGGCGATGGAAGCTGCGGCGGTTATCGTGCTGATTGGCGAAAGGCCAGGGCTTTCCGCGACCGATAGCATGGGGCTTTACCTGACCTGGGCAGCGCGGCGCGGCAGCAATGACGCCATGCGCAACTGCATCAGCAATATCCGGCCGGGAGGACTTGGCGCTGATGCCGCTGCCGCCAAGGCGCTCTGGCTATTGGTGGAAGCGCGCAAGCTTGGCGCGACAGGTGTCGCGCTCAAGGATGAAATGCCGAGCCATTATCGGCTGACTTAACGCTTGGCTGTCATCCCCTCGCGCGCAGCAGCTTGCCGGGCAATGCACCCGTATCATGGCCAGCTTCGCGAATGGGCTGTCCGGCCACCAGAGTCATGTCATAGCCTTCCACGCGCTGCACCAAACGCCGCCCACCGGCGGGCAGATCATAGATCATCTCGGGATGATACAAGCGCAGCCCATCAAAGTTGATGATATTCACATCCGCCATGGCACCAGGCGCCAAGCGCCCGCGATCCGTCAGGCCAAAGAAATCTGCCGTTTCGCTGGTTTGCCGCTTAACCACGAATTCCAAAGGCAGCCCATCACCGCGCTTACGATCGCGCGCCCAATGGGTCAGCATGAAACTGGGGGTGGAGGCATCGCAAATCACGCCGCAATGCGCACCACCATCGGAAAGGCCAAGCACCGTCGCCTTGTCCATATTCATCTCCCGCACCACGGAAAGATCACCCGTCACGTAATTGGTAACGGGGAAATAGAGCATCCGCCCACCATCCGCGCCGACCAGGAAATCATAGCAATAGGAAGCCGGATCCTGCCCTGCCTTGGCAGCGAGCGCGGCAATGCTGCGTTCGCGCGGCGGTTCATAATCCGGCGGATCGCCCAATTCGAACATATTGTCCCAGCGCGTCGCGATCTGGCGCGACAGCGGCGGCAGCACATCCAGCAAACGCTTCGATGCTTCTTCGGAAAGAATCTTGCGCCGCGTTTCAGGATCACGCAGCCGCGCCAATTGCTCGGCTGGCGGCAGCCCCGCCAGTGCCGCAAAACTCTCACGCAATGCAAAGGGATTGAGCGAGGTCATCAGCCCCAAAATCAACCCCACCGTTCGGCCAGCGACTTGCGCGGCGAGACTTAGCCCCTCGGCGCGTGCCTCATGCACAGCTTGCATCAGGCGCTTCCAACGCTGCGGGTCATAGGCGCGATCAGTCAGCAGGAACCAAACCGGGCGCTTGGTGGATTTCGCCACTTCACGCAGCCAACGGAATTCCGCCGCCTCATCCTCAAAATCGCTCAACATGCCGAAAGTACCGCGCCCGGCCTTGCCCATGGCGCGACCGATGGCGAGCAATTCCTCTTCTTCCGCATAACGGCCCGGCACCAGATCGCCAGCGAGCGTCTTGTGTTGATCCGTGCGCGATGTGGTGAAGCCGAAGGCGCCGGCTTCCAGCGCTTCCTGCGTCAGCCGCGCCATGGCTTCGATATCATCGCCGGTTGCGTTTTCGCGCTTCAGCCCGCGTTCGCCCATCACATAAACTCTCAAGGGATGATGCGCGAGCTGCGCGCCGATATTCAGCATGCGCGGCATGGCTTCCAAAGCATCAAGATATTCGGGGAAGCTTTCCCAATTCCACTTCAACCCCTCACTGAGCGTGATGCCGGGAATATCTTCCACGCCTTCCATCAGATCAATCAGCGCCTGTTGGTGGCTTTTCTGCACCGGCGCAAAACCAACGCCGCAATTGCCGAATAGTAGCGTCGTTACACCATGCCAGGATGACGGTGCCAGATTGGGGTCCCAGGTGGCCTGGCCATCATAATGCGTATGCACATCCACCCAGCCGGGCGTCACCAGCCGGCCTTCCGCCGCTACATCGCGCCGCGCCGGGCCGGCCTTGCCGCCCACTTGCGTGATGCGATCACCATCAATGGCAACATCGCCGGTGTAGCGCGGCGTGCCGAGCCCATCCACAATGGTGCCGCCGCGAATCACGATATCATGCATGGTGCTTCTCCATCCGGCTTGCTGCCGCGCCATATTACGGGGCGGGCGTCTATAAGCGTTTAAGCTAACCAAAGCGACAAGTCCCGGCAAGCGTGCCTTGCCCGCAGCCCTTGCGCTGTCTAGCCTTGCCGCATCAGCCGGGGGCGCATCGCTTTCGGCCCATGCAAAACCGAGGAAACATCCATGCCAACGCCCAAAAAACCGCGCTTCCCCCAATTGACTCCCGAAAGCATGAGCACGGAGCAGCGCGCCGCGGCTGAGGGCATCATCAACGGCCCACGCGGCGGCTTGCGTGGCCCCTTCAATGCCTGGCTCCGCAGCCCTGTTTTCGCTGACAGGATGCAAAGGGTTGGCGAGTATCTGCGCTTCAATAGCACTATCCCCGCTGATTTGAATGAATTCGCCATCCTGATCACGGCACGCGTCTGGACCAGTCAATATGAATGGTATGCGCATCACGCCATGGCGATGAAGGCTGGCTTGCCGCCTCGG
>JBIKWX010000206.1:0-6677 GCA_044356095.1 Roseomonas sp.
CGGCACGGGGTCAAGCGGCAGGCCGATATGCGGGCAGGAATTCACATAGACCCAAACCGCGCTGCCACGCCGCACGGCGAATAGCCCCATGAAGGCGCCGGGTGCTGCCGGAAAGCCCTTGGACCCGCCATCGGGGATATCCTCAAGCGCGCAAAGCGCGCGTTCTGGCTTGCTCATTTACCCGCCCAGCCGCCCATGCGGGCAATCACCGCCCAATGCTCCGGCGCGATGGGCATGACCGAAAGCCGCGATTGGCGGATCAGCGCGACATCTGCCAGCGCCGGTTCGGCCTTGATGGCCGCCAGCCCCACAGGCTTTGGCATGGCCCCCACCGCGCGCATATCCACGCAGACCCAGGATGAGCCTTCCTCGGCGGTTGGGTCGGGATAGGCTTCGCGCGCCACCTCGACCACGCCCACAACCTCCTTCCCGATGTTGGAATGGTAGAAGAAGGCGAGGTCACCCTTTTTCATCGCCATCAGGTTCCGTTTGGCGAGGTGATTGCGCACGCCCGTCCAGGGTTCCACGCCATTGGCGACCTGTTGGTCCCAGGAAAAGGCATCGGGTTCGGATTTCACCAGCCAGCGGGAAGCGGGCGCTGTGGTCCTGGCTGCTGGCATGGCGTTATCTGATCCCCCTTGGCCCCGGCGGAGCGCATGACGATCAGGTAACGCCAGACGCGCCGCGCTTCAATAAGCCTGGGTTCGGTTTTCGAGGTGGGGGGACTCCCTTGGCGAAGCACCGCCCCCCATGTGAAGCTGGCAAGGAGGCAGGCGGGTGATTCCACCCGCCGGATAACTAGGCTAGTCTGACCAGGTGGACATGAGAATGACAGCCAAAGCTGACAGCAGCCCGAGCGGTGCCGCCCCTGGCGCGCGTTCGCTGCATCGCTTTGCCAATCCCGGACGCTTCCTGCGCGCCTCGGCCCGCGTGCAGCTATGGCTTTGGGTGGCGTCGGCGCTGGTGCTTGGCGCGGGGCTGGTCTGGGGCTTGTTCCTGTCTCCCGCTGATTGGCAGCAGGGTGAGACGGTGCGCATCATGTATGTGCATGTGCCGATGGCCTGGCTTGCCATGGGTGGCTATACTGCTTTGGCTGGCGCTTCTGTGATGTCGCTGATTTGGCGCCATCCCTTGGCGGATCTTTTTGCGCGCGAATTATCGCCGGTGGGCGCTTTGGTGACGGCGCTTTGTTTGGCAACAGGCAGCCTTTGGGGCCGGCCCATGTGGGGCACCTGGTGGGTCTGGGATGCGCGGCTTACGTCCGTCCTGGTGCTGTTTTTCCTGTGGCTTGGTCATGCGGCGCTGACGCGCGCCTTTGAAGATCAGGAACGCGGCGCGCGGGTTGGGGCGATACTCGCGCTGGTGGGCATTGTGAATATCCCGATCGTGAAATTCAGCGTGGATTGGTGGAATACGCTGCATCAGCCGGCTTCCGTCACGCGCCTTGATGCGCCGGGGATGCATGTCGATATCCTTTATCCGTTATTGACCTGCGCGCTTGGCTTTTCGCTGCTGTTTGGCGCGGTGGTGCTGGCGCGCACGCGCGCTGCCGTGATGGAACGGCGCATCCGCGCCCTGCAATTGGCCCGCGCCCGGCGGGAGGAGGCTTTGGGCGCATGAGCCACGCATTCTTCATCACCGCATCCTATGCGCTGGTCGTGATTGGCTTTGGCGCTTTGGTTGTGGATGCGGCGCGCCGCCATGCCGCGGCCAAGCGCTTGCTCGCGGAATTGGACCCGCGCGGAGACCGGCCATGACCCGCAAAAAGCGCCGGCTTTATATTCTGCTGCTCTGCGGGCTTGGGCTTGGCAGCGCCACCGCGCTGACGCTGACGGCGTTTCAGGACAATCTGGTGTTTTTCCGTTCGCCGTCAGACATTATGCGTGAAGCGCCGCCGGCCAATCGTGCCTTTCGCCTGGGCGGGCTGGTGGAAGCGGGCAGCCTGGAACGCGGTACGGGTGCAGACGGCAAACCAACCGCCAATTTCCGTGTGACCGATGGCGCGCATGTCATTCGCGTTTCCTACGCCGGCGTGCTGCCGGATTTGTTCCGCGAAGGGCAGGGCGTTGTCACGCTTGGCATGATGCAGCCCGATGGCGTTTTCCGCGCACGTGAAGTGCTCGCGCGCCATGATGAAACCTATATGCCGCCGGAAGTGGCTGATGCGCTGAAGCGCGCCGGCCATTGGAATCCGGCACAAGGCGCGGCACCGCCCCCGGCGGAATGGAATACCGCACCAAGGAGAGGCGGATGATCGGCGAACTTGGCCATTTCGCCCTGGCACTTGGCTGCATTCTCGCGCTGGCGCAGGCGTTTTTCCCGCTGGTTGGTGCGCATCGGGCGGATGCGCGGTGGATGGCACTCGCGTCCCCACTCGCGGGTGCGCAGTTGATCGCGATTGTCTCGGCTTTTGGTGCGCTGCTATGGGCCTTTGCGGTGAATGACACCACGGTTTCGAATGTGGTGCTGAACAGCCATTCGGCGAAGCCGTTGCTCTATAAGTTTTCAGGCGCCTGGGGCAATCATGAAGGCTCCATGGTGCTCTGGGTGCTGATCCTGGCGCTTTGTGGTGGCGCCGTGGCGGGCTTCGGGCGCGATTTGCCGAGTGCCTTGCAGGCGCGCGTGATTGGCATTCTGGGGCTGATCGCAGCGGGGTTCTTGGGCTTCATCATTTTCACCTCCAACCCGTTTGAGCGCGTTTGGCCGCCGCCGATGGATGGGCAGGGGCTCAATCCGCTGCTGCAGGATCTTGGCCTCGCCTTGCATCCGCCGATGCTCTACCTGGGTTATGTTGGTTATGCGGTGACTTTTGCCTTTGCGGTCGCGGCACTTTTGGAAGGGCGGGTGGACGCGGCTTGGGGGCGTTGGGTGCGGCCCTGGTCACTCGCGGCGTGGTCCTTCCTGACGCTAGGCATCGCGCTTGGGTCCTGGTGGGCCTATTACGAATTGGGTTGGGGTGGTTATTGGTTCTGGGACCCGGTGGAAAACGCGTCCCTGCTGCCTTGGCTGATTGGCGCGGCGTTGCTGCATTCGGCGATTGTGGTTGAAAAGCGCGAAAGCCTGAAGATCTGGACGGTGCTGCTGGCGATTTTGGCCTTTGCCATGTCCTTGCTGGGCACCTTCCTGGTGCGTTCGGGCGTGTTGAATTCCGTGCATGCTTTCGCCAATGACCCGGCGCGCGGCGTGTTTATCCTGGCCCTGCTGATGGCCTATGTGGCGGGGGCCTTGGCGTTGTTTGCGTGGCGCGCGCCGCGCTTGGGTGGCACCGGTATTTTCGCGCCGATATCGCGCGAAGGCGCGCTGGTACTGAATAATCTGCTGCTCTGTTCCATTGCGGCGGTGGTGCTGGTGGGCACGCTGTGGCCGATGTTTGCCGATATCCTGTTTGGCGCGAAAATCTCAGTCGGTGCACCCTTCTTTAATGCGGCGACAGCGCCGCTGGCGATTCCCTTGGTGGCGGCCATGGCAGTGGGGCCGCTGCTGGCCTGGAAGCGCGCTGATCTTGCGGGTGCCTTGCAAAGGCTGTGGTGGGTCGGCGCGCTTGCGGTGGCCTCGGCTTTCCTGACGCTATTGATCGCGGGCTATCATGTCTGGCCGGCGCTTGGCTTTGCCGCCGCTGCCTGGCTGATTGGCGGCGCGGCGGCCGATATTCTGGACCGTATCGCGGCCTTTCGTCGGCCTTCCCAAGCCTGGAACCGCGCACGCGGCCTGCCGCGCGCTGCCTGGGGCGGTGCCATTGCCCATGCCGGCATGGGCGTGACCTTCGCGGGCCTGGCGGGGATGGGTTTGGCCACTGATGCGCTGGTGGAACTCAAGCCTGGGCAATCAACGCGGCTGGCGGGCTATGAATGGCGGCTCGAGAGCATTCGCGATGTGCAGGGGCCAAATTGGTCATCGCGCCGCGCCACCATCACGGTACTGGCGGATGGGCAGGTGGTGACGGTGCTGGAACCGGAAAAGCGGTTTTTCCCAGTCGGGCGCATGAACACCACCGAAGCGGCGATCCACACGAATTCCCTGCGAGACCTTTACGCGGTGCTGGGCGATGAACGCGATGGCGGCGGTGTTTTGCGCCTGCATCACAATCCGCTCGCGCCCTGGATCTGGTTTGGTGCCGTGATCATGGCGCTTGGTGGTGGGCTATCACTGTCCGACCGTCGCATCAGGGTTTCCGCACCATCGCGCAAGGCGGCACCCGCACCGGCATGAGTGACGCGGCTTCTCCCAAGCGTCCACGGCGTTGGATGCTCTATGCGCCTGTGGGGCTGGCTGCGGCGGCGGGGGTTGGCTTTTACGCCATGCTGCAAGGCTTGCAGGATGGCAGCTATAACCCGCGCGGTGTGCCCTCTGTCCTGCTTGGCAAGCCCGCACCCGATTTCAGCCTGCCCGCCTTGGAAGGCGTTGATCTGCCCGCCCTGACCGCCGAGGATTTGCGCGGTCCCTTGCCGGGGCCGGTGCTGGTCAATTTCTGGGCGTCCTGGTGCGCGCCCTGCATCATTGAACACCCGCAACTCATGCGGCTATCGCGCGAAGGCGTCGCGGTTTACGGCATCAATTACAAGGATCGCGTGGCGGAGGCCGGCGCGTTTCTCAAGCGCCACGGCAATCCCTATCGCCGGCTCGGGCGCGATGAACCCGGGCGCACCGCGATTGATTGGGGCGTTTATGGCGTGCCGGAGACCTATTTGTTGGACCGCCAAGGCATGATCCGCTGGCGCTGGGCCGGCCCCATCACCGCCGATACGCTGGAGAGTGAATTGCGCCCCCTACTCCGGAGATTTGCGTGACGCGCTGGATCTTCTTCTGCCTGCTGCTGGCGCTGCCCGCCTGGGGCGCGGTGGGTGACCCGAGTGAACGCCTCGCTGATCCTGCCAAGGAAGCGATTGCGCGGGAGATCGGGCGCGAATTGCGCTGTCTGGTTTGCCAGAACCAATCCATTGAAGACAGTGACGCGCAATTGGCGCGGGATTTGCGCCGCCTGGTGCGGGAACGTGTGGCGGCGGGCGAGGAACCCTCGGCCGTGATCCGCTTTGTGCATCAGCGCTATGGCGATTTCGTGCTGCTGCGCCCGCCCGTGACGGCAGCGACCATTCTGCTCTGGGCGACGCCCTTCCTGGCGCTTGGCGGCGGCATTGCCGTGATCCTGCTGCGCCGCCGCCGCGCAGTGGCCGAAGCGGCAGCGCTATCGCCTGAAGAAGCACGGCGCCTGGCTGAGCTTGATCGCGGCGCGGCATGATCTGGATTGCGATGGTCCTGCTGGCGCTGGCCGCCATGGTGCCGTTGGTGGCGACATTGTTCCGCCCCGTGGTGGCGCGCGGGCGGCGGGAAGCGGATTTGGCGCTCTATCGCGCGCAATTGGCCGAGCTTGACCGCGAAGCCGCTGCCGGGCGCCTGGAAGGCGATGCTCTGCGCGCCGCTCAGGTGGAAGTGCAACGCAGACTGCTACAGGCCCCAGCAGAAGCGGCACCCACCACTCGGGGTCGCGCGCTAGGTTTCCTGCCCCTGGTTTTTCTGATCCCCGCAGCTGGGCTTGGGCTTTATCTGGTGCAAGGCACGCCCGACATGCCATCCGCCCCACATCGCGAAAGGGCCGAGATTGCCGCGCGTGATGATGCGCTATTGACCCGGTTGCGCGAAAGGCTGGCCGGGCTTGACCCGATGAGCGACGCGGCGCGGCAGGGTTTTGTCATGCTCGGCAATGCGGAACGCAGCCGCGGCAATGCCGATGCGGCGGCTGAGGCTTGGCGCCGCGCCTTGGCATCGCGCTTTGATGTCGAATTGGCGGGTGATCTGGTGGAAATGGAAATCGGGCGCGGGGAATTTGTCGCGGCTGGCCCGATCCTGCTGCGCGCCTTGGCCGAGGCGCCAGGGGAGCCGAAACTACGCTTTCTGCTCGGCGTGATTGAGGCCGAAGCCGGGCAGCCGGACCGCGCTCGGGCGACATGGCGTGCGCTGCTTGCCGATAGCCCGCCGGATGCGCCCTGGCGCGCGCTGGTGGAACGGCGGCTTGGGGCTTTGCCTTAGTATACTTGCGCGGCAGAGCAGATGCGTCGCGACCTACTGAAACTCCCCGCGTTTTTTGGCCGCACCAAAAAATTAGCGCGACCGTCGTATCTCGATGTTCTCGCATGGCATGGCAGCCGCCGAGAAAACGCAATTCCTGATTTCGGTCTCAAGGCGCGTTCTTGTTCGGTCTTCGACACAGACTTGACCATCGGGCAAGGTAAGCGGCAGGAAACCACCGCTGGTGTTTTCCTGTTGCGTGTAATCGGCAGAGCAACGCATTGGTACAGCGTAGATTTCGGGAGGGCGTGCCGGAACCCAGTCTGATCCACGCCGTACCATTGAAGTCGTCCCAGAGGTCTGGGTGCTATTGTAATGTTCCTTGCGCCAATCTGTTGTATGCCAGTGCGTGATCATCAGAAACGAATGGTTGTCTAGCCAGCGAATGAAATTCAGATAGATATGAAGGTCGGGGTCCAAGCTAAGGGGCCCTATCAGTAATTTTGTGCGTGGGGTCCTATGGATGGAATGGAAGGGCCCATCGATATGGCCATAGACAAAGCGTTGCTGGACCAGCTTTTGGCTGGGCGAGAGCCCCAGGAGCTATTCGCCAGGGGTGGCCTGATTGACGAGCTGAAGAAGGCTCTTTCGGAGCGTATGCTGGCTGCCGAGCT
>JBIKWX010000207.1:0-6659 GCA_044356095.1 Roseomonas sp.
CTTTGGTTGATGGCTGCATTGCTTGGGGTGGTTTTGATTAGCGTTGTGGCATCCCTGCCGCCGATGATGGGCAAGGCCAAGGCGTCTGCCTCCATGCGCGAATTCATGGCGCGGGATCGCGGCGTCAATCTGCTGGCCGCAGCGCGTGTTTTAATGTTTGGCGCACGCGATGTCTGGTTTGTCGTGGCCCTTCCGGTGTTTCTCTATTCCTCGGGCTGGGGCTTTGCCGCGGTGGGCGGTTTCCTCGCCATCTGGACGATTGGCTATGGGCTGGTGCAGGCAGCGGCACCTTCCCTGATCCAGCGCAGTGCTGATGGCTTGAGCACCGAAGTGCCAGCGGCGCGCCTCTGGTGCCTTGGCCTTGCGGTCATACCGCCCGCGCTGATGGCGGCACTGTGGTTGCAAGCGGGCCGCGCTGATCTGGTGCTGGTGGCGGGGCTTTTGGTGTTTGGCTTTGCCTTTGCGGTGAATTCCTCGCTGCATTCCTATCTGATCCTGGCCTATGCGGGCTCCAAAAAAGCCGCCGAGGATGTGGGCTTCTACTACGCTGCCAATGCTGCCGGGCGTTTTGCCGGCACGCTGCTCTCGGGCCTGCTTTATCAAATGGCCGGTATCCTGGGCGCCTTGGCGGGGGCGGCGGTCATGCTCGGGCTTTGCTGGGCCATCACGCTTGCCCTGCCGGCGGACCGCGCCGCTTGCGCGAAAGCGCACTGAGCGCAAGACTTGGCGCCTGACAAAAGGGGGCCGCCATGCTGAAACGTTCTGAATTTCTCGCAGGCTTCGGTGCAAGCCTGTTTGTGCTGACCCAAGGCGCCACAGCGCAGCCCATGCCGGGCGGCGTGCTGCGCGTTGGCGTCAAGCTCAGCCCCACTTCCATGGACCCGCAATTCCGCCTGGCGGGGGAACAGAATCTGCTGCGCGGCTGCCATGCGCGGCTGATCGGCATGACCCCGGATGGCAAACCAACCCCCGCCATCGCGCAATCCTGGCGCGCGATGGGTGATGGCCGTGCCTGGGAAATCACGCTGAACCCAGCGGCGAAATTCAGCGATGGCAGCCCCATCACGGCGCAGGATGTGGCCTTTTCCATCCGGCGTATTCCGCGCCTGGAAGGCTCCGCCGGCGGCTATCAAATTTTTGTCCGCGCCATCAAGGATATCGAGATTCTTGATGCGCAGCGCCTTCTGGTCAAAACCGAAGAACCCTACCCCTTCATGGCGGAGGATCTGACGGAAATCGCCATCGTCGCCGCATCGCTCGGCGAGGATTTCAAGCCCGCGGATTTCAACGCCGGCAAGGCGCGGGTTTTCTCCGGCCCCTATACGCTGGTGGATTACCGCTTTGGCGAATTCGTCACCATGCGCCGCAACCCGCATTGGTTCGGGCAAAGGCCGGAATTTGAGGAAGTGCAATTCCGCGTCATCCCAAATGATTCCGGGCGCATCGCCGCGCTGCTCTCGGGTGATGTGCAGGCGATAGATGAGGTCTCGATCCCCGATCTTGCGCGGCTGCGCAGCAATGCGGCGATTGATGTCTCCCAGATCGCGGGCATGCGCGTGATGTATGTGGCGCTTGATATGGATCGCGATATCTCCCCGCATATTCGCGACAGTAACGGCCAGGCAATGACGAAAAATCCGCTCAAGGATGTGCGGGTCAGGCTGGCGCTATCCCATGCCATCAATCGCGTGGCGATTGTGGATCGCGTCATGGAAGGCGCAGCATCGGTCGCATCTGATGTGCTGCCGCCGGGCACACCTGGCACCTCCCCGCGGCTTAAGCCCGTGGCGTTTGAACCGGATCGCGCGCGGCGGTTGCTGGCGGAAGCGGGCTATCCGAACGGTTTTCAAATCACCATCCACGCCACCAATGATCGCTACCCGAATGATGAAAAGGTCGCGCAAGCCATCGCGCAATTCTGGACGCGCATTGGCGTAAAGACCGAAGTGCAAACCATGCCCAATGCAGCCTATTTCCCCGCCGCCGCGCGGCAGACCTTCACAGTGATGGCGGCGCAATATGGCGCGGATAACATCAGCTATGCCTATCGCGCACTGCTGCATACCTTCAACCGAGATGGCGGGCTTGGCACCGCCAATCGCACCCGCCATTCCAGCCCGCGCGCCGATGCGCTGGTGGCAGAGGCGTTGAAGACCATGGATGAAGCCAAACGGAATGAGCTTTTCGCGCAAGCCACTGATATCGCGATTGGTGAGGAAGCGATCATGCTGATGATCTACTATCCCGCCTATGTCTATGCGGCGCGCAAGCCGGTTTCAGCAGTGCCCTATTACAATGGCGCCTTCCTGCCGCAGGGTCTGATTCGTCGCTGAATTGGCATGAAAACACTTCTCGTCATTCACCATTCCATGACGGATGGCGCGCGGCAGATGGCGCAGGCAGCACTTGAAGGCGCCATGGCGGAAGGCAATACCGCCGTTGGTGGCCTGCACGCCAGCGAAGCGGCGCCAGAGGATTTGCTCGCCGCCGATGGCTATATCTTCGCCACGCCTGAAAACCTGGCTTCCATGGCTGGCGTGATGAAGGATTTCTTCGATCGCTGCTATTATCCGTTGCTGGATCAAATCCAAGGTCGGCCTTACGCGACCATGATCTGCGCGGGGTCCGATGGCACAGGTGCCGCGCGGCAGATTTCGCGCATCGCCACCGGCTGGCGGCTGAAACCCATTGCAGAACCGCTGATCGTGATCACCGGCGCGCAAACGGCGGAAGCCATCGCCGCACCCAAGATCATCAGCGCTGCTGATCTTGCGCGTTGCGAAGAACTCGGCGCCGCTTTTGCTGCTGGCTTAGCCGCCGGAATATTCTGATCTCAGCTTTCCGGCCTCAACCCAAGCCGGCGAATCAAGCCACCCCAGCGCGCAATATCGGAAGCGAGCAGCGTGCGGAATGTCTCCGTATCACTCCCCACCACGGTAAAGCCCGCCGTTTCCAAAGCGCGGCGCTGATCCGGCACAGCAAGTGCCTTGCCGGTTTCCTCAGCAAGGCGCGCAATACGATCCGCGGGAAAACCCGCCGGCGCGAAAAGCCCGATCCAGGCAACAGCCGGATCGGAAGGCACGCCCGCTTCCGCCATGGTCGGCACCTCCGGCAAGGCGGGGAAACGCTCTGCACTCGTCACCGCCAAAGCGCGCACGGAACCATCCCGCACCTGGCCCAGCACACCGCCGGTTGCCGCGAAAAACGCATGGATGCGCCCCGCCACCAAATCCAGCACCGCCTGACCCACGGCGCGATAGGGCACATGCACTGCCTCAAAACCTTGGGACGCCGCCAAATCTTCCATTACCAAATGGGAAAGCGTGCCAGGCCCGGTTGAGGCATAACTGATCTTGCCCGGATTGGCCTTGGCATAGGCGACAAACTCGGCGGCGTTGCGCGCGGGCACGGAAGGATGCACCACCAGCACAAAGGGCAGCCGCGCCAAAAGGCTGATCGGCGCCAGATCAGTCGCCGGGTCATAGCCAAGCGCAGGGTTCAGGATTTTCGCCGTGCTGCCCGGCCCACCAATCGTGACACCAAGCGTATGGCCATCGGTGGCGCGCGCCACCGCTTCCGTGCCGATATGCCCGCCACCGCCGGCACGGTTTTCCACAATCACCGGCTGGCCCAACACCTGCTGCAAATGCGGCGCAATCGCCCGCGCCGCGAGGTCAGGCGTCGAGCCCCCCGGAAAGGCGCAAATGATCCGCACCGGCCGATCCGGCCAGGCAGCTTGCGCGCGCACCGCCTCTGGGCTGGCGGCCAGCCCAGCGCTGAGCGCCAGAAGGGAGCGGCGATGGAAGCTGTTCATGGGGCAAGGTCCGGCGAAATACCCCCTCACAATGGCGTGAGGGCGCACGACCTGCAAGATTACCTTTGGCTTGGCCCCGCTTCGATCAGCGCCAAATTCTGCGCTGCCAGATCGGCAGCGGCGCTATCGGGGGCTAGTTCCAGGACCCTTTCCCAATCGCGCCGCGCGGCCTCAGCTTCTCCGCGCAATTGGCGCAGAATGCCGCGTTCCAGCAGCGCTTCCACATTGCGCGGCGCAAGGCGCAGCGCGGTGGTGATGCTGTCTTCCGCCGGGCGCAGGCTTTCCATCCGGCGCTGCGCGGCGGCGCGCCAGATCCAGGCCTCGGCACGGTCCGCATCCAGGACTACCGCCAAATCAAGATCAGCCAGCGCCCCCGGCACTTGCCCGAGCGCAAGCCGCGCCATGGCACGTTCCAGCAGCAAGTCCGGGTCTTGCGGCGTCAATGCCAGCGCGAGGCTTGCGGCAGCAGCAGCGCGCTGCGCCTTACCCGCGGCGCGCCAGGCTTCCGCTGCCTGGCCAAATACTGCCGCGCGCGCGGCAAGCCCGGCTTCACTGCGCGCAGCAATACGTTCAAGCGCTTCCGCCGCCGCATCAGCCTCCCCAAGGCTGAGCTGCGCCAGCGCTTCGCATTGCGCCGCCCCTTCGCCGCCGCCCTGCATATGCCAATCCCGCGCAAAGCCCCGCGCGCCGGCTGGGTCCACCAACAGCAAATCAAGGCAGCGCGCATATTCGGGGGCTTGGGAAAGCCGAGGCGGTTCCGGCGGCACGGGCAAGGCCGCATCCTGCTGCGCTGAGGACAGCACGCCCGAAAGCCACAAGCCCCCAGCCGCGCCCAGAACCAGCAGCGCCGAGGCAAAACCGATCAGCTTCATGGGCTTTTGAACCATCACATCATATTTAGCGCAGTCTGCACGCTATGGTAGCATGGCGTCTGGTGGATCGATTTTTTGTGATCGCGCGTGGCGGAAAAACCATGGAACAGAAGAAGCTGCTGATTATCGCCGGGCTTGGCTATGCCGGGCAGGCCGTGGCCAAGGCCGCTGTCGCCGCTGGCTGGCGTGTGGTGGCCACGTCTCGTCAGCCGGAGGGCCTGAAGGCACCGCCGGGGGTTGAAGTGATCAACTTCGATGACGCTGGCCCGGCCTTTGCCGCCGCGACGCATTGGCTGATCACCACGCCGCCCGATGAAGCCGGGGACCCAGTGCTGCGTCGGCACGGCCCTGCGCTCACTTCCGGCATTCAACGCTGGATCGGCTATCTTTCCACCACCGGTGTCTATGGCGATCGTGGCGGCGGCACGGTGGATGAGGCAACACCGCCCGCCCCCGGTCAGCCGCGCAGCCAAAGGCGGCTGGCAGCGGAAGAAGCCTGGCGCGCCGCACGGCCCGCAGGTGCGGCTTTGGATATCTGCCGAGTGGGCGGCATTTACGGACCAGGCCGCGCCCCCTTTGCCGAATTGCGCGCGGGTGTCGCGCGGCGCGTGGTGAAGCCCGGCCATAGCTTCAGCCGCATCCATCGCGATGATATTGCCCATGCGGTGATGGCGGCCATCAGCAATACCCCCGCACCGGGCTGCCGCGTGCTGAACTTTGTGGATGATGAACCCGCCGATAGCGCGGCGGTCATGGAAGAAGCCGCGCGGCTTTTGGGCGTGCCGCCTCCGCCGGCCATTCCTTTTGAAGAAGCGCGCGCGAGCATGTCACCCATGGCGCTGTCCTTTTGGTCGGAAAATCGCCGTGTCGCTAATGCCGCGACCAAGTCGGCGCTTGGCATTGCGTGGCGGTATCCGAGTTATCGGGAAGGCTTGGCGGCGAGCCTAGCCGAGGAGCGGCGCCAGGGTTTCGGCCAATAGCGCCAAATCCGCCTCTCGCGACAGGCGATGATCGCCATCCTTGATCAGCGTCACGCGCACATCGCCACCCGTCACCGCTTCCGCAATCCGCAGCGCATGGCGCCAGGGCACATCCGGGTCCTGCTGGCCCTGCAAAATGCGCAAGGGACATTCAAGCGCAATCGGGCCGCGCAGCAAAAGCTGGTTGCGGCCATCTTCAATCAAGGCGCGCGTGATGGGATAAGGCGCGCCGTATTCACTCGGCCTATGCCAGACACCATCGCGCATGATCGCTTCTCGGATTGCGGGCGGAAATTCCGCCCACATCAAATCCTCGGTGAAATCCGGCGCCGGGGCAATGCCGATCAGCGCGCAGACCGGCACCTTGCGGCGCGCGGCCAGCAGCAGCGCAATCCAACCACCCATGGATGACCCGATCAGGATTTGCGGGCCTTCCGTCAGCGCCTTAATCACGCAGGCGGCATCATCTGCCCAGCGCCCAATCGTGCCATCCTCAAACCGGCCTTCGGATGTGCCGTGGCCGGAATAATCAAAGCGCAAAAACGCCTGCCCGCGCGCGGCGCACCAGGCCGCGAGGAATGCCGCCTTGCTGCCCGTCATGTCGCTATTGAAGCCGCCCAGAAACACCACACCGGGGCCGCGCCCGGCGATGCGTCGCCAGGCCAGATGCACGCCATCGCCGCGATCAAGCCGCCCGGTTTCTTCCTTCATGCGCGCGGCAATCCGCGTGCGGCGAGGGAGGCAAACAACGCCCCAATGCCATAACGCCAGGGCGGGCATTCATCGGTGCGATCCACCTCATTCACCAAAACCCCGAGCCTGGGCGATGCAATCCGCACCACATCGCCTTCACGATGCGTGAAGCCCATGCCCGGCGCACCACGATCCTTGGCCGGCGAAAATGGCGTGCCAAGATACAGCACCGCGCCATCCGGATATTGATGATGCGCACCAATCATTTGCGCGACCACATCGGCTGGGTCGCGGCTGATC
>JBIKWX010000208.1:0-6615 GCA_044356095.1 Roseomonas sp.
CGGTACGGCGCAAGGAAGATGTGCGGTTGCTGACAGGGCGCGGCACCTATACGGATGACATGAACCGCGCTGGCCAGGCGCATGCGGTGGTGCTGCGTTCACCCCATGCGCATGCGCGCATTATTTCCATGGATATCAGTGAAGCGCGCGCTGCCCCTGGCGTGCTGGCCGTACTGACCGGGCATGACGCCATTGCTGATGGCGTTGGCGCGCTACCGGTGCAGGTGGAGGTCCCCGGCAAGGACAAGCCGCTTTTCGCCCCCACGCGCCATATCCTGCAAACCGAACGCGTGCGTTATGTGGGGGACCCGGTGGCTCTCGTGGTCGCGGAAACACGTGATCAGGCCATGGATGCTGCCGAGCTGATCCAGATTGACTATGAAACCCTGCCGAGCATCACGGAAACCGGCAAGGCGCTTGATGCTGACGCGCCGGTGATCTGGGAAGACCAGGGCAGCAATATCTGCGTCCATTGGGATAGTGGCCGCGCCGCAGAAGCGGATGAAGCTTTTACCAAGGCCGCGCGCGTGGTCTCGGTTGATCTGGTGCAGAACCGCATTGTCGGTAATCCGATGGAACCGCGTGTGGCACTCGGCGATTGGGATGGGGAACGCTGGACTTTGGTTTCTCCATCCCAGGGCGCGGTCAAGGTGCGCGATAATCTGGCAAAGCTGGTCTTCAATGTCCCGCTCGAGAAAATCCGAGTTATTTCGCCCGATGTTGGCGGTGGTTTCGGCTTGCGCGGCAAGCTGTTTCCAGAAAGTGCCATGGTGCTGTGGGCGGCGCGTAAGCTGGGCCGCCCGGTGAAATGGCGCGCGGGCCGGACGGAGACCTTCCTGTCAGACCCGCATGGGCGTGATCATGTGACGCATGCCGAAATGGCCTTTGATGAAAACGCCAAGGCGATTGGCGTGCGCATCCGCACGCTGGCTGCCATGGGCGCCTATTTGCTGGATTTCGGCCCGCGCGTGCCCACCATGGCGGGTGGGCGCATCAATGGCACGGTCTATGACCTTCAGGCCTTGAATGTGCAGGTGCGTTGCGTCTTCACCAATACGGTGCCGACCGATGCCTATCGCGGCGCTGGCCGGCCCGAAACAGCCTATGTGCTGGAAAGGTTATTCGACCAAGGTGCTGCGGCCTTCGGCATCGGGCGGGACGAAATTCGCCGGCGGAATTACATTCGCCCGGATCAAATCCCCTATCGCAATGTTGCCGGCAATGTGATCGATTCCGGACGCTTTGCGGAGACCCAGGATATGGCGCTGGCCTTGGCGGATTGGTCAGGCTTCGCCGCGCGCCGTGCGGAAGCGGCGAAGCAGGGCAAGCTCCGCGGTATCGGCCTTGGTTATTTCATCGAAGCCTCGGGCGGGCAGCCGTTTGAATGGGCGCGCGTGGCGCTCACACCCGAAGGTCGCGCCAAGCTTACGGTTGGCACGTTCAGCCATGGGCAGGGGCATGAAACGGCCTTTGCGCAAATCCTCTCGGAAAAACTCGGCTTGCCGTTTGAATCGATTGATCTGGTGCAGGGAGATTCGGATGTTGTGCGGAAGGGTGGCGGCACGGGTGGGTCGCGGTCTTCGCAAATGGGTGGTGTCGCGACAAGCCGCGCGGCGGTACTTGTCATTGAAAAGGCCAAGCGCATCGCGGCGCATTTATTGGAAGCGGGGGTGGCGGATATTGAATTCCTCAATGGCCGCTTCAGCGTGGCGGGGACGGATATCGCAACAAGCTGGCCCGCGGTGATTGCTGCCGCGCATGACCCGGCACGCCTGCCGCCCAATGAAACGCCCGGCCTTGACGAACAACTGACCTATACGCGCGACACGGAATGCAATTTCCCCAATGGCTGCCATGTCGCCGAAGTTGAGATTGATCCCACCACCGGCGAAGTCTCCATCGCCAATTACGCGGCGGTGGATGATGTTGGCGTGCCGATCAATCCCATGCTGGTGCATGGCCAATGCCATGGCGGCATCATGGCCGGCATTGGTCAGGCCATGCTGGAACATGCGCAATATGATCCGGCAAGCGGCCAATTCCTGACGGCGACTTTCCAGGATTACTGCATGCCGCGCGCGGGTGATGCGCCGTCCTTCAATCTTGATCTGAATGTGGTGCCTTGCCCATCCAATGATCTTGGCGTGAAGGGCGCGGGCGAAGGCGGCGCTTGCGGTGCGCCGCCTGCGATCATTTCAGCGGTCTGTGATGCGCTTGGCGTTGCGCATATTGATATGCCGATCACGCCAGAAGTCGTCTGGCGCGCCTTGCGGGCGAAACAGGCGGCAGCTTAGCCTTGAATCAGCGCTTAGCGACCCAAGTATCGGCCGAGAAATTCGAAGACCAATAAGGAAACGCACAAGACCGCAAACCACCAGGATCGTACCGCGTTGGATTTCAGGAGCATACGCGTAAAATTCTGAAATCCATTGCGAACGCTTGCCATGAACAAGTGCGTAAGCCGAAACAGGAAAATGGCCGAACTCAAAAAAATGAGGACGAACGAGACCAGATAAAGCAGCTTGAGCAGGATCTCGTTCACCTCATCGATTGTTGCCATCGATCTGCTTTCTGCCGCCGCGCATCTCCAAGCACCAAATCACCCAACAGGCCGCACGCCCCAGGGATAGGGCATGCTGCCCTGCGCCAGCCCCGTAATGCTGCGCCGCCAGGCGCTGCGGATGCGGAATTGGCCGAGCGGGATCGTCGCCACATCATCCTGCGCGAGCTTATTGATCTCATCCGCCAGCGCCTTTTGCCGCGCGGCATCTGGCGCATCAAACCAGGCCTGGATGCGTTCCTGCATCACCGGGCTGTCATACCAGCCGAACCAACCGGTCGCGCCTGGGCCTTTCACCAGCGAACTCACCGCCGGGTTCAAATAAGCCAGTGACGATCCATAGGTGTGGAAAATGCTCCAGCCGCCACGATCGGCGGGTTCGGTTCGCACGCGGCGTTGCACCACCGTGCCCCAATCGGTTTCCGCCAGCTCCACATTCATGCCAATGCGGCGCAGCCGATCCGCCGTCACCTGCCCATGCGGGCCGATCAGCGGGAAATCGGTCGGGTTGATGATGACCACCTTCTCGCCATTGTAACCACTCGCCTGCAGCGCGGCGCGGGCGCGGTCCAGGCTGCGCGGCGGGGCATTGAGTTCCGAGAGATTCTCAACACCATACGGCGTGCCGCATGGGAATAGGCTGCGGCATTCCTGCCAAACGCTGCGATCATCGCCAAGCGTTGAGCGCATGTAATCCGCCTGATCCACCGCAAGCGCCACGGCCTGCCGCGCGCGCAGATTATTGAACGGCGCTTGCAGGTGATTGAGCCGCATGATGCTCATGAGCCCTGTCGGGTTCAGCACGCCCACTTCGATATTGCGGTTGCGTTGCAGCGTTGGCACCAGATCGGCGAGCGGCTGTTCCAGCCAATCAATCTCGCCCGATTGCAGCGCGGCAGCCGCCGTCGCGGGGTCCGGCAGGATATGCCATTCAATGCGCGGGAAATGCGCAACCTTGCCGCCGGACGCCCAATCGGATGGCTCATCGCGCGGGCGATAGCGTTCGTTCCGCATATAAACCACGCGGCTGCCGGAGACGAATTCATCGCGCATGAAGCGATAAGGGCCGCTGCCGACAACCTCGCTGATTTGGGTGCTGGCATCTGTCCGGGCCAGGCGCTCCGGCAGGATGAAGGGCACGTTCGCGTCGGGTTTCGCCAGCGCATCCAGCAACAGCGGAAAGGGACGCTTCAGGCGAATTTCGAGCGTACGATCATCTGCCGCGCGCCATTCATCCACCTGCGCGGCCAGGATTTGCCCGAAGGCGTCACGCCGTGCCCAGCGTGCCAGCGATGCCGCGCAATCGGCAGCGCGCACCGGTTCACCATCATGGAAGAACAAACCTTCACGCAGCCTGATGCGCCATACGCGGCCATCGGCGGAAACCTCATGCCCCGCCGCCATTTGCGGGCGCGCGCGCTGCTGGCCATCCACGGCGTAAAGCGTGTCATAGACATGATAGCCATGCATTTGCGTGACAATCGCGCTGGTCCAGATTGGATCAAGCGCGGTCAGATTGGCCTGCGGCACGAAGCGCAGCGTGGCGGTGCGCGCGGGTTGCGCCAGAACGGGAGCGGCAAAGCCCGAGGCCCCGGCAAGCGCCGCGGCCCCTTGCAGCAAATGACGACGTTTCATGGGCGTTTCCTTTGTTGTGATCTACGCTTCGGCGATGGCCGCACTCCAGGGGCTCATCACATCAGTGATACCAGTGCGCAGCCCATCCGCGCCGATGCGGATCAGATTGGGGCAGGCGAAATTCACCGGCAGCACGGCGTGTTCCACCTCAGTCACCGTATCTTCCGCCGCAAGCGCCGCCAGCGTTTCCGAGCCCAGCCGGATATCGGCGGTGACACCTTCGGGCGCCGAGACATCAAGCCTTGGATGATGCGCGGCCTGTTCCGGTTCCATGCCGAAATCAGACACGAAGGAGAGCATCTGGAAGACCGAGGCCATGATGCGCCGCCCGCCGGAAGCGCCCGTGGCAAGCACGGGCTTGTCACCCTCGGCAGCGATGATCGGGCACATATTGGTAAGCGGCCTTTTGCCCGGCGCCAGCGCATTGGCGGCTTCGGGGCGCGGGTCGAACCACATGACACCGTTATTCATCAAGACGCCCGATTTCGGCAGCACTACGCGGCTCCCCATGCTGGACAGCAGCGTGGTGGTCATGGCGACCATCATGCCGTTCTTATCGGCGACCGTCAGATGGGTGGTGCAGGATTCAGCCGCTTTCGGTTCTGCATCACCCAACCCCGCCAAGCGTTCGGCATAAGCCGCGCGCATCACGCGGGCCAATTGCGCATACCAGGCGGCAGAGGGCGCCTTGCCGGAGAAATCCGCACTCTTCATGCCTTCCAGCACGCGCATCAGCGTGGGCGCGGCGGTCAGCCCATTGGCCAGGAACAACCGCTTGCCGCGCCAGGCGGCTTCAAGCGCGGGCAGCACGCGTGCCTTGCACTGCGCCAAATCCTCGGCGCTCACAAAGGCGCCCATATCCTTGCAATCGGCGGCGATGGCAGCGGCAATATCGCCCTTGTAGAAATCAGCCAGCCCGGCATGCGCCAAGCGTTCCAGGGTGGCGGCCAAATTGCCCTGCTGGAAAAAGCCCGGTGAGCCCTGATACGGCGCCACAGGCGGCAGCCCACCCGGCAGATAGATGCGCGCGGATTCTGGGTATAGCTTCAGCACGGACGCGGAATTGGCCACTTTCAGCGTGGTGAACCAATCCTGCGCCAGGCCGCGCTTGGCCAGCGCCACCGCCGGCGCCAGCACATCCTTGATCGGCATGCGGCCATGGCGGGCATGCAATTCCATATAGCCCGCAACCGCCGAGGGGATGGCGAAGGAAAGCGGCCCATGCACATTACGGTCTTCCAAGACCTCTGGCCAGGTGAAGAGATCCGCCTTCATCTTGCCGGTCATAGGGAAGGCGGCCGGGTTCAGGCCGCGCGGGGAAACCGGGCCGAAATCAAAGGTCTCGGCGGCGCCACCGGGGGACATCACTTGCGCAAAGCCAATGCCGCCCAGGCCACTATTCCATGGCTCCAGCGTCGCCAGCGCAAAGGCCGTGGCCACCGCCGCATCGGCTGCCGTGCCGCCGGCTTCCAAAATGGCAACACCGGCTTCGGCAGCGCCGTGCGCCTGGGACGCCACCATGCCCTTGCGGCCAGAGGCAGCAGGCTTCGTGACATGCCAATGCTGGGAAGTGTGACGCGGCGGGGTCCAGGCCATGATCGGGTTTCCTCGGGTTCTTGAGGCCCTAGCCTTGCGCCGCTTGGGCCTTCCGGCAAGCCCCCGCCCTGTTTGCTCCGCCGTGCCTTTCCTTTTATGGAACCCCCCGGATTCTACGGGCGGGCCAAGACCCGCCCCCTGTTCGGGAGCGCGCCAATGTCTGCATCAAAGGGGCTTTTTGTTGCCCCCATTCTGAAGAATTTCATTGAAACCGAAGCCCTGCCCGGCACGGGGGTGGAGCCCGCGCGCTTCTGGGACGCGATGGAACGCACGCTGCGTGAGATGGCGCCAACCAATGCCGCGCTGCTCGCCAAGCGTGATGAACTGCAGGCGAAGATTGATGCCTGGCACCGCGCCAACCCCGCCAAGCCGATTGATCAGGCGGCCTATACTGCCTTCCTTAAGGAAATCGGCTATCTGCTGCCGGAACCCGCACAAGTGACCGTCGCGACCACCGATGTGGATGCGGAAATTGCCTCCATGGCCGGGCCGCAGTTGGTCGTGCCGGTTTCCAATGCGCGCTATGCGCTGAATGCGGCCAATGCGCGCTGGGGCAGCCTTTATGATGCGCTCTATGGCACGGATGCCATTCCCGGCGCAGCCTCGGGCAAGGGCTATGACCCGGAACGCGGGGCCAAGGTGATTGCCTATGCGCGCGGTGTGCTGGATAGCGCCGTGCCGCTTGCCAAGGGATCGCATGCCGATGCCACGGGCTACCGGATTGAAGGCGGCGCGCTTGAAATCACGTTGAAGGATGGCAGCAAGACCGGCCTTGCGCGGCCTGGCCAATGCGTGGGCTATCTGGGCGAACCGCATGCGGTGTC
>JBIKWX010000209.1:0-6612 GCA_044356095.1 Roseomonas sp.
TGATCCTCTATGCGGAGCATACCTTCAACGCCTCCACCTATACGGCGCGGCTGGTCACCTCCTCAGGCGCCGATATGCATGGCGCGATCACGGCGGGCATCGCCTCACTCAAGGGGCCGCTGCATGGTGGCGCCAATGAGGCGGTGATGCATACGCTGAAGGAAATCGGTGACCCGAAGCTGGCCCGCGAGTGGATCCAAAGCCGCTTTGACCACAAGGCGCTGGTGATGGGCTTTGGCCATCGCGTCTACAAGACCGGCGATAGCCGCGTGCCCACCATGCGCAAATATGCCGAAAAAATGGCCGAAGTTGTGGGCGACAAGACCTGGATGGAGATCAGCCGCATCCTGGCCGGGGAGATGCTGGAGAAGAAGAACATCCACCCCAATCTCGATTTCCCGGCAGGCCCAGCCTATTACCTGATGGGTTTTGAGATCCCGCTTTTCACGCCGATCTTCGTCGCGTCACGCATCACGGGCTGGTCAGCGCATGTGATTGAACAGGGCGCGGATAATCGCCTCATTCGCCCGCTTTCGTGGTATACGGGGCCGGATCAGCGCCCGGTGCCGCCGCTTGCGGCGCGATAGTTTGCAGATGTCTTCATCATTTTTTTAGAGATGGTGAAGCCGCGCCGCAAAGCCTGAAACCGCGGCATGCATGTCACACTGCGCGCATCGTGATGCGATGCGCGCATTTTTTTTTGCGAAATGTGACGGATTTTGTTGACACGACTCATGGTGATGAAGATAGCGTGCGTTGCGCGTGATTCTTTTGCGCGATTCGCACTGCCTCAACGCTGCGAAAAATCGTCCCTCAGGTCAGGTACATCACCTGAAGCAAGGCGCGGTGAAGCGGGAAGGTACTGCGATCGGCAAGGCAGAATTGCCGCAGCAGGGAAGGACGGTCCATGGACCGCAGACTCAAGGGGCTCTTCGCTTCACGCGATCAGGGTTCCACACCACCCCAAGCCGCCGTGATGGCGTGTGCAAGGGGCGGGAGAGAGGCCAGGGGGAACACGCCGCGCTGGAATGCCGCGCGCCGTGATGCTGTTGGCGGCTGCGCTTCGCGGAGACTTTCAGTCCTGTCGGTCCGCGCATCGGGATCCGCGCGTCGCCGCCATCACCGACCCCACCTGCTGTACCCCGGGTTGGAATTGGGAATTTGCCGCGCCCAGCGCTGCCTTCCCATGAACGCCTTCAACAGGAACACATGGAGATTCATCCTCTGATGACTGATATCATCGAGACTACCGAAACCGAAGAAACCCCGCGCGCCCAGGCGATGGCCATGGCCGCGGCGAAGAAGAAGGCGCCGGCCAAGCGCAAGCCTGCTGCGAAGAAGCCGGCTGCGAAGAAGGCCGCTGCCAAGAAACCGGCCGCGAAGAAGGCCGCTGCGAAGAAGAAGCCTGCTGCGAAGAAGGCCGCTGCGAAGAAGCCTGCTGCGAAGAAGGCTGCTGCGAAGAAGCCCGCCGCGAAGAAGGCTGCTGCGAAGAAGCCGGCTGCGAAGAAGGCTGCTGCGAAGAAGCCCGCCGCGAAGAAGGTTGCCGCCAAGAAGAAGCCTGCTGCGAAGAAGGCCGCTGCGAAGAAGCCTGCTGCGAAGAAGGCTGCTGCGAAGAAGCCCGGCCGCAAGCCCGCCGCGAAGAAGGCCGCCGCGCCGCGTCGCCGCAAGGCCGCTGCCGCTGCTGCTCCGGCGCCGTCCGATACTCCGGCGAGCTGATTAGCTACCGGATCCCGGCACTGGGGCGTCGCATGCAAGTCATGCGGCGCCCTAAGTGTTTTTAGGGGTTTGTGCTTGATGCCCTTCACGACGCGTTTGCTGTTGCCGCAGGACCATGATGTGCTGCTGCCATTGCTTGCCGCCTATGGCGCGGAGATGGCGCCGCATCTGGCGGGCGCCGCGCCGGCCTCGCCGGAAGCGGTGCTGGAATTGATCGCCAATGATCCGCGCGCGGAAATCCTGGCCGCCTTTCGTGACGGGGAAGCGCTTGGCTTCGCGCTGTTCTTTGACCTGCCGGAAATCATCTTCGCCCGGCGCTGCGGCGCCTTGGATGATCTGTTTGTTGGCCCCGCTGCACGCCGGCAGGGTTTGGCGCGGCTGCTGATTGAAGCACTCGCTGGACTTGGCGCTGCGCGCGGCTGGTCGCATCTGCGTTGGATCGTGCCGGAGACGGACCAGGCCGCCATCGCGCTTTATGAGCGTATCGCCGCACGCGCGCCTTGGCGTTCCTATGTGCTGCGGCTGGCGCCGGAACAATCCCTTTAAGCTGCGATCCGCCCCGGCATGCGATGGCGAAAGGCGAGCGCTTCGGCGATATGCGCGCGGCGGATCGTGGCGCTGCCCGCCAGATCAGCGATGGTCCGCGCCACGCGCAGGCTGCGCACCTGGCCACGCGACGAAAGTCCAAGGCGCGTCGCCGCCACTTCAAGCAAATTTGCTGCCTCCGCCTCAAGGCCCTGCTGCAATTGGGCAAGGCTTGCTTCGGCATTATTCGGCGGGCCATCCACACCATAACGCGCGCGTTGCGCCGCACGCGCTGCCTTCACGCGTGCGGCCACCGCCTTGCTTGCCTCACCCGCCGGGGCGCGGGCCAATTCCGCAGGGGCAATCGGCATCACTTCAATGGTGATATCCATCCGATCCAAAAGCGGGCCGGAAAGGCGCTTCTGATAATCCTCACCACAGCGCGGCGCACGGCCACATTCGCGGCCCGGCTGCCCCAGATAGCCGCAGCGGCAGGGATTCATCGCTGCAATGCACTGGAATCGCGCGGGATAGGTGACGTGCGAATGCACGCGGCTGATGGTGGTGCGCCCGGTTTCCATCGGCTGTCGCAAGGCTTCCAGCGCCTGGCGCGGAAATTCCGGCCATTCATCCAGGAACAAAACACCGCGATGCGCGAGGCTGATTTCGCCCGGCTTGGCGCGCGATCCACCACCAACCAGCGCAGGCATGGAAGCGGAATGATGCGGCTCCCGGAATGGTGGGCGCGTCACCAGCCGCCCGCCTTGCAGCAGCCCCGCGATGGAATGCACCAGGCTCACTTCCAAAGCCTCAGCCGGGGAAAGATCAGGCAGCAGCGCAGGCAGGCGCGCGGCGAGCATGGATTTGCCACCACCCGGCGGGCCGATCATGAGCAGGTTGTGCCCGCCGGCCGCAGCGATTTCCAAGGCGCGCTTTGCGGTTTCCTGCCCTTTCACATCGGAAAGGCAGGGGCCAGAGAGCGGCGCTGCATCCAGCTTCGGCGCCTCCGGCGCGCGCAAAACCTGCACGCCCTTGAAGTGATTGAGCAGCGCGGGAAGATCAGGTGCGGCGAGCACTTCAATCTGCCCGGCCCAGGCGGCTTCCCCGCCCTGAACCGCGGGGCAGATCAATCCCAAGTCGCGCGCCGAGGCACCAAGCGCCGCCGGCAATACACCTGCCACGGGCATGATCGCGCCATCAAGCGACAATTCACCAAGCGCGGCGAAGCCCGCCAATTCATCGCGCGGCAGCACATCCATCGCGGCGAGTACTGCAAGCGCAATGGGCAGATCGAAATGGCTGCCTTCCTTGGTGATGTCAGCCGGTGCCAAATTCACCAGCACGCGCTTGGGCGGCATGGAAAGCCCAAGGCCGAGCAGGGCCGCGCGCACCCTTTCCCGGCTTTCTGCAACCGCCTTATCGGGCAGGCCCACCACAAGGAAGGCCGGCAGGCCTGGGGCGATTTGCACCTGTACCTCCACCGCCTGGGCTTCGATGCCGGCGAAGGCGAAGGTGGCGATGCGGGCGATGGACATGCCGCATCAATGGCGCATCAGATAGCAAAATACAACCATAAGTTATGTGCGTGGGCTTCGCATGCGGCTTTAATCGCTGACCTTGGCGTGGCCTTGCTTGTCTCCTGCCCCCGCCCGCGCCAGGGTGGCGTTATGATCCCCGATATCCCCCCGCCTGGTCAGGCCGCAACACTTCGCACCGGCCTGCGCTGGCTGCGCTTTCCGCTACCCTTCCCGCCGAGCCATGTGAATGTGTGGTTGCTTGAAGATGGGCCGGGTTGGCTCGCGATTGATTGTTCCATCGCCAATGATGCCTCCCGCGATTTGTGGCGCGAAGCGCTGGGTGGTGATGCCTTTGCCGGGCGGCCCTTGCAGCGCTTGCTGGTGACGCATTTTCACCCCGATCATGCCGGGCTTATGGGTTGGCTTGCGGAAGGTCATGGGCTTGTGCCCCTCATGACCAAGATTGAATGGCTGCAAGCCCGCGCGCTGTGGTTCGACACGGGCATTGAGATGGTTGAACATCAGGCCCGCTTTGCCGCAGCCGCCGGCGCGCCCGCTGAATATGCGGATTTCATCCGCGCCCGCGGGCCACTTTATGTGAAATCCGTCGCACCCTTGCCGAGGGTTTTTGAAGCCATTGCCGATGGGCAGCACATCACCATTGGTGGCCGCCTTTGGCGCGTGATCACCGGCCAGGGCCATGCGCCCGATATGGCCTGCCTGTTCAATGCGGAAGACCGCGTATTGATCGCCGCCGATCAGATTCTGCCGCGCATTTCACCCTATATCGGGCTGCATGCTGGGGAACCGGCAGCCGATCCGCTCGGCGCCTTTCTGGCATCGCTGGATCGCTTTCGTGCGCTGCCGGAAGACACGCTGGTGCTGCCTTCGCATGGTGAGCCATTTTACGGCCTGCATGCCCGGCTTGATTGGCTGGCCGCGCATCATGCGGAAAGGCTTTCGCTGCTGATGGATGCCATGGCGGATAGCAGCGCGCATGATCTGCTGCCGGTGCTGTTCCGTCGCCCGCTCGATCTGCGTAATCTTGGCTTTGGGCTTGGTGAAACCCTTGCCCATCTGCGCCGCTTGCAGGTGATGGGCGAAGCGGCTGCGGAACCGGATGCCGCCGGCGTGATGCGCTGGCGCCGCGCGTAAGGAGACTATGATGACCCCAGAAGAAACCATTGCCGCCATTCGCGCCGATGCGCGCTTCGCCGCTGCCAGCGCCAGGCTTGCCGCGGATCATGCGCGCATGGTGGAAGATTGCATCACGCTCACGCAAATCCCGGCCCCACCTTTTGCCGAAGAAGAACGCGCGGCCGCCTATCTTACCATGCTCCGCGATCATGGGCTTGAGGAGGTGGAGCAGGATGAGATTGGCAATGTGATGGGGCTGCGGCGCGGTTTCGGCAATGGCGATATTCTGGTGGTGGCCGCGCATCTGGATACCGTTTTTCCCGCCGGCACGGATGTGCGCGTCAGGCGCGAAGGCAATAAGCTTTTCGCACCGGGGGTGAGTGACGATACCTGGTCGCTCGCGGTCAATCTCGGCTTTCTGCGCGCCTTTGATGCGGCGGGCATTCGCACGCGCCACGATCTGCTTTTTGTGGGTGATGTGGGGGAAGAAGGCCTCGGCGATTTGCGTGGCATTCGCCATCTTTTCACCAAGGGGCGGCAGCGTGCGCGTATTCGCGGCTTCCTGACCGTAGATAGCCCGCAGGTGGAAGGCATTGTCAGCGGCGGTGTTGGGTCCAAGCGCTATCGCGTGACCTTCCAGGGGCCGGGCGGGCATTCCTATGCCGCTTTCGGCCTGGTGAACCCGATGTATGCGATGGCGGAATGCGCGCGTGGCTTGGCTGCGGTGAAAGTGCCCGATAGCCCGCCCACCACGCATTGCGTGAGTGTTGTCTCGGGCGGCACTTCCATCAATGCCATCGCCAATCGTGTGGTGATCGAGGTTGATTTGCGCTCCGCCTCGGCTGCCGAACTTGCCAAGCTGGATCGGGCATTTCTGGAGATTGTGGATCTGGCCGTCGCCACGGAAAACGCCGCGCGTTCCACCGCCAATGGCGCCATCACAGCCGAGGTCACACCTGTCGGTGACCGTCCGGCAGGCGAAACGCCGGCGGGGCAGCCAATCCGCGCCTTCGCGGCAGCGGCGGTATCCGCAGAAGGGTATCGGCCAAGCTTTGAATGGTCTTCGACGGATGCGAATATTCCGATGTCGCTTGGCATTCCAGCGCTGAAAATTGGCGCGGGCGGGCGTGGCGGGCGGGCGCATTCGCTCGATGAATGGCTGGATGTAGAGCCTGTGGAGGCCTTGCGCGGCATGCGTTCCAGCCTAGCCACCATCCTCGCCATCGCCGGCATGGAGGGTATTGGCTAAAATCTCGGCGGGGTCCGGGGTGGCACGGCCACCCCGGCGGAGGCGGGGGGCAGAGCCCCCCCTTTGAGTTTTTGTTTGGTCGCATTTTCCGAGTCGCCAAGCGAGGCCGCTTGGCTTGAAAATGCTCCGGGCAGAGCCCCGCTTGTTTTCCGTCTTCACAAGCGCCCCAGGCCGGGCCATCACTTGCCCATCATGACCGCTGCCGCCCCCCTTCTCTCGCCCGAACGCGCCACCCAACTTGCCGCCGACTTCGGGCTGAAACCCGATGAATATGAACGGGTGCTCACGATCCTGGGCCGTGCGCCGCGCCTTGCGGAGCTTGGCCTGTTCAGTGTGATGTGGTCGGAGCATTGTTCATATAAGTCATCGCGCGTGTGGCTGAAGGAACTGCCGACCAAGGCGCCCTGGGTGATCCAGGGCCCCGGTGAGAATGCCGGCGTGATTGATATTGGTGAGGGGCTGGCCGCG
>JBIKWX010000020.1:0-21258 GCA_044356095.1 Roseomonas sp.
TGCGCAGATAGGGCCATGGACGCCGAACGGGAATACAATAATCGGGCCCGCGTGCCCGAAAGCGCCGAAATCATCGCAGCCTGGGCGCGCGATGCCGCCGCCTTCCGCGCCAGTGGCGTGCGGGCAGAGCTTAACCTGGCCTATGGCGCGGGGGAGCGGGAGAAGCTCGACCTGTTTCTGCCCCCGGATGACAGGGCCGCGCCGACGGCACTCTTTATCCATGGTGGCTATTGGCAGGCGCTGGATCGGAGTTTTGTCAGCCATTGCGCGCGGGGCTTGGTTGGCCAAGGTGTCGCGGTGGCGGTGCCATCCTATGATCTCTGCCCCGCCGTGACTTTGGGCGAAATCGCCGCGCAAATGCGCCGCGCCGCGACCTTTTTGCATCGGCGCCGGGGCGGGCGGCTGCTGGCGGCAGGGCATTCCGCTGGCGGGCAGCTTGCCGCCCTGCTGCTCGCGACCGATTGGCCTGCCTGGGAGCCTGGCCTGCCGGCCGGGATGGTCGGGGCCGCGCTGCCCGTCTCGGGCGTGTTTGAATTAGGCCCGCTGCGCGGCACCAGCATCGCCAAGGCGCTGAACCTGACAGGGCAGGATATCGCGACGCTATCGCCGCGCCTGCTGCCGCCGCCGGCTTTTGAGGCTTTGCATGTCGTGGTGGGTGGGGCGGAAAGCGATGAATTCATCCGCCAAAGCCGCGATTTCGCCTCCCATTGGGGTGGCAGTTTTGAAGCCCTGCCCGGCGCGAACCACTTCACCGTGCTGGACCCGTTTACGGACCCGGCCCATCCCTTGATGATTCATGCGGGCAAAATGGCGCATAGCCTTGCCTTGCGCCCAGGCTTCGCGCAGTAAGACAAAAGAGGCATTTCAACCGGGGAGGCTTAACAATGAGCTCTTTTTCACGTCGTACCGCCATGGGCGGTGCCTTGGGGCTGCTGGCAGCGCCCGCCATTCTGCACGCCCAGCCTGCCGGCGGGGTGAAGATTGGCCTGGTTGCCGTGCAAACCGGCCCGCAAGCAGCACTCGGCAGCCAATTGCGCGATGGCTTCCTGATGGGGCTTCGGCATCTGAATGGCCGGCTGGGTGGCCTGACCGCCGAGACCGTGATGATTGATGATGAATTGAAGCCCGATGTTGCCGTGGCCAAGGTGCGCACCGCACTGGAACGCGACCGCTGCGATTTCATCGTCGGCGTTGTCTTCTCCAATATCCTGCAAGCCATCATTCGCCCGGTGACGGAAGCCAATACCTTCCTGATCAGCACCAATGCCGGGCCGTCCACCTTTGCCGGGCGCGGCTGCAATCCCTTCTTCTTCACCACATCCTACAATAACGACCAGGTGCATTCCGTGATCGGCCAGGTCTGCGAAGACCAGGGCTATAAGCGTGTTTTCGTCATGGTGCCGAATTATCAGGCCGGGCGCGATGCCGTAGCCGGCTTCAAATCCCGCTTCAAGGGCGAAGTGGTAGACGAGGTTTATGTGCCGCTCACGCAGCTTGATTTCGCCGCAGAGCTCGCGAAGATCGCGGCTGCCAGGCCGGATGCGATTTTCACCTTCATGCCGGGCGGGCTTGGTGTGAATCTGGTGCGGCAATATCGTCAGGCGGGGCTCGCGCATATTCCCTTCCTGTCCACCTTCACGGTGGATGAGGCGGTGCTGCCCGCGCAGGGGGAAGCAGCGCTGGGCTTCTTCTCCGCGGCAAGCTGGGCGCCGAATATGGATAACGCGGCCAATCGCCGTTTCGTCACCGATTTCGAAGCTGCCTTCAATTACGTCCCGGCGAGCTATGCGGCGCAGGCTTATGATGGTGCGATGCTGCTTGATTCCGCCATTCGGCGTGCGGGTGGCCGCTTGGCCGATAAGGATGCGCTCCGCGCCGGTTTGCGCGCGGCGGATTTCGCTTCCGTGCGCGGCAATTTCAAATTCGGCGTGAACCATTACCCGGTGCAGGATTTCTGGCTGCTCAAGGTTGCCAGGCGCGCCGATGGCAAGTTCCAGACCGAAACCGTGCGCAAGGTGCTTGAGAACAACGTGGACCCCTGGGCCGCCGAATGCCGCATGCGCTAAATTTTGCGCCTGATCCGCGAAGGTGGAACCACCGGAGCGGTGAATCAGTCGCTCAATGGAAGTTAGGGGATGATCTGTTAAGACAGATCATGCCCTAACGTGAGCACGGGGCTTTTCCTGGTGCAGGCCTTGAATGGCCTGCAACTTGGCATTCTGCTTTTCCTGGTGGCGGCGGGCCTCACGCTGGTGTTTGGCGTGATGGATTTCATCAACCTGGCGCATGGGGTGCAGTATATGCTGGGGGCCTATCTTGGCGCTGCCCTTGCGGCGGCAACAGGGTCCTTCTGGCTTGGGCTTTTGCTGGCACTACCAGCGGCGCTGATTTTTGGCCTGCTGCTGGAGGTGCTGATCTTTCGGCATTTATATGATCGCGATCATTTGTCGCAGGTGCTCGCAACCTTTGGCGTGATCCTGTTTCTCAACCAGGCGGTCAAGGCCATTTGGGGTGCCGCGCCGCTGCAAGTGCCGGTGCCCGCGCTGCTGGAAGGCGGTGTGGTGCTGATGCCAGGGCTGCAATATCCGCTTTACCGCATTGCCGTATTATGTGCCGGCATCGCCACCGCGCTTGGCCTATGGTTTTTGGTGGAGCGCACGCGGCTTGGCATGTTGGTGCGCGCGGGTGCCACGAATGCGCCCATGGTATCCGCACTTGGGGTGGATATTCGTCGGCTATTCATGCTGGTCTTTGCCTTTGGCGCCATGCTCGCGGGATTTGCTGGTGTGCTGGCCGGGCCGATATTCTCGGTTGAGCCTGGCATGGGTGATCATGTGCTGATCCTCGCTTTTGTAGTGATTGTGATTGGCGGCATCGGGTCCATTCGCGGTGCCTTTATTGCGGCCCTGATCGTGGGGCTGACAGATACGCTCGGCAAATCGCTGATGCCGGATCTGATGCGGCTTTTCCTGGACCCTTCTGCTGCGCGCCAAACCGGCGCGGCGCTGGCTTCTATGCTGGTCTATATCGCCATGGCGGCGATCCTGGCCTTCCGCCCGCGCGGGCTTTTCCCGGCCAGGAGCAGCTAGTGGTGCGATTCATGCTGACCTGTCGCCTAGCCAAGAAGCCCCCGCGCACCACTAGCCGCATATTTGGTGGGCCGATTCACGCCTCTGTCGGGAACCGACAGCGGCGATCGGACCACTAGCATGCCGCGCCTGCGGCTTGATGTGGCGCTGACGCTGCTGGTGCTGGCGGCACTTGCGCTCGCACCCTTACTGGGCTTCGGCGCCAATCATTATCTGACGCTATTTGCGCGCATCATGATCCTGGCCGCCGCTGCAGTTTCGCTTTCCTTCCTGGTGGGCGGCGCTGGATTGGCAAGCCTTGGCCACGCCGCCGCGATGGGTGTTGGTGCCTATGCCGTTGCCATTCTGGATGCGCATCGGCTGACCGATATCACCATCGTGCTGCCGGTTGCGCTTGCTGCCGCTGCGCTGTTCTCCCTGCTGACCGGCGCGATTGCAATCCGGACTGAGGGCGTGAATTTCATCATGATCACGCTCGCCTTCGGGCAGATGGCGTTCTTCACCGCATCATCACTCGCGGCCTATGGCGGGGATGATGGTTATACGCTGTATGACCGGACCGAGATTTTCGGTTCTCGGCTGATGGAGAACCGGCTGTTCTTTCATTATCTCTGCCTCGGTTTTCTGGTGTTCTGCTGGGGGTTTTGCGCCATGCTGCTGGCGTCCCGCTTCGGGCGCGTATTGCGCGCGGCGCGGGAGAATCCATTGCGCGCCCAGGCGGTCGGCTTCGCGCCTTACCCGTATCGGCTTTTGGCCTATGTCATTGCGGGAACGTTGGCGGGGCTTGCAGGCGTTTTGTTCGCCAATGCCACCGAATTTGTCGCACCTGCCTACATGAGCTGGCAGCGTTCCGGTGAGCTGATTTTCATGGTGATCCTGGGTGGCCTTGGGCGACTTTCCGGCGCCATTCTGGGTGCGGTGCTGTTTGTGCTTTTGGAAACCTGGCTGCCGAACCTGACGGCGCATTGGAAAATGATCTTTGGCCCGCTGCTGATTTTGGCGGTGCTTTTCATGCGCGGCGGCTTGATCGGCTTTTTGGGGGCGCGCCGTGGCTGAGGCGCTGCTCAGCATCCAGGGCTTGCGCAAGCATTATGGCGGGCTTGCGGTGACCAATGATGTCAGCCTGGAAGTTTACCCCGGCGAGATTCACGCGCTGATCGGCCCGAATGGCGCGGGCAAGACCACGCTGATCCATCAAATCACCGGCACGGTCACGCCCGATGCGGGGCGCGTTGTCTTTGCGGGCGTGGATATCACGCGCCTTTCCCTCCCGCGCCGCGTGCATGCGGGCCTGGCGCGCAGCTTTCAGATCACCAGCATCATCGCCGGCTTTTCCGTGCTGGAAAATGTCGCCCTGGCCGCCCAGGCGAAAAGCGGATCTTCCTTTCGGTTTTTTCGTGCTACCGCATCGGAAGAAGCGTTGAACGAAGCCGCGCGCCATGCCTTGCATGAGGTCGGCTTGGCGGATCGCGCGGCGATCATGGCGGGTGCGCTCAGCCATGGCGAAAAGCGTGCCTTGGAAATTGCCATCGCACTCGCCACCCAACCGCGGCTGCTATTGCTGGATGAACCGCTTGCTGGTGCGGGGCCAGAGGAAACCGAACGCCTGATCACCCTGCTGCGCAGGCTGAAATCCCGCTACGCGATTCTGCTGGTGGAACATGATATGCAGGCGGTTTTCGCGCTGGCAGATCGGATTTCCGTGCTCGCTGAAGGGCGCATTATTGCGAGTGGCAGTACCGCTGAAATCCGCGCGAGTGACGAAGTGCGAATAGCCTATCTCGGCGAAGAAGAAATCCCATGCTGACGCTGGAGGGTATTATCGCCGGCTATGGCGAAAGCCAGGTGCTGAACGGCATTGGCTTTGGTGTGGGTATGGGCCAGGTGGTGACGCTGCTTGGCCGCAATGGCATGGGCAAGACCACCACCGTGCGCGCCATTATGGGGCTGATCCGCCCGAGTGCCGGGCATATCCGCCTTGATGGGCAGGAAATTACCGGCGCTGCCCCTTATCGCATCGCGCAGCGCGGCATTGGGTTGGTGCCGGAAGGGCGGCAGATATTCCCGACCCTTAGCGTTGAGGAAAACCTTGTGGCCACCGCGGCCAATCGCGCGGGCGGTGTGCCGCGCTGGGATCTACCCGCGATCTATGCGCTGTTCCCGCGCCTCGCTGAAAGGCGCCGCCAATCCGGCGCCAAGCTTTCGGGGGGCGAGCAGCAAATGCTTGCGATTGGGCGCGCCTTGATGACCAATCCGCGCCTATTGGTGCTGGATGAAGCGACCGAGGGTCTGGCGCCGCTGATCCGGGCCGAGATTTGGCAGGTAATGGCGAAGCTCCGCGCCGAAGGCCAGGCGATCCTGTTGATTGATAAGAACCTCGCCGCGGTGATGCGGCTTGCAGATTGGCATGTGGTGATCGAAAAAGGCCGTGTGGTGTGGCAGGGTGACAGCGCGGCGCTGGTCGCCGCACCCGAAATCCGCGATACGTATTTGCATGTCTGAAACAGGGAGCCTCAGCAAATGAGCATGACAGCAGGTGTAACCCCCGCCGGCGCCGGTGAGGGGGGGATTGTTTGGTCCATCCTGGGCCAGACCTACAAACCCGTGGCGCATAGCGAAAGCTGCTTCGCTTTCGACACGCTGTTTCCGCCCGGCACCTTTGTGCCGCCGCATATCCACACGACGCAGGATGAATTCATCCGCGTGCTGGAAGGGCAGTTTGATTTGTTCCTGGATGGGCAGGCCGCCACCGCCAAGGCAGGAGATCTGATCCGTCTGCCGATGGGGATTGCTCATGGCATCTTTAACAAAACCGAAGCACCCGTGCGCGCGCTATTCTGGGTAAGCCCCGCACGTGGGCTCTATACGCTATTCACGCGCATTCATAACGTACCCGATCCGGGTGAGGTGGTACGCATTGCGGCGGAGCATGAGGTGAATTTCCTGCCGCCGCCGGGCTAACCTTACCGCTTCTTCTTGCGCGCCTTCTGTTCTTCCAGGAAGGCGCGCATCATGTGCTTTGGTTCATCGGTTTTCCAGGAAGCCGCGAAAGCCGTGATGCCGGCGGCGATCGCCTCCGTGATCGGGCGATCTTCCCATTGCCGGATCAGCGCCTTTTGCGCGCGAAGTGCCTCTGGCCCCGCTGCCAATAGATTGCCGATCCAGGCTTCAATACGCGCATCAATGCGTTCGCGATGCGCGACTTCTTCCAGAAGCCCCCAGGCAAGCGCATCAGCGGCCGAGATGGTTTCGGCCAGCAACAGCAGGCGCCTGGTGCGGCCCCAACCGATCAGGCCAGGCAATAACGCGGCTTCCACCACGGAAGGAATGCCAACGCGCACTTCCGGCATGCCGAATTTTGCTTCCCGCACGGCGATGCGCATATCGCAAGCGGCGGCCACTTCCAGCCCGGCGCCAAGGCACCAGCCATTGATGCGCGCAATCACCGGCACCGGCAAATCGCGGATGGCGGCGCAAATGCCATGCACACGGCGGATGAAGGCTTCCGCTTCTGCCGGTGTTTCCAGCGCTGCCATGGCGCCAATATCAGCCCCACCGATAAAGGCACGTTCGCCTTCACCGGTCAGCACTGCCGCGCGCAGGTCCGGCTGTCTCGCCAGATCACGCAGTGCGGCAATTGCTTCCTCCAATAGCGTTGGGTTCAGCGTATTCAGCTTGGCGTCATGCGCGACCGTCAGCCGCGCCACACCGCGCGCATCAATATTGACATCAAAGCGCCCGCTCATGCCCGTTTCCCCGCCGCAAGCCCGGCCATTTGCGCATAGCCGCCAGCAATGGCAGCAAGTTCTTCGCGTGAGATCACATCTTCCAACTGCGCAAAACCATCCGGCGCGCGCGCACTGACTTCATCCACCACGCGTTCCGGCCCGCCCTTGCGATTGGCGCGCACAATTTCGGCTGTTTTCGGCAGGCGTTCCGCCGCATAAGCTGCAAGCGCTGCTTCCGGCGCCTGCGCTGCCAACAAATCCGCAAGGCAACGCGCATCCAGCACGGCTTGCGATGCGCCATTCGATCCAACCGGATACATCGGATGTGCCGCATCACCCAATAATGTCACGCGGCCTTGCGTCCAGAAGGGCAAGGGGTCTCGGTCACACATTGGATATTCCCAGAATTCCGGCGTGGCGCGCACCAATGCCGCAACATCCAGAAAGGGAATACGAAACCGCGCGACATGCGCCAGCACTTCATCAAGCTGGCCAGGGCGCGACCAATCCTCACGCCGAGGAGGTGGCTTGCTGGCATCGCCAATCTGCGCGCAAACAACCCAATTGGTCAGCCGCGTCGCAGCCGAGGCCCCAGGCGCAATCGGGTAAAGCACCAGCTTTTCCTTCATATCGCCGGCAACAATCATGGTGTCGCCGCCTTCAAAAGCCGGCCATTCCACCGCCCCGCGCCACATCTGAATGCCATTCCAGCGAATGCCGCCATCATGCGGATGCAGTGTCGCGCGGATGGTGGAATGAATGCCATCAGCGCCGATCAAGACATCGCCGGAAAGGCTGCGCCCATCCGTCAGATGCGCGGTGACGCCGGTGGAATTTTGCGTGAAGCCTTGCAGGCGTGCGTTATTCAGCAACGCATCTGCCGGTAGCCGCGCCTTCGCCGCCTGCCACAATACCTGGTGCAAATGGCCGCGATGGATTGAAAATTGCGGCACATCATGCCCCGCCCAAATCCCGCGCGGTTCCTTCCAAATCTCCTGCCCGAAGCGATTCAAATAGCGCAATTCACGCGTGCGGATGGCAACGGCATCCAGCGCCGGCAGCAGATCAAGCGCGGCCAATTCGCGAATGGCATGCGGCAAGGTATTGATGCCAACGCCAAGCGGCTTCACTTCCGCCGCGGCTTCCAGCACTGTGCAGGCAATGCCGCGCTGATGCAGCATCAACGCCAGCGCCAGCCCCCCAACACCACCACCGGCAATCAGCACATGCATGATCGCGCCCTTACGCTGGCAGCGTCACGGCAATGCGCCCGACGGGCTTGCCATTGCTGTCCGCGATATCGCCTTCCACCGCCTGCACCAACGCGGCTGTGGCGGTAGCATCCAGCAGGCCAAGCCGGCCAAGCAATGCCGCGAAAACCCCCATCTTGGCGCGCGATGCGCCATCGGCAAGTTTAACCGCAATCCCCAAGCCCTGATCCGGCACAAAGCCCACGACGAAACCTTCAGCGCCGCCTTTCAGCAGCACGCGGCCATTGGTGGCGCGCACAATGCGGCTGGTCGCCTGATCCCGCCCAGAGAGATGATCCGGATATTTCGCAATGGCGGCCTGCAAACTTTCAATCGCGCTGCGCCGCGCAGGGCTTGCCACCTTACGCGCTGCCCAACGCGCTGCCGCCTGGGCCATGGCCTGCATGGAAAGCGCCAAGGCCGGCAGACCACAACCATCCACACCCGCCTGCAAACGCCCCGCATCGCTGCCGAGCAATTCCGACAGGATCTCCAGATACAGCTTTTGCGTCGGATGCGCGGGATCATCATAACCCGCCACCGGTGCGCCAAGCTTCTGCGACACACTCAGAAAACCGCAATGCTTGCCGGAGCAGTTATGATAGATGCGGGACCGATCGCCACCGGCGCGATAAATCTTCACCTGATCCGCCGCCGCGCGCGGCATATCCGGCCCGCAAACCAGCGCCGATTCAGAAAGCCCCATGCGCGCCAGCCAATCACGCACCAAAGCTACCTGAAAATCCTCAGCGCTATGGGAGGCGCAGGAAAGGGCGAGGTGTTCTTCAGTCAACCCCAGCGCATCCGCCGCGCCGGTTTCCACCAAAGCGACCGCCTGATAGGGCTTCAATGAGGATCGTGGAAAGGTGACGAAGGCAGGATCACCCATTGCCAGCACCTGGCGCCCATCACTATCCATCACCACAGCGATGCCGTGATGAATGCTTTCCACCGCCGGGCCGCGATGGATTTCTGCCAATTGCACAAAGGGGTTTTGCATCATCACTACCTTGTCACGACCAATCGTGATCTAAAAACCTTCCAGCACCACCTTGCCGATCATGCCGCCACTTTCCACCAGCGCATGCGCCTGCGTGAGATTGGCTGCGGTTATCTTACCCAGATTGCGTGTCATGGTACCACGCATGCGCCCGGCTTCGATCAGCCCGGCAACCTCATTCAACAGGCGGTGCTGTTCGATCATGTCGGGCGTGTTGAACAAGGGCCGCGTGAACATCAGCTCCCAATGGATCGAGACCGATTTGCGCATGACATCGCGCGCATCCACCGGCGCCTGGCTTTCAATCAGCACAATGCGACCTTGTGGGGCGACAGCTTCCACCATCGCGGCCCAATTCTTCGCAGTGGTATTGGCAGAATAGATGTAATTCGCCCCGCGCAGGCCAAGCGCCTTCATCTGTGCGGCGATATCGCCGTGATGATCCACCACATGATGTGCGCCCAAATCGCGGCACCATTGTACGCTTTCCGCGCGCGATGCGGTGGCCACCACCGTCAGCCCGGTCAGCGCACGCGCCATCTGGATCACCATGGAACCAACGCCGCCCGCACCGGCAATCACCAGTAGCGTCTGCCCCTGCCCGCCGCCTTGCGGCACGCCAAGCCGATCAAACATGCCTTCCCAGGCGGTAATCGCCGTCAGCGGCACGGCAGCGGCTTCGGCAAAGGTCAGGTTGCGCGGCTTCCGCCCGACAATGCGTTCATCCACCAGATGCAATTCAGCATTGGTGCCGGAGCGATTGATCACGCCGGCGTAAAACACCTCATCACCCGGGCGAAACAGTGTGCAATCCGGCCCCACGGCGCGCACCACGCCCGCACCATCAAAGCCAAGGATGCGCGGCGCCTCACCAGGGTCATCGCGGCGGCGCACCTTGGTATCAACAGGGTTCACCGATACCGCATGGATTTCCACCAGCAGATCGCGCCCGGCCGGCGCGGCGGGGGCTGCGATATCCAGATCAATCAGCGCATCCGCCTGATCAATCGGCAGGCATTTCCGGTATCCAACGGCTTTCATCGCACCCCTCAATCCCTTTGTGTATCAGCCAACGCGCAACAGCGCCGGCCCTTCTTCACGCAGCCAGGCCTCGGCTTCTTCACGATGCGGGGCCAGTGCCGCGACATGCGCCCAAAAGCGCGGAGAATGATTCAGCTCACGCAAATGCGCGACCTCATGCGCGACAACATAATCCAGCACCGCATCCGGCGCCATGACCAGCCGCCAGGAAAAGGCAAGTGTGCCATCCGGCGCGCAAGACCCCCAGCGGCTTTGCGTATCCTTCACGCGAATGGCCTTGATGGCGACACCAAGTTTCTCAGCGTGGATCGCAGCCAAAGGCAGGATGCGCCGTTTTGCCTCACCACGCAGGAAATCCCGCAAACGCCGCGGCAAAAATTCCACAGCACCCGTCACAATGATGGCGCCATTTTCCACGAAAGCACCGCCGCGCCGCGATGGATCATGCAAAACGGGATGCGGCACGCCACCAAGCGGCACTGCTGCACCATCCGCCAGAGAAATACTCGGCGCCAAGGCCTTGATGCGCTTCAGCACCCAGGCGGCGTGCGTCGTCAGAAGCTCCATACCCGCACGGCGGCTCGCGCGCATGGGCAGCGTCACCACCACATCGCCGGCGCGGGGATCAATCCGCAAACTGATCGAACGCGCGCGTTCCGAACGACGCCAGCGCACCGGGCAAAGCTCTGCCGGCCCCAGCAAGCCAGGGCGCAGCGGCACCATTTCCGAATCGGGCAGAGACATCACCGCACCATGCCGTCAAGCGCCACCAATTTTCAACCGCTTGACACTGGGGCCGTTTCACGCGCGAGTGTTGCCATGCGTTTCGCGCTCAACGCCATTCTGCCGCTGTTACTGCTTGGCACCATCTGGGGCGCCACGCCGATATTCGTGAAGACCTTGGGCGGCATGGGTTGGCCGCCACTGATGATCGCCTTGGGCGCTTCGGGTTTCAGCACCATTGCCTTGCTCACGGTCTGTTTTGCGCGGCGCGAAATCCCTGCGTTGAAGCGACCTTATCTGATCCATTACGGCGTTTCAGGGCTGACCGGGCTTGTGCTGTCCAACCTGTTTGGCTTCACAAGTTTGCAGCATATTCCAGCGGGCTTCTTTTCCTTGTTGATCCCGCTTTCGCCGATGCTGACGGTGCTGGGCGCCATGGCGCTACGCATGGAGAAAGTATCCTGGCGGCGCATCGGCGGCAGTATTCTGGGTCTGGTCGGGATTGGATTGGCGATGGCACCAGGTGCCGCGCTACCGGACCCCGAAGCGCTACCCTGGGCCTTGCTCGCGGCCTTTACGCCGGTTTGGTATGCGGTGGCGAATATCGCTGGCGTGAAGCTTGCGCCGCGCGGCGCAGCACCCTTGGCGCTGGCAGCCGGCACTTGCGGCGCGGCGGCGCTGATCATGGCGGTGATTGCGTTTTCCACCGGGCAAATCCGCGCCGTGGATATTGCCGGGCTGCCCCTTACCATGGCGCAAGGCGTGCTGCTGGCTTTGGCTTATCTGATCTATTTCCGATCACTCGCAACCCAGGGCGGCGTGGTGACATCGCAGGTGGGTTATATCGTCACCATCACTGGGCTGATCTGGGGTTTCGCGATTTTTGGCGAGGTGCCGGGCTGGCTCACCATCCCGGCTGCGGCCTTGGTCTTTATCGGGCTGGCGTTGGTGACGCTGCCCGGCAAGAAAATCACCCAATCAAATGCTTGAGTTCGGTTTCGACAAAGGCGAGTGGTGCGGTGCCGCCATTGACGACATTATGTTCAACCCCTGCGGCGCGCGCATAAGCCACGCCGCATTTGAGTTCCGCCGTCATCGTCTCACCGCCCGGCAATTCGACCAATAGCGTACCATCGGTTGCCGGCACGACCACATAGGCCATGCCATGGCGATGCCAGCCGGTTTCCGCGCCGGGTTCAAAATCCCAGCGCGTGACACGCAGATTGGCATCATCAATTTGCACGGTCGCGACCGCCGGCGGGCGGCAGCGCAAAGGCTCTTTCACGGCGTTATTCCGCTGCCTTGGCGGGCGAAAGCCCTGGCAGAGGCAGCGCCCCCGCCGCGCCCCAAGCGGCCCAAACCGCTTCGGCCTGAGCGGCATTCAGCGGAAGATGCGGCGGGCGAATGCTGCGCCAACCCGCATCACCCGTGCTGCGCGCAATGATCTCACGGAGCCCCGGGATCAGCGGCACGGAAGTCGCGGCCTTGCGCGTCGCGTTCAACACGGCCTGCGCCGCATCGGCTTCAGCGCCGGTGCGCTTGGCATAGACAATGCCACCCCAATGCGAATTGCCATTCGATGCCGCAGTGATGCAGCCCGCGCCACCTTCGGCCAGGATCCTTTGCAGGAATTCATCGCTGCCGGAGTAAACCTCAAACCCATCCTTGGCGAAGGCCTGCACCATGGCCTGCATATTGGCGTAATCGCCCGATGAATCCTTCACCCCCTTGATGGTGCCAGGGAATGCCTTGATCAGGCGTTCCAGCAAGGCCAGGCTGAAGGGCACCGCCGATTGCTGCGGGAAGTGATAGAGATAAACCTTCACGCCGCCACCAATGCGGTTCAGCGCTTCCGAGAAATAGGCGAATAGCCCATCATCCGACGGGCCCTTGTAATAGAAGGGCGGCAGCATCAGCACGCCGGGGCAGCCGGCATCGCGCGCATGCTTGGTCAGTTCCACGCTATCCATCAGGCTGGCGCAGCCCGTGCCGGGCATCATGCGCGCTGCCGGAATGCCGCGCGCAATCAGCCCTTCCAGAATGGCCTTGCGTTCATGCAGGCCGAAGGAATTAGCCTCACCAGTGGTGCCCAGCACGCCAAGCCCATTGCAGCCATTGGCCAGCAGCCATTTGGCATGCGCCGCCATACGATGCAGATCGGGGGTCAGATCGGGCTTCATCGCCGTCAGCACCGCGGCATTCACGCCGCCATAAATCGCGTCCTTCATTGGGGCTTCCTTCGTAAGACTTAGGGCGCTTTCGTCGCGCGGATAGCAGGCGGCGTCAATCAGGCGCCTTCACCTTCCGCGGCATCATCCCCGGCCAGCGCACCACATGATCTTCCAAGGCGCCCGCCTTGCGTTCATCAATCGCGCGCCCGCGCACCGAAACCCCCGCGCGATGCACGCTTTCCGTATCGCCCGAGACCAGCGGGTGCCACCAGGCCAAATCCCGACCCTCGGCGACCATGCGATAGGCGCAGCTTGGCGGCAGCCAATCAATCGCGGCGAGCTTTTTCGGCGTCAGCTTCACGCAATCCGGCACGCGCTTCTTGCGTTCGGCGTAATCGGAACAGCGGCAGCTCTGCAAATCCAATAACCGACACGCCACTTCGGTATAGGCGAGCGCATCGGTATCCTCATCGCGCAGCTTATGCAGGCAGCAGCGCCCGCAACCATCGCACAGGCTTTCCCATTCCGCCCGAGACATCTCGGCGAGCGTCTTGCTTTTCCAGAAAGGCGTTTTGTCAGACACGCCAGAAGTCAAATGACGGCAAAGCGCCTTATCTCAACGGCGACCACCGGAAGCAGGCGGCAGGCTTTCCGTCTGCACGCGGCCCGGCGCTGCGCTGCCCTGCGTGGTGCCACCCGAGGGCGCCGCCGAATTGCCACCACCGCTTTCCGGCCCGCCAAGGCGCATCAGCGCGCCGCGCAGCGGGTCGCTGCCAGGGTTATGCAACTCCATCGCCACTACCACCTGCCGCGCGCTTGCCTCTCGCCCGAAATAGGCCCGCATGGCGGAGCTATTGGCCGATAGCACGGCGCCATCCAGCGTAATGCCAGCGAAAAGCCCGCGGCTGCGGCCAATGGTGACGATATCCGCGCCCACCGCTGCCGTTGTGGCACCCTGGATGCTGCGCCCGAGGGTCGCGAAAGCAAGCCCAGCCTCGGCGCCGAATTTGAACTGGCTATCCAGAATGGCGTTCAGGCCCCGTTCGGTCATGATGAGCGAAATCACCTGCGCATCCTGCAAGCCGGCCTGCAAACCGAAACTGCCGCCGACCAGGCTATAGAAGGCAGGGGAGGACCAGGACCCGCCACCACCGCGCGCGGCGAGTACGCATTCGCCAAACTCACCGCCGATGAAAAAGCCGGCGCGGAAGACGCGCGGGCAGATCAAGACTCCCCTCGCATTGCGCAGCAGCGCGCGGGCATCGCCAGTGTTATCCGCAGGGCCCATCATTTCCTGCAGCGTCAGCGTGGCGCGGTCCACCAAGGCCTGTTCTTCGGCCTGGGCGCGTGCGCCGCCGGAAAAGCCAAGCATGCCAAGGAGTAAGGCGCTAAAAAGCATGAGAGGGCGCATGAAAACCATTTCCCAACCCGTTGATTCGCCAGACTCTACACCAAGGATTCGCGTCGGGGGAAGGGTTTCTTGCAGACTGCGATCAAACCCCTGCTGGCGCTGGGGTCCAGGGTTCCTCATTCACCGACGCCACGCGCCAATCGAGGCCGTGTTTTTCAATGCGCGTCAGGGACAGGTTCTTGATGCTGAAGACCAAAGCCTGATCCGGCGAAAGCCCCATCGCATGGGCCAAAGCGGCGCGGATCGAACCACCATGCGCCACAATCACAATATCCTGGCCTTCCAATAGCGTCGCCAGGCGTTCCAGCACGCCAGCGACACGCGCCTGCACTTCGCGAAAACTCTCCCCGCCCGGCGGATGTTCCTCACCGGCATGGGGCCAGAAGGGATGCGCCGGGCGCGTCAGCAGCGCGGGCAAGGCCTCATGCGGGATGCCCTGCCATTCGCCAAGATGCTGTTCGGCGAAATCGGGCTCCGCTTCCAAATCCGCATTTGGATAGCCCGCCGCAAAAACTGCCGCGGCAGTGGCGCGGGTGCGGGATAGGTTGGTGACAAACCAACGCGCCGGCTGCGGCAGCCGCTCAGCCAACCAGCGATAGGATGCCGCTTCTTCCTGCAAGGCCAGATCGCACAAGCCCACATCCATGCTGCCATACAGCACCGCGCGGGCGGATGGTTCCACCAGCGCGTGGCGGACCAGGAAAAAGCGCGTTGGAGTCACGCCGGCGCATCCAAGGCATGCGCCATCAGATCATCCAGCGCGCAGATTTGCAGCGCCGCGTCATGCGTTGCTTCCAACAATACGGGAGGCGCAAATCCCGCGCGGCGCGCTTCTTCCCAACGCGCAGCGCAAAGGCACCAGCGATCCCCTGGCGAAAGCCCGGCAAAGCCATATTCCGGGCGCGGCGTGGAAAGATCATTCCCTGCCGCCTTGCTGAATTGCAGGAATTCAGCACTGACCTCGGCACAAACCACATGCAGTCCGATATCCTCAGGGCCCGTATTGCAGCAGCCATCACGAAAAAACCCGGTGATGGGTGCCACCGAACAGGGCAGCAAAGCCCCGCCCAAGACATTGCGCTTACCGGCCTCGGCAGAGGCCGGCTTCAGCCAATCAAAGCCAGCGCTCATGCCGCAGCGCGAATGGCAGCCGCCTTCACATCCTCACCCACCGCATCAGCATAGGTCGCGAAATTTGCCTCAAACCGCGCGACCAGATCGCGCGCCGTGCGATCATAGGCGGCCTTGTCGGCCCAGGTATCGCGCGGGTTGAGCATTTCACTCGGCACGCCGGGCAGGGCCTTCGGCACCATCAGGCCGAAGAAAGGATCGCGCTGAAATTCCACGCGGGCCAGGCTGCCATCTAGCGCAGCGCGCAGCAGGGCGCGCGTGACGCTGATCGGCATGCGATTGCCCGTGCCGTAACCACCGCCGGTCCAGCCGGTATTCACCAGCCAGCAATCAGCGCCATGGCGCGCCATCAGCTCCGCCAGCATCTGGCCATAAACTTCCGGCCGGCGCGGCAGGAAGGGCGCACCGAAGCAGGTGGAGAACGTCGCCTGAGGTTCCTTACCCAGGCCCTTTTCCGTGCCCGCGACCCGCGCGGTATAGCCTGACAGGAAGTGATACATGGCCTGCGCCGGGGACAATTTGGCAATCGGCGGCAGCACGCCGAAAGCATCCGCCGTCAGCATCACCACATTGCGCGGCAGGCCGGCGGCACCGCTTTCCACAATGTTCGGAATATAGGGCAGCGGATAGCAGGAACGGGTGTTTTCCGTGAGCCTGCCATCATTCAAATCAAGCCGGCCCGCTGCATCGGCAATCACATTTTCCAACACGGCACCGAAACGATGTGACGCATCCCAGATTTGCGGCTCGGCCTCACGGCTGAGCTTGATAACCTTCGCATAGCAGCCACCTTCGAAATTGAAGACACCGGCATCGGACCAGCCATGTTCATCATCGCCGATCAGATTGCGTTCCGGGTCGGAGGAAAGCGTGGTCTTGCCGGTGCCAGACAACCCAAAGAACAGCGCAACATCGCCCTTGTCGCCGACATTGGCGCTGCAATGCATGGGCAGCACGCCCTTGGCCGGCAGCAGCCAATTCATGACAGTGAAAATGCTTTTCTTGATTTCGCCGGCATAGGATGTGCCAGCGATCACAATGGTCTTTGCCGCAAAGGAAAGCGCAATCACGGTTTCAGACCGGCAGCCATCGCGCGCCGGGTCCGCCTGGAATTCCGGCGCATGCAGAATGGTGAAATCAGGCTGGAACCCCGCCAATTCGGCTGGCGCCGGGCGAATGAACATATTGCGCGCGAACAGCGCATGCCAGGCATTGGTCGTAACCAAGCGCACCCGCACGCGATGCGCGGGATCAGCGCCGGCATAAAGATCTTGCGTGAACAATTCGGGCTTTTCGCCAAGCCAGCCGCGTACGCGCGCAGCAAGGCCCGCGAAGCGTTCCGGCGCCATGGGCTGATTGACCTTGCCCCACCAGATATCGGCGCGGGTTTCGGGGTCTTCCACCACGAACTTGTCCTGCACGGACCGGCCGGTATGGGTGCCGGTCACGGCGATAAAAGCACCATCGGCGGAAAGCCGGCCTTCATTGCGGCGCAGCGCATGGGCAATCAGCGCGGGCGGCAGCAGATTGGCGTGAATGATTTCAGCCCCGGTCACACCGGTCCCGGCCAAGGCTTTTGCAGCAGGACTCATGAAAAGGACAACCTCCACCAACCTTAGATAGCGCCGCCCATACGGCTTATGGGCGCTCTATCAGGTTGGCTCGCGGCAGAATTGCGGCAAGATCAGCGGGTAGAGGGTGCTTGCCCGGCCAGGGCTGCCCGCCCTTCCCGCGCTGCCCTGATCAGCGCGGTGCGCACGGCATCCGCATCGCCCACCGGGGCCGGGAAGCTGAGCCGGCACGATGCCTCGCCATCCGACATATCGCAGCCATCAGGGTCCACCGTCACCAGTCGCCAGGGGCCGGGGGCGCCGCCCAATAGCCCGGTCGCGATGGCGGCCACGGCATCCGGGTGGTCCTGGTTTACATGGGCGATGATCTCGGCCTCGGCCGCCGCCACGGCCGCCACCGCTGCCGCATCCGGCACCAGCGCACTGGCCTTGAGGCGCACTGCCCGGGCAAAGCCCCCCACCAAAAGCGCGCCACCGATGGTCACACGCCACAGCGCAAAATCGCCGAAATCTGCATAAAGCGCGGCATAGGGATGCACCGCGAGCCAACGTGCCTTGAGTGCGGCCACCTGTTCCGCCGGCACCAGCTCCGCGATGCCGGTCACGGTCACGCGGGGCGCGGTTTGCGGATTGGGGCCGGTTGGCGTGCCGGAGATCAGCAGGGCGCAGCGCGGATCGGCCTGCAAATGCCGCGTGTGTTCCGAAAGCGATGACAGCAGCATGAGCGGCGAGAGATCCGGCGCGCTGGCGGGTGTAACGAGGCTGGCGAAGGGCTGCCCATCCAGCCCGGTTGCGAGGCTTGCCGCCCGCCCGGCGCGGATCAGCCGCCGTGCTTCCAATATGGCATCGTAATGTTCCATCGCCCTTCTCCGGCCTGCCGCAGAGCAATATTCGATTTGATGATTCCATCAAATCGAGTTTCTTGCTCTGCAAAACGTAATATATAGAGCAGCTTATGTCTATTTGGGGAACCGCCTAGCGGTTACGCAAATCTTCGCTGCTCTATTGCCACAATTGGCTCGCATTATATTCACTGTCGCGGCAAAAGAATGTCTCTGCCGCGTCGGAGTATCATAGCAATGCCGCAAACCATCGCCCTTGTGGATGATGACCGCAATATCCTCACTTCCGTTTCCATGACCCTGGAACAGGAAGGCTACCAGGTGCGCACCTATACGGATGGGGAAAGCGCGCTGCAGGGCTTGCTCGCCAAGCCGGCCGACCTCGCGGTGCTCGATATCAAAATGCCGCGCATGGATGGCATGGAATTGCTCCAGCGCCTGCGCCAGCGCAGCAATATGCCGGTGGTGCTTCTGACTTCCAAGGATGAGGAAGTGGATGAGCTGATGGGGCTCCGCCTCGGCGCCGATGACTATATCACCAAGCCCTTTTCGCAGCGGCTATTGTTGGAACGCATCCGCGCCCTGCTGCGCCGGAATGAGGGCGCGCGCGCGGAAGGTTCAGGCGCCCCACCCGGTGGTGTGCTGGCGCGCGGCGATTTGATGCTGGATGAGACGAAGCATACCTGCCTTTGGAAGGGCAAGCCCGTGCAATTGACGGTCACGGAGTTTTTGCTGGTGAAGGCACTCGCGCTGCGCCCCGGCATGGTAAAGAACCGCGATCAGCTGATTGATGCCGCTTATGGCGAGAATATCTATGTGGATGACCGCACGATTGACAGCCATGTGAAGCGCATCCGCCGGAAGTTCCGCCAGACGGCTGAGGATTTCGACCAGATCGAAACGCTTTATGGCATTGGGTATCGCTATAAGGAGAATTGAGCCGGACGACCCTCAATGCAACCGCGCTGAAGGCAAATGCGGGCTGTCCAGGCTGAAATCCGGGATGGCGACATCAAACGCCTCACCAGTATCGCGCACCACCATGTGATAGGCGCCGCGCATAAAACCCGATGGTGTGCCGAGTGGTGTGCCGGAGGTATATTCGAACCGCCCCCCCGGTTCCAGGATGGGCTGTTCGCCCACCACGCCCGCACCTTGCACCTGTTGCGTGCGGCCCGTGCCATCCGTGATCTGCCAGGTGCGGCGGATCAGCTGCACCGTCTCCCGCCCCAGATTGGCGATTTCCACCTGATAGGCCCAAACGAATTGGGCGCTTTCAGGCATGGATTGCTCCGCGAGATAAAAGGCGCGCACGGCAACCCTTATCCCACGCGTCGTTGCGACGAATGAATCCCTTTCGTTCATTTGTGCCTTCCTCAAACCCAATTCAGCACCGCAAAGGGGTCATTTGTAAAGATTTTTTTGGAAACTGCCTCATCCGGCGGCAGCATCCAACGCTTCGGCAAGATCGTCAATCAGATCGGCCACATCCTCAAGCCCCACGGAAAGCCGCACCGTGCCATCGGTGATGCCAAGCTTCGCGCGTTCCTCAGCACCGACCCGCATATGGGTGGTGGTGGCCGGGTGGGTCGCCATGGATTTCGCGTCGCCAAGGTTATTGGCGATATCAATCAGCTTCAGCGCATCCATAAAGCGGAAGCAGGCTTCCTTGCCGCCCTTGATGTCAAAGCTCACCAGCGTGCCGCCGGCGGACATTTGCGCCATGGCAAGCTTCTGCTGCGGGTGATCCGCCCGGAAGGGATAGAGCACGCGCGCAACCTCGGCCCGTTCCGCCAGCATATCGGCAATGGCGGAAGCGCTGCGGCACATGGCGGGCACGCGCAGATGCAGGGTTTCAAGCCCTTTCAGGATCACCCAGGCATTGAAGGCACTGATCGAAGGGCCGGTATTGCGGATGAAGGGCTGCAACACCTCATCCACCCATTTCTTTGACCCCATGACACAGCCGCCCAAAACGCGGCCCTGGCCATCAAAATGCTTGGTCGCGGAATAGACAACAATATCCGCGCCGAAGCTCATCGGCTTTTGCAGCAAGGGGGTGGCGAAGACATTATCCACCACCACCAGCGCACCGGCCTTGTGCGCAAGGTCGCACACGGCGCGCAGGTCGACGATTTCCAGCATGGGGTTGGACGGCGTTTCCAACAGCACCATGGTCGCGGGGCGCGAGAGTGCGGCGCGCCATTGCGCCAGATCGCTGCCATCCACGAATTCGGTTTCCACGCCATAACGCGGCAGCAGGGTTGAGACGATCCAATGGCAGGACCCGAAAAGTGCGCGGGATGCCACCACGCGATCGCCTGTCTTCAAATGGGACAGCATTGCCGAATGCACTGCTGCCATGCCTGTCGCCGTCGCGCGGCAGGCTTCCGCCCCTTCCAGGGCCGCCAGGCGCGCTTCGAGCATGCTGACGGTTGGGTTGCCGAAGCGCGAATATTGGTAATGCGCTTCCGTGCCCGCAAAAGTGCCTTCCGCCTGGGCCGCGCTGTCATAGACAAAGCCCGAGGTCAGATACATCGCTTCCGCCAGCTCATCGAAATTGGAGCGCATGAGCCCACCGCGCACAAGCTGCGTCGCGGGGCGAAGGGGGCGGCTGGGGCGAGAATTTTTCGGCACGGCTGGGACCTCTCACACAATGATGGTGTCCAGCCCCTAGCGGGAACGGGGCATGATGACCCCGCGGCCCTTTAGCGCGTTTGTTTTCGGGGGTGTCGCCACCCACGCCCTTTCGGAACCTCGCCGCAAGAAGACCGGACAAATCGCGAGGATCGGTTTTGCAACCGATAATTGACTCTTAGGGCGTGATGCGCCCGCAGGTCAAGAATGCCGTATGGCTTGCATCGCGCTCGCGGCCATGGGTTCATCCCCGCAGGAGGATACGCCCATGGCCAATACCCGCGTCACCCTGATCGTCGGCGCCAGCGGCGCTGCTGCCAGCCGCGTGCTGGAAGCCGCGCAAGGCAACCCTGGCTTCACGCCGATTGGCCTGACACGGCGCGACCCCGGCAATGGCATCCCCTGGATCACCGCCGATCTTTGGGATGGGCCGGCACTCGCGCGCGCCATCGCGGCGCGGCCTGACATTACCCATATTGTCTATGCTTCCCGCGCGCCGCATGGCGAAACCGGCGTTGAGGATGTGCCCGGCAATGTGACGATGCTGCGCAATCTGTTGGACGCGGCGGAGGCATCGCTGCCGCGCTTTCAGCATTTGCACATGATCCATGGCGGCAAATGGTATGGGCTGCATATCGGCCCCTTCCGGACGCCGGCGCGGGAA
>JBIKWX010000210.1:0-6544 GCA_044356095.1 Roseomonas sp.
GGCGGCCATGCGCGCCACAACGGCAGCGCGGCGCATGAGCAGATCATGCATCGCATCATCCAGCGCATCTATCTCGGCGCGCAGCGCCTGCAGGTCTGGATCGGCAGCGGGGGTGGCAGAGGGCTTATCGTTCATGCGGGACCAAATCTTCGCCGCAGCAATAACGCCCACATGGCTATACGCCAAGCGCCCCTTGAGTCACACGCCAAGGTTGCGCGGGGGGGTGGGCCGGCGTAAAACCCCGTTCATGAGCCAAGCCATCGCCCCGCTGCCCGATGTGGACCATCAGGCCGCCCTTTTTCCCGATGGGCTTGCGCTGGAATGCGGCGCGGTCGTGGCACCCCTCACGGTCGCCTATCGCACCTATGGGCGGCTGAATGCGGCGGCCAGCAATGCCGTGCTGATCTGCCACGCGCTGACGGGCGATCAATATGTCGCGGAAAACCACCCCATCACGGGCAAGCCAGGTTGGTGGGAAAATATTATCGGCCCTGGTCGGCCCTTGGATACGGATCGCTATTTCCTGGTCTGCGCCAATGTGCTGGGCGGATGCATGGGCTCCACCGGCCCGCGCAGTGAAATGACCGATGCCGCGGGGCGTGGGCTTGGCAGGCCTTGGGGGACGGATTTTCCCTCGGTCACCATTCGCGACATGGTGCGCGCACAAAAGCGCCTGATGGAAAAGCTTGGCATCAATCGCTGGCTCGCCGTGATTGGCGGGTCCATGGGCGGGATGCAGGTGCTGGAATGGGCCGCGACCTATCCGGAAGCGGTCTATGCCGCCGCCCCCATCGCCACCGCCGCCCATCATTCAGCGCAGAACATCGCCTTCCATGAAGTGGGGCGCGCGGCCATTCATTCTGATCCGGATTGGCAGGGCGGGCGCTATTGGGAAGCGGACATCATTCCGGCCAAGGGGCTTTCTGTGGCGCGCATGGTGGCGCATATCACCTATCTGTCCGAAAAGGCGCTCACGCGGAAATTCGGCCGGCGGCTTCGCGGTGCTGCCGCGCTGACGTTTCTGGAGGATGTGTTTGAGGTAGAGAGTTACCTCCGCCATCAGGGTTCCACCTTTGTGCGCCGCTTTGATGCCAATTCCTATCTGACCATCACGCGGGCGATGGATTTCTTTGATTTGGCCGCTGATCATGAAGGTGATCTCGCCAAGGCGTTTCGTGGCACGGCGACGCGGTTTTTTGTGGCCTCCTTCAATAGTGATTGGCTTTTCCCCACCAGCGAAAGCCGCACCCTGGTGCGCGCGCTGAATATGGCCGCGGCCAATGTCAGTTTTGTTGAGATTGACAGTGACAAGGGCCATGACGCCTTCCTGTTGGAAGAACCGGATTTCCATCGCGCGCTTGGCGGTTTCCTCGCCGGTTGCGCTGAACGCCTTGGGGTTTAGGTCATCACCATGGATGGCGTTCAATATGTCGCGAAGAATATGCGGCTTGATCTTCGCCTGATCGCGGAGATGATCCCACCTGACGCGCGCGTCCTTGATATTGGCTGTGGTGATGGCGCGCTGATTGAATATCTGGCGCGCGAAAAACGCGCCGATGCGCGCGGCATTGAAATTGACATGACGCAGGTGACCAAGGCGGTCTCCGCCGGGCTCGCCGTTATCCATGGCGATGCGGATAATGACCTGGCCTTCTACCCCGATGGCGCCTTTGATTATGTGGTGCTGTCGCGCACACTACAGGCGGTGGAAAAGCCGCGAGAGGTGCTGCGCCAATTGCTGCGCATCGGGCGGCACGCGATTGTGTCCTTCCCCAATTTTGGCCATTGGCAGATGCGTTGGCGGTTGTTGTGGGGCGGGCGGATGCCGGATACGGAAACCTGGAACCGCCCCTGGTATGAAACGCCCAATATCCACCCCTGCACGATCACGGATTTCACCGCGCTCTGCGCGCTGGATGGCTATGCTGTGGAACGCTGGCTGGCCGTGGATGAACAGGGGCTGAGGGCGCCGTGGCGCCGCTCATTAAGGCTGGCCAATCTGTTTGGCGAGCAGGCGCTATTCATGCTGCGCCGGGCCGGACCTGGGGCCTGACCTGGGCGCGCTTGCGCCTATTCGATGGGCGCGAGGCTCTTGATCAGGTCGAAAACCCGCTTGCGGACGGCCGGGTCGGTGATGCGGTAATAGGCGCGCACCAGCTCCAGCGTTTCGCGCTTGTTCATGTTGTCGTCTTCAAACCGGTCCTGGGCTTCGGCGAAGCCGTAAAGCGCCGGGCGGCTGCGCACCGCGACATTGCCGCCCATTTCGGGGGGAAGGTCATCGAAAAAGAAGCCAATCGGCACATCCAACACGCGGGCCAGATCAAAAAGGCGGCTGGCGCCAATGCGGTTGACCCCGCGTTCATATTTCTGCACCTGCTGGAAGGTCAGGCCCAGCGCATCGCCAAGCTTTTCCTGACTCATGCCAAGCAGCGTGCGCCGCAGCCGAACCCGGGCGCCCACATGGGCGTCAATAGGGCTGGCCCGATGTTCACGTTCGCTCTTGGCGGCAAGTTCATCCAGATCATTCATAGCTACTACCGATTTCATATCTTTCCCCTTCCTTGCCGCGAAGGCAACTTTCGCGCGCTTTTCAGGTCACGCTTTGGGCTTATGGTTGCAAGCGGTTCGGCGCACCCATCCCCACTAGCGATTGAACTTTATTGAGGATACCTTAAGACGCAAAGCGAAGCTATAGGTTTTTCTTAATTCTCAAAAAAGAAACAATATTTTTCTTGGACTCAAGCAAAACCGGAACATCAGCGTTGATTTCGCCCAGATAAAATCCACCCAAAGGCGAAAACGGCGAAGGAAAAGCCAAACGGCAAAGCCAGACCAAGATAAGCGTAGAAGGTTGGTGCACGCGGCGCGGGCAGAGGCGCCCGAATAATTGCCGATTCGCCGAGGGGGCCGCGCGTCACCAAACGCCCGCGCGCGTCAAAAACCGCCGAAACGCCCGTCTGCGCCGCGCGGGCCAAAGGTAGGCCTTCTTCCACGGCGCGCAGCCGCGCTGACGCCAGATGCTGCCAGGGGCCGGCCGTGATGCCAAACCAGGCGTCATTCGTCACATTCACTATCCAGGCGGGGCGCCGCGCCGGCATGATCCGGCCGGTAAAAATCACCTCATAGCAAATCAGCCCGACAAAGGGCGGCAGCCAGCCCGCTACCACAAGGCGCCTTTCATCAGCCGCGGTGAAATCGCGCGAGCTTTGCACCAGCCTGATCGGCAAAAGCCCCCTGAAAGGCATGAATTCACCAAAGGGGACCAGGTTCATCTTGTCGGTGGTGGCCAACACCTGCGTATCGGGGCCGATCACAGCAAGGCTATTGAACAAATCCCGCGCATAGCCTTCCGGCGTGAAATCACCGCGCACGGTGCCGGTCAGCAGTAGGGTGTTTTGCGGCAGGGCGCCGGCCACCAATTGCCGTGCCTCCCGGTCATTGGGCAGCAGGAAGGGTACGGCGGTTTCCGGCCAGATTACCGCCAGCCGATGCCCGGGCGGCAGATCGCGCAAAGCCGCAAGTGCCGCTTCGCGGGTGGCTTCCACGTAGCGGCGCAGGATCGGCACGCGGGATTGCTCCTGCCATTTCACCTCCTGCGCGATATTGCCCTGTACGATCAGCAGGCCGATAGGCTGGGGATCAGGCTCCGGCGCCCAAAGCCGGGCAAAGCCAAAGGCGCCACAAAAAGCAAGCGCAGCAATACCACCCAGAAAGGCCCGCCGATCCAGAATGGGCGTCGCCGCCACCAAAAGCGTGATCAGCGACAAGCCATGCACGCCAATCACTGCCGCCATTTGGATGGGCAGCGCATCAAAAGCCCAGACCGTGCCCATCAAATTCCAGGGAAAACCCGTCAGGATTTCGCCGCGCAGCAATTCAAACCCAACATAGCCACCGGCAAAAACCAGTACACGCGGCCAGCCGGGCCTTGCCCCCCAGGCAATCGCCGCCGGCCCGGCAACAAAAAACGCAAGCGGTAGCGCCAAGGCAGGCACCGCAATCGGCACCAGCCACCAATAGCGGGCCACATCGGTCAGAATGGCCGAGGTGATCCAGTAAAGCCCGCCAGTGAAAAAGCCAAAGCCCCAGGCAAAGCCGATCCAAAAGGCACCGGTCCAGGTTGCTGCCCCGCCGATCATGGCGAGCAGCCCCGGAATGGCGAGAAACAGCGCCGGGATGATGTGAAGCGGCGGTAGGGCGAGGACCGCCAGCATGCCAAGCCCGAAAGCGGTCACTATGGCGCGCCAGCCATGGCGCGACGCAAGAGCCTTCCAGACCCGCCCGATCACGCCCGCGCTTTCCTATTCCGCCGCGACGCGCGGATTGGCGCCGGGCCGGCGTACACGAAGCCGGCGAATACGGCGCGGATCAGCATCCAGAATGCGGAATTCCAGCCCCGAGGGATGGGACACCAATTCCCCCTTGGCCGGCACGCGCCCCGCCAATGTGAAGACCAGGCCACCCACCGTATCAATATCGGCGGCGCGTTCCTCATCCGTCAGCACATTGCCGAGCTTTTCCTCAAAGGCCGCGATCGGTGTGCGCGCATCAAGATCAAGCGCGCCATCAGGGCGTTCGGTGATCTGCTGTGCCTCTACCTCATCATGTTCATCGCTGATGTCGCCGACGATGGTCTCCACCAGATCCTCAATCGTGATCAGGCCATCAATGCCGCCATATTCATCCACGACCAGCGCCATATGCACGCGCGCCTGGCGCATTTGCAAAAGCAGATCGAGCACGGGGATGGATGGCACGACAAAAAGCGGGCGGCGCAGAACATCGGCCAAAGCGAAGGCTTTTTCTTCCTTGCCGACAGCAGCAAAGACATCCTTGATATGCACCATGCCGATAATGTCATCGAGCCCATCGCGATAGACCGGGTATCGGCTATGGCCTTCGGTCTGGATCAGCGCGATGGTTTCGGCCAATGAATGGCTTTCTGGTATTGCCATGATATCGGCGCGCGGCACCATGACATCATAGGCGGTAATGCCGCGCAGCCGGAGAACATTGCCAAGCAGCGCGCGTTCTTCGGCATCAAGGCTCGTGGTCTGGCCATCGCCGGGGCGCGCTTCGCTTGGCACTTCATGGCGTTCGATCAGTTCTTCCACCTGATCGCGAATGGATTCCGCTTCCTTGCGGCGCAGCATGCCCTGGATTTTCCAGAACAGGCCGGGTTTGTGACCTGCCTCGCTCATGTCGCGCCTCGCCAGGGATTGGGCAGGCCAAGCCGGCGCATCACGCGTGCCTCGGCCTGTTCCATCCGCCGCGCCTCACCGGCTTGCAGGTGATCATGCCCGGCCAGATGGAGCGCACCATGCGCGACAAGATGCGCGAAATGCGCCGCGACCCGCCGCCCGGCGCCGCGCGCTTCGCGCTGCACCACCCCAAGGGCGAGCGCCACATCACCGAGATAACCGGGAACGCCGCCCGGGAAGGACAGCACATTGGTGGCCTTTGCCTTGGCGCGATGCGTGCCATTCAGCCGCTTCACGGTGGTATCATCAGCAAGCAGCACAGTGACCGCCCCCGCCGCGCCTGCTTCGCGCAAGGCAGCACCCGCCGCGCGGCGCGCCAGCGCCTCAGGCTGTTTGATGGCAGCGCGCCAGCCTGGCGCCGCCAGGATCACGGAGATATCAAGCCCCTCCGCCGATCCGCTCCGAAGCCCAGCCGAGGCACCCTTGCGGCGCCCCTGGCCGGGACGGCTACTTCCCGGTTCCATACTTCTCCTTCTTTGCCCGGTCCTGCTGATCGGCCCGCCCATAAGCGGCCACGATCCGGGCAACCAGCGGATGCCTTACCACATCCTGATCAGAAAAGCGCGTCATGCCGATGCCTTCCACGCCGGAGACAATCGAAAGCGCCTCGACAAGGCCGGAGGGCTGATGGGCGGGCAGGTCAATCTGGGTCGGGTCGCCCGTGATGACCATGCGGCTGCCCTCCCCCATGCGGGTCAGGAACATCTTCATCTGGGCCGGGGTGGTGTTCTGCGCCTCATCCAAAATGGCGTAGCAATGGGCCAAGGTACGGCCTCGCATGAAGGCGAGCGGGGCAATTTCAATCTCCCCGGCGGCAATCCGCCGCGCGACTTGATCGGCGGGCATCATGTCATGCAAGGCGTCGTAAAGCGGGCGGAGATAGGGGTCCACCTTTTCCTTCATATCGCCTGGCAGGAAGCCAAGCCTTTCACCGGCCTCAACGGCTGGGCGGGACAGCACAATGCGGTCCACGCGGCCCGATTGCAGCAAGGCAACGCCCTGCGCCACCGCCAGATAGGTCTTGCCCGTACCGGCGGGGCCAATGCCGAACACCATGTCGTGCCGGGCGAGCATATCAATATAGGCCGCCTGGGCGGCGCTCCGCGGCGCAATCGCCCCCTTTCGCGTGCGGATCGCCGGGAGGTCCTGCAAGGGCAGGCGCGGTTCGCCCTGGGCAGCGCCGCCTTCCGCGAGCCTCAAGGCCGCTTCCACTTCCGCCGTGCCGACATGTTCCCCCCGTTCCAGCCGTTTCCACAGCGCGAGCAGCGCCGCTTCAGCCATTT
>JBIKWX010000211.1:0-6532 GCA_044356095.1 Roseomonas sp.
CTGGCCACAAGAGATCCCCCTTCTGCAAAACCGACTCTAAATTGAGGCCATCCCCTGCGGTTGATGACGGCAAGGACGTACCTGATTAGCGCGCTTGCTCCCGATGCCTACGAACGCCAGCCTTATCTCAAGATATCCCGCAGAAACTCCGATTCAGGCTCTACCCCCGACACCCAAAGGCTGTCGCGCGCCCGGGTACAGGCCACATAGAGAAGGTGTCGCTCGGTCTCATAGACCTCCATCAAATCAGCTTCGTCGGTAACTGCCTCAACACGTTCCTGCAGCGGCAATACCTCGTCATCGCAGGCCATCACCGCCACCGCGCGAAATTCCAATCCCTTCGCAAGGTGCATTTGGCTGATCGAAACAGCACCGGGCGTGACTTCCACCTTCTCGTCGAATTCCACGGCCTTAGCGCCAGCCGCCTTGGCCGCCCCCCTCGCACGCGCCACTTGCGCAGCAGATCGCACGAGCACGCCAATTTCATGCGGCGCGTAGCCCTCCCGCATCCGATCAGCGATCCAAGCGCCAACCGCCGCCCCCTCTGCTGCCTCATTCTTGAACAGCCGTATCACCGGCGCCGGTCCATCAAACAGCGAAACCGTCCCCCGCCGATTTTCCTGCTCGCCATCCACATCAGAAACCACACCCGGTAGCAGCCTATCCGCCTGAGTCCTGATCTGATGCGACGTCCGATAATTGATCCTCAGACTTTGCGATCGCCCGCGCACATCAATCCCGAGAGCCTTCCAAGAAAATGGCTGCTGGAAAATACGCTGCCCCAAATCCCCGGCGAAGAACAAACCATCCGGCTTCCCGCCAGCCATCGCCGCAAGGAAGCGCGCCTCCGGCATGCTCAAATCCTGTGCCTCATCCACCACGACAAAATCATAGATAAGGCTCTTACCCGCCGCTGCCTGCTCAGCAAGGCGGCCAAAAATATGCGCCCAGGTCACCAGCTTCTGCGCCCGTAAGCCAGCGCCCACGACCTCAAAAATAGACCACAGAGCCTGCCGCTGCTTTTCACCAAGCCTTATCTTCCGGCCCAAGCGCAAGGCATCCCGATACCCCTCCCAGGAAGCCAATTGCTGCGCATCAACCACTTCCGTCCATTCGTTGAAAAGGAAATGTGCCGAGAATTTCGCGCCTTCCGCCTGCATTGCGGCCTTCTTCAACAAGCCATGCACCACCGCGGCCGAGGCAATATTCGGCTGCCCGAAGGCCTTGCCGTAAAGCTCATAAGCAACGCCCGTGATCGCCTGCACATCAACCCGCGCCGCAATAGCGGGCTCATTCCCGACCAAGCTGGTCAGCCGCGCCGCCAGCGCCTTGGCGAGTGGCTTGGAGAATGTGGTCAGCAGCACCCGCGCCTTCGGATTGAGCCGCGCCAAATGCACGGCGCGATGCAGCGCCACAATGGTTTTGCCCGTCCCCGCCGAGCCCGTGACACGCGCAGGCCCCGCAAAGCGCCGCTCTACCAAAGCGCGCTGCGCGGGGTGCAAAAAGACCGCCCAGCGATCCCAGGGAAAATCCAGCGCACGGCGAAGCTCATCCCCATCCTGCAACATGCGGAACCGCCGCTGCGCATCCGGATGCGCGAAGGGATCGGCGATGGCCTCGGCAGGCGTGGGTTCGGCGACAACCGGCTTCTCGCCCACCGCAAGCCGCAACAGCGCTTCCTGCGCTTCCTGTGGCAAATGGGGCAGCAGATCAAAGAGCGAGGACTCAGTCGCCTCTCGCACATCATTCACCCATTCCTCGGGCACCCCGAGGGACATGATCTCCAGCTTGCGCAGCCCGGCGAAAAGCTTTGGTTCCGGCGCGGCCGAGGGCGGTTTTGGCCGCACCACCAAATCTTCCACCCTTTCGCGCACTTCCACCAACTGCATGGCGCCGGTGGTGGGGTGGCGTTCAATCTTGCGCCGTTCCGCCCAGCGATAGGCCTTGTCGTGATGATCCACATAGGCCAGCAGCAGGCTGGCATCCCCGCGATGCACAATCAGCCGGATATCCGCATTCACCCGCACCGACCAGAAATTCTTGTCCACCGCGCGATCCAGCTTATGGAATGAAAGCCCCGGTGCCGAGGCATCCATCTGCAGATCAAAGGCAGTGGTCTTCACGGCCTTCTGTTCCTGCGCGGTAAGCCGCGCAAGGCTTTCGGTGAAGGTGGCGGCGATGCGGAATTCCATGAGCAGCCTATCCCTTGAACACGTTTTCGCGGTGCCACCGCAGGAACATTGGATGCGGCGCCTGGTCTGCACGGCGTGTGGGCAGCAGCACCCGATCCGGATTGAGCAACCGCATGGCTGCTTCCGGCACATGGCCCTTGGCCAAAAGCAATTGATGATCGTCAGCGACCGAGATCAGCCCGCGGTCAAACATCCAATGAAAAGTCGAACAAAGGGCGATGCCGTTCCGCAGTGAATCCGGCCCTGCGCTGGCGACCGGGCGCACATGCGCTGCCTGCACCTCACTACGGCCACCACCATTGATGATTTTGAGACCAGTGAAGGCACAGGTATCGTCATAGGCAGCCTTGACGGAGCGGGCGAAGGCGGCCTCTCGGAAGGGGCGCGTCACCACACGTTCGATCAAGGGGCGCTCAAATTCCTCAATCTCCTGCGCAAAACCTGGGACGGGTTCTTGCCTTGCGGCGGCGGCGGCTGCGTCCGCGCCCAATATCGTGGCGAAGGCCGCCCGGAGGATGGCGTCATACTCCGCATCCGGCAGGGTGCGCACCGCGCGCCCGAACGCGCCCTTACTTGTACCGCCATCCGGGCGCCGGAGCGCTGATTCATAGTAAAGTCCGCCTTCTTGGAACGGCACTGGCCGTGCGAAATCCAAATAGGAATCCATGAAGGCGTAGAAATGGTCGCGCGATGTGGGGTCGGGAATGATCTCTCGCACGCGGGCGGTCGCGAAATAGGCTTGACGGCCCCCACGACTGGATAAATCTGCCGAGGAGCGCCGTGGTTCGTAATAAATCACCCAGTCTTGAAGGGTGGCTTCGACCTGCCGGAGATAGGTGCGCGGGAAATGATAGCGCTGCTCCGGCAGATCATCATAGGTGGGGTCAACCCGGGTCATGAAGATGGCCCTGGTCATCAGGCAATCCAGGATACTGTCATCGCGCTCTCTCTGCGGCGACAGATAAACTCCGTCCCTTTCCGTTGGGGCCACAGCCCCATCAGGCGCAGTAGGCTCATGATGCGGTAACCTTGATCGAAAATTCCATAAGCTATGACCGCTTCTTAAAGGGGCCATCGCCTATCGTTGCTGAAATACGTTGAGAGAGCCTCTCTCTAAGGTCCAAAGCGTCATCCCACGCGATATGATTATACTGGCGTGTATCGAAATGAACTGCCTTGAGTTTCTCTTTGTGACAGGTAAAAATCACTGGTATATTGAGACCGTGAGCAAAGCCTGCCTCGTAGTAGACGCCGCCGCGGGCGCCACTTTCACCCTGCGTAAAATCAGCGACAACGAACCGACATCGCCGTATCGCAGCAATTATGGCGTCATCTATTTTGTCGTTGTGTTCCTGATCGTCAATACGAACTGGTTTATAGCCAGCTTCCGTGATTCCTTCCTCAATCGCCGTCTTAGTATTATTCATGGATGGATCGAACGACATGGCGATAAAGGCCTCTGTCGATTCCGGGTTAGTTCCCTCAATTTCCTCGACTCTCAAATAACCTTGGGGGGAAAGCATTATTTCATACATAGGATTACTCAAAGAACCCGTAGAGCTATTCGTCTTTAGTTTTAGCCATTTAAGTTCGTCACAAAATTCTGCAAGCGTTACTATTTCCTCAATCCGCTCTGAAGCGCTGTTCGCGAATAACTCGTGAACCAAGGCTCGAGAATTGCCGCTCATTTTAGGATAGATATTTGTATCGCGGGCGAGAAAGCTGAAGAATCGCCCAAGAAATGTACTCTCGCGCTTTAGATAGCGTAGCAAATAATCTGCTCTTTCATGTACTGACCAAGGGCGTGCCTGCCTGATGAGGTCAAGCACATGGTTATCTATCTTTGGACACTCTACGCCGAGCCGCCGCTGCTCAATGAGCCAGCACGTTAAGAGTACTTTTTCTTTATCATTTAGGCATTCTAGCTGCGCTAACGCCTCCTGCGTAATCTCATAGCAACCGCCTGCACGAGAAGAACTCACTCTCACGCGACGGCTATCCGCCGGGAAAATTTCCGCCGGAGTTTGCCAAATCAAACATTTCTGTTCAGACATAACTCTCTCCCATCACCCCACCGCAAACACTTTCATCACCTCATCCCCCAAATGATTGATCACCTTCACCGCGATCCGCCCACTCGCAGGCTTCGCGAAGGGCCGTGATACGTCGCTGTTCAGGGTGCTCCAGGCTTCTTCGTCAATCTCGGCTTTCAGCGTAGTTTTCAGCGCCTTGTAGGGGTCATTCGCGCCGAGGAAATAGGCGTGGCGGACGAAGAAGGATTCCTCATTATAATCCGTGTCCAGCATCCAAAGCGCGATGCCATCGCGGCCTTCGCTGACAACCTCTCCCGTCTGTGGCTTAAACACATCCACACCCTTGATCGCCACGCGCAGCATGCCATCGGGCAGCTTTTCAATCTGGATATCGGGTTCGCCGAAGACGACGAATAGATTGCCATGGCCGGTCGCCTTCAAATCTTTGGCCATATGCAAATCAGGGTTCATGCGCGCCTTCAGCACGGTCAGGCGGCCCAGCTTGTCGAATTCCGCTGAATGCGCGTCATAGGCGAAGGCGCAGGCGACTAATATATCAAACCCCGCATCGCCCGCTTCCCGCGCCGCCGCCACCAAATCCGGTCGCGTCAGCGTGCCGAATTCAGGGCCAATCAGAATGCCCGCGCGGCGTTCCTGCGTACCTTCCATGAAGCGGCCCTCAGCGCAGAGAAAATCCCCCGGCCACCCCTTCAGGCTGGTGAAGATGATACGGTCTTCCTTGCGCGCCTGCTGCACGCCCGCGCTGCGCAGATTTTCCAGGATCATGCTGGCGAAATCCTGCGGTAGCCTTTCCTGCCCCTCAGCCAGCCCCTTCTTTGGCTTGTTTGGGTCTATCAATTCATCATCCCAATCCACCGCAAGCGTGCGGTGTGGGGACAGGCTTTCCACCGTGAAGGGGCCAGCCACGCGGATGCGCGACTTATCCTCATAGGGTTTGTCGAACAGGTATTCCACATCAGCCCGCGCTGCGATGGACGCATCAATTTCCTTCTGCCGGGCGATGCGCGCCTGCCACCAGGCGGCATGGGCCTGCTTGGCTTCCTTGGGCCAATCATCCTTGGCTTCCCGCGGGATTTCCCATTCCTGCCAGGTGGTCTTAAGTGCGGTATTGAGCGTGGCGCGCAGCGGTTCCAGCCGCTTCTGCGCTTCTTCCCAAATCACATCAATTTCGGCGTTATTGGCGATGGATTTGAGCGTGATATGCGGCACGCGTTCATAGACAAAACCAAGCCGCAGCCTGCCGTTGGTGGGCGCGGTTTTGGGGGCGGAGCGTCTAACCTCAGCTTCCTTGCGCTGGCCTTCGGGGCTATCGGCCAACAGGTAGTAAGGGTAGCGCGCGCCCATGAGGCGTGACCGCGCAAGGGCGAGCGACACCCGAGAGGTATCAATGGTGATCCAACGGCGGCCCCATTGTTCCGCGACATAGGCGGTGGTGCCGGAACCACAGGTGGGGTCCAGCACGAGGTCGCCGGGGTCGGTGGTCATGAGGATGCAGCGTTGGATCACGGTTGTTGGCGTCTGCACAACGTAAATCTTAGGGTCGGCTCTACTCTGAACGCCCCCAATGTCATTCCAGGCATTACTCAACGGCATTGCGCCGAAATCATCTAAAAATCGGACATAAGAAAGGCTCGCGCCAGTTAGCTCAACGCGCGCCGCCTGAAGCAGTCGAGTCATGCCTACTTCATTAGTTTTCCATCGAACTCTGATATTGGGCCGAATCTCCTTGCCCTGTATATTCACAGGAAACCACGAGGCCGCTCCTTCACCTTTATCGCGGCCGACACTTTGACTTGTTAGGTTATCTTGCCGGTAGACTCGCGCACCAGAAGGCAGTTGGTCATCTCCTTGTTTTTCGTTCGTCGTTATTGTGCGGCCACTCAAATCCGGGAGTCGCAAACGGTTATATTTATCAGCGCCGTCGCCGCCAACCTGCTTAACGAGATGCAGAGCGCGATACTTCAACTTATTACGGTCACGAGCGAACCATAGAACGGTGTCAATTACATTACTGAGAAACTCACCTGTCGAACCGCCTGAAGTTTGGGTGGATATTTGCGAAATCATATTATCTTCGCCAAACACCTCATCCATCAATGCCCGTACGCGATGCACATTCTCATCGCCGATCTGCACGAAAATACTGCCGCTCTCATGCAACAGGTCGCGCGCCACCGTCAGCCGGTCCCGCAAATAGGTCAGGTAGGAATGGATGCCATCGCGCCAGGTATCGCGAAAGGCGCGCACCTGCTCCGGCTCCCGCGTCACATGGCCCTTGTCGCCATC
>JBIKWX010000212.1:0-6530 GCA_044356095.1 Roseomonas sp.
AGCTCCAGCATTTCGGCGGCTAATTCCAGTTCCACCCGCGCATTGCCTTCCGTCGTGAAGCGTTTCAGCGCGCGGCTGTCTTCAGCCAGGGCGAGATGGATGCGATGCAAATCCTGCAAATGTGCCGCAACACGCTGGCGGCATTCGCGGGCGCTATCATCGGATCCGGTGCTTGTTGGTTCCATTGGGGACCTCCCAATGAAAGCATAGGTTGGATGCCTTAAATTTCCGTCAAATTGCGGAAGAGAAATCTCAAGGGCGCAAAATGGGCGGTTTCGGTGGCGGAATAAGCGCGGGCAGGCGCAGCGCGACCAAATCCTCGGCGCTATCCACATCCCGCTTGGGGGGTAGCAGCGCGACACGATGGTGGCGGAAATTGGCCAAGGTATCGGCCAGCGCATCTTGGCTTGACCAGCGCACCTGCGCGAAGGGGCGATGCGGGCGCCGGGGGCCAAAGCCGACCAGCCAATAGCCACCATCCAGCGCCGGGCCAAACACCGCATCAGCCCGCCCCAGCGCACGAAACCCAGCGGCGACATCGGCCGCGCCAAGCCCCGGAATATCACTGCCGATCAGGATGGCGCGCGGGAAGGGGGCGAGCGCTCTTTCCATCCGCCGCCCCAAATCACCGGAAACCTGCGCGATGCGCGGCGTGCCGGGCGGCGCCAGCTTCGCCCAATCGGCGCGCGCCCCGGCCGGCGTGATGGCCAGCACCGTGCGCCAGCGCCGGTCACGCGCAATCGGCCAAGCGGTCGCTGCCAACATGGCGCGGTAGAAGCGCAGGGCGCCCCGCGCGCCAATACCCGCGGCCAGACGTCGCTTCACCGCGCCAAGCCGTGGCGCGCGGGCGAAGATGATCACAACGGGACGGCGCATCACCCGAAGAAAGCCGATCAGCGCCGGCGCGTATAGACCTGCGCTATGCGTTCCGGCGAAACCCCCGCGAACCACAGTGACAGGCAGAACAGGTTCCGCGCTGAGCGCGCATACCAGCCATCCCGCCGCCATTTCTCGGCCGAGGTGATGAAGTCCACAGGCAAAGCCACCAGTCGCTTGCGCCCAATGCGTCGGATCAGCGCGACATCTTCCATCAGCGGCACGGGCTCATAACCGCCAAGCGCCTGATAGAAATCACGCGCGATCAGCAGGCCCTGATCGCCATAGGGCAGGCCGAGCCAATGGCAGCGCCAGGCGACCATGGCTTCCAGGCGCCGTGCCTCGGGCGCTGGATCATCCAGCGCGAAGCAGAAATGGGCGGCCTTGGTCATGTTCTCGGGCTGGCCGATGAAGCCCGCCACGGTATCCTGCCAGCCCTGGCCCGGGCACGTATCGGCATGCAGCGCGAGCAGCCAGGGCTGGGTTGCGGCCTCGGCCGCCGCGCGCAGTTGCGGGCCGCGACCACGGGGCGCGCTGATCACGCCTGCGCCAGCGCCTTGCGCGAGTTCCACCGTGCCATCGCTGCTGCCGCCATCGGCGATGATGATTTCCGCCACCTGCCCGCGCAAGGCCGGAAGCGTCGCCGGCAGGCTGGCGGCGGCGTTCAGCGTGGGGATGATGGCGGAGACAGGCAAAACAGACATTTGTTCTTATTTTGTTCTTGACCCGCTATGCCGGGTTTGGCATTGTGGCGGCGATTGGAAAGGGAAGCGTTCCATGCCCGATGGTATCCCCAACCTGATGCCCAGCGATAGCGGCACCGCCTGCTTCGCCATGCCATCCCTGGCGCGCAAGGGGCGCGGCGCTGTCTCCAACCCGCCGGTGCGCTTTGAACCGGCGCGGCGGGAGGCTTTTGATGATGGCTGGGCGACGCTTGAACAAAGCTTCGCCGAATTGCCGCCCTTGCCGACCAGCCTGACCGAGGATCGTGCGAAATCCGCGCTTAGTTACAATGAAAGCCCTGATCTCGGTTTTGATCGGTCCATCAACCCCTATCGCGGCTGTGAGCATGGCTGCATCTACTGCTATGCGCGGCCATCCCATGCCTATTTGGGCTTCTCGCCGGGGCTCGATTTCGAAACACGGCTGATGTTCAAGCCCGATATTGCGGCGCTGCTTGAGAAGGAGCTGCGCAAGCCTGGCTACCAGCCTCGCCCGATTGCGCTTGGCGCCAATACGGACCCCTATCAGCCGGTGGAACGCCAATTGGGGCTGACGCGGGCGGTTTTGGATGTGCTGGACCGTTTCAGCCACCCGGTGACCATCGTCACGAAATCCGCCGGCGTTTTGCGTGATGTGGATGTCCTGCAACGGCTCGCCGCGCGCAATCTGGTGCGGGTCTGCCTTTCGGTGACCACGCTCGATCCAGCCTTGGCGAGGATCATGGAACCGCGCGCTGCCACCCCGGCGCGGCGCTTGCAGGCGATCCGGGAATTGACGGCAGCCGGCGTGCCAACCGCCATCCTGGCCGCGCCGATGATCCCGGCGGTAAATGACATGGAATTGGAAAAGCTGCTGGAACAGGGCGCGGCGGCGGGCGCGACCAGTGCCGGCTATGTGCTGCTGCGCCTGCCCTTGGAGATCAAACAGCTATTTGAGGAATGGTTGGCGCGGCACATGCCCGATCGCGCGGCGCGGGTGCTGTCGCTGATCCGCCAAACGCGCGGCGGCGCGCTGTATGATAGCCGCTTCGGCCAGCGCCAGACCGGCAGCGGGCCCTATGCGGAATTGCTCGCGCGGCGCTTTGCGGTGGCGATGCGCCGGTTTGGGCTCGAAAAACGCGGCGGTGGGACGGGCGCGCTAGATTGCACGCGCTTTGCCGTGCCAGGGGCGCAGATGTCGCTGTTTTAGAGAGGCGCCTCCCCTGCCCTGCTGGACGGGCAGGGGCGTTTCCGGGCAAGGAAGGCGCGCCGTTTAAGCCCGGAAGGAATCGCCTTGGCCTCGCCCGATTTGCAAGCCTCTCTCCGCCAGCATCAGGCCGGCAATCTGGACGCGGCCATTGCGGGGTATCGCGCCTTTCTGCTGCAGGAGCCCAACCATGCCGAGGCCAATCGGCTGCTCGGCCTCGCGCTATTTGCACGTGGTGAGGTAGCGCCTGCGCGTGCGGCTTTGGAACATGCTGCCAAACTGGCGCCTGCCAATGCCGCGCTGCTGAATGATCTTGGCAATGCGCGCCGTGCTGCAGGTGACAAGGCCGCGGCCATTGAAGCCTTCAGCGCCGCCATCGCTGCCGATCCAGCCCTTGCCTTCGCCCATTTCAACCTGGCGGATGCGTTGCTGGAAGCGGGCGATATCCAGCGGGCCAGCGATGTTTATAATGAGATCATCAGGCACGGCTTTGTCGGGGTTGATGGCGATTTCCATGTCAATCGTGGACTATGTCGCCTGCAGCTTGGTGATGCGGCTGGCGCCATGGATGCCTTTCGCGCTGCCTTGGCGTTGGAACCTGGCCATTCCCGCGCCGCCGCCGCGCTTTCGGATACGATGCAGAGGCTTGGTGCCCATCGCGATGCGGTGATGTTTCTGACGGGCTTTTTGGACAAGCAGCGCGCCAGTCTTGAAACGCTTGTCTCGCTCGGCTCCGGCTTTATTGGCCTCAGGGATTATCCGCGCGCGCTCGGGCTGTTTGAACGTTTGGCTGCGGCCTCTCCGCGCTCCGTCAAGGCGCTGATCGGCAAGGGCCTCGCCTTGAATGGTGAGAACCGCCACGAGGAAGCCATTGCAGCGCTGGATGCTGCCATGGCGCTCGATGCGCGTGATGCGGAAGCGCTGATCGGCAAGGGGGTTGCGCTGAAGGCGTTAAGGCGCGTGCCTGAGGCCATTGCGACCTATCAGCGCGCCATTGAAGTGGCGCCGCGCAATCCGAACGCGCATCTCAACCTTGGTAACGCCTTGGCGCTGTTGAACCGGCACGAAGAGGCGCTTGCTTGTTATGAACGCGTATTGGCGCTTGATCCCAATTCGGCTGAAGCGCTGAATTATGAAGGAAACTCCCTGAATGCGCTGAACCGGCAATCGGAAGCCGTGACGGGGTTCGAAAAGGCGGTGGCGCTCGACCCCGGTGTAACGGAGGCGCTTTCATCACTGGTTTATACCAAGCAGCGCCGCTGGCTTTGGGCGGGGCTTCCGGAGCAGCGACAATACCTGCTGGACCGTGTGCGCGCGCGGCAATATGTGGCCAATCCCTTTGCGCTTCTTGGTATTTGCGACGATCCCGAACTGCACCAGATCGCCGCGCGCGCCTATACGCGCGAAACCTTGCCGCGCGCGCCTGCCGTGCAGCCACTGCCGGCCGAACAGCGTCAACGCTTGCGCATCGGATATTTCTCGGCTGATTTTCGCAATCATGCCGTGATGCAATTGCTTGTCGGCGCATTCGAATGCCATGACCGCGACGCCTTCGAAATCCACGCCTTTTCCTACGGGCCCGAAGCGGAAGATGGTATGCGGGCGCGTATCCGCGCCACCATGGATCATTTCCATGAATCTGCGCGTCTTTCCGATGGTGCTTTGATTGCCATGGCGCGACGTGCCGGAATTGATATCGCCGTTGATCTCAATGGCTATACCCAGGATGCGCGGCTTGCGCCCTTCGCCGCACGCCTGGCGCCGGTGCAGGTCAGCTATCTTGGCTATCCCGGTACGGTGGGGGCAGATTTCCTGGACTATATTGTCGCGGATGCGACCGTGCTGCCCATGGATCAGCAGCGCTTCTATGACGAAAAGATCGTGCATCTGCCGGATAGTTATCAGGCCAATGATGACCGCCGGGCGATCGCGCCGGAGACACCATCGCGCGCTGAGGCCGGGCTGCCGGCGGATGGCTTTGTCTATTGCTGCTTCAACAATGCCTACAAGATCACGCCGGAGGTTTTTGCTTCCTGGATGCGCATTCTGAATGCCGTGCCGGGTTCTGTGCTATGGCTGCTCGCGAATGAAGCGGAGGCCATGGATCGGCTGCGCGCGGTGGCGGCCGGGCAGGGGGTTGATCCGGCGCGGCTGGTTTTTGCGCCCCATTTGCCATCGGCAAGGCATCTGGCGCGGCATCGGCTTGCGGATCTTTTCCTCGATACCCTTCCCTATAATGCGCATACCACGGCGAGTGATGCGCTTTGGGCCGGGCTGCCGGTGCTGACGCAAATGGGCCAAGCCTTCGCCGGGCGTGTGGCGGCAAGCCTGTTGCAGGCGGTTGGCCTGCCGGAGTTGATCACGCGCGATGCGGCGGCATACGAAGCGCTCGCCATCGCGCTTGGCCGCGACCCGGCGCGCGCTGGCGCGCTGAAGGCGAAGCTGGCGGCGGCCATTCCAACCGCGCCCCTGTTCAATACGCCGCGCTTTACGCGCCATCTTGAAGGCGCCTATCGCCTGATGTGGCAGCGCCATGCCGCCGGCCTGCCGCCGGAAGGCTTTGCCGTGCCGGCCGAGGATTAGGCGCGCCGCATGCCGGATTTCGCTGCCTTTTTCGCCTCTGGCCAGGTGGCTGATCTGATGGTGGCGGTGCTGCTGGTGGAAGCCTTGGCGCTACTCGGTTTTTGGTGGCTGACAGGGCGCGGGCTGCGGCCGCAATCGGTGCTCGCGCTGGTGCTACCAGGGGTGTTTTTCGCGCTGGCGCTCCGCGCGGCGCTGACCGGGGCCTGGTGGGGGTTTGTGTCAATTGCGCTGACGGCCGCATTTTTCGCGCATGCCTGGGATTTGTGGCGGCGTTGGCGGGGGTAGGTGCATCGGGAGGAAGACCGAGGCCCCTTCATGCAGCCTTTGGCGAACAAAAGCCTTTAGAGCAGATCGCGTTCAGATGGAATCATCTGGACGCGTGAAGATGCTCGAAAAACAAAGGTTTGGAGCGAGTTGCGTGAACCCAGGTGAACGCAACACGCTCTAGTCAGAAGTGATCTGCAAATGCCCGCGAGAAACATCGGCAGGGCGCTTTTCAGGCGCCGTAGCTAATAGCCACTTCACGGAACTTCTGGCGCAACTTCGCCAAGGATGAGTGCTTCAGGCATTCCAGAAATTCGGGGGTCGCGACCGCTTCGGGGGAGATGGCGCAAGCTTCACGAATATAGCGTTCAGCGGTCGGCACCAGCTTCAAATCAAGGGCCGCCTTGGCGCTGCGGAGCATCTGGCCCGCGTGATGGGCGCGCGCCCGAGGCATGATGTGCGGTACCATTTCGGGCGGCAGGGCCTGTTCATTCAAGTCAAGCGTGCGCCGTTCATCTTCAGCCGATTGGGCTGTGCGCATCAAGGCCCGGGTCTGGCTGCGGGCATGGACCCGGAAATAGGCAACCGCGCCGGGGACATAGAGCCAGGGCACCTGTGTCGCGGCCCGGAACCAAAACTCCCAATCCCCGCAATAGGGCAGATCTTCCCTAAATAGACCAATTTTTTCAATAGTTTCACGCTTGATGAGCACGGCTGGAACGCGCAAAGGGTTCATGCTGGCCAGGCGCGCCAGGAAGGCGTTACCCAAAATGCCAGGGGCTTCCGCAAGCGGCTGAGACGGGAAAAAGGCCTTCTTGTCCTCATTGAAAACGACGTAATTGCCAACCGCCATGCCGCATGGCTGGGGTGAAGTGGCAATGGCAGCTTCCAGGGTGGTA
>JBIKWX010000213.1:0-6515 GCA_044356095.1 Roseomonas sp.
AAGGGTCGCTTCAGACAGCACCGCGAAGGCGAAAAGGAAGGAAAGCTGCACAATCACCGGCGCCATGGCATTGGGCAGGATGTGCCGCGTGAGGATACGCCAATGCCCCGCACCAGCGGCAACGGCAGCTTGGACGAATTCCATTTCCCGCAGTACAATAACCGAAGAACGCACAATGCGCGCCGTGCGCGGGATATAGACAATCCCCAAAGCCAGAATGACATTGAAGGTGGAAGGCCCCAGCACCGATGTGACCGCGATGGCGAGCAGAATGGCTGGGAAAGCCATCAGCGCGTCATTGATGCGCATCAGTAGATTATCAATGCGCCGGAAATAGCCCGCGGCGGCGCCGATCAAAATCCCGAACACCGCATTCAGCGCCACCACAGACGCACCAATCAACATGGAAAGCTGCGCACCCCAAACGACGCGCGACCATAGGCTTCGCCCAAAACTATCCGTGCCAAAGACCCAACCCTCACCAGGCGGCTTGAATTTATTGCGCATGGAAAGGCGGTTTGGATCCACATCGGTAATCCAAGGCGCCAGAATGGCAGTAATGGCAATGATCAGGAACAGCACCAGCCCGGTCATGAACAACCGATGCCGTAATAGACGCTTGACGGTCGCGCGCGCCGGGTGCTCGCGCTTAAGTGCAATGCCTTCGGCGTCTATCGTGGTGGCGTCACTCATAGCGCACCCTGGGATCAATCAGGGCATAGAGGACATCAACCAGGATATTCACCAAGACCAGAAACGTCGTCACCAGCAAAAGTCCACCCTGCACCATGGGGTAATCGCGGCTGAGGACCGCTTGCGTCAGCAATTGCCCCATACCGGGGAGGGAGAATAGCGCTTCCGTCACCACCGCGCCCGACAGCAAAAGCGAGATGATGATACCAACCACCGTCACAATCGGGATCAGCGCATTGGCCAAGGCGTGCTTCAGGATCACCTGGCGTTCCGGCAGCCCCTTGGCGCGCGCGGTGCGCACATAATCCTGCCGCAACACTTCCAACATGCCAGACCGCGTAATGCGCGCGAGCAATCCCGCTTGCAGCAGGGCGAGCGATATGGCCGGCATGGTGGTACTTCGCAGCCAGGCGATCGGGTCTTGCGAGAAAGGCACATAACCGCCACTCGGCAACCAGCCGAGTTGCACGGCGAAGAAAATGATCATCAGCAGGCCCAGAAAGAAATTCGGGATGGAAATGCCAAGCATGGCAATCATCATCGCAACCTGATCCACCCAGGTATTCTGGCGTAGTGCTGCGATGATGCCACTCGCGACACCAATCTGCAGCGTCAGCACCAAGGCATAAAGCGAAAGCCCGATGGTGACGGGCAAGCGTTCCATGGTGGCGGCCAGCACACCCTTGCCGAGCAGGAGTGACTTACCAAAATCGCCTTTCAGCAACCCCTGATAGTAATGCAGCAATTGCATCAGCAAGGGCTCATCAAGGCCAAGATCGCGGCGCAGCTGTTCAATCTGCGCAGGGGTTGCGGATGTGCCGGCAATGGCTGCCGCAGGATCACCCGGTATCAGCCGCATCAGCCCAAAGCTGATAAGGCTGACAATGAACAATACCGGAATGGCGCTGAGCAGCCGGCGGAGCGCGACTAGAATCAAGGCAGATCGCGCTCCCTAGACGTAAAGCTCAACGCTCAATCCACACATTGGAAAAGCGCGGAATGCGGAAGGGGGTAAAGCCCTTCACATTGGCGCGTGACGCCTGAACCTTGGTGAGAGAGCCAAAGGGGAAGGCATAGGCGCGTTCCAGCACCAGGCGCTGCATACGCGCAAAGGCTTCCTGCCGCGCTGCCGGGTCGCGCAGGTTATTCATGTCATTCCAGGCGGCCATCACTTCCGGATCATCCTTGTCATCCCGTGGGCGATAGGCTGCGTTGGGGGAAACCAGGAATTGCATGGTGGCGAGCGCGCCAAGCGCGGGCTGCGTGCCCCAGCCGGAATGGAAGAAATGCCATTCGGTGGAATTCAGCCGCTGCGACATTTGCACCGAGGTCGGCCAATCCACCACGCGGAGCGATGCATTGATGCCAACGGCCTTCAATTGTTGTTCCATGACCAACGCCGAATTATACATGGGCGGATAGTCGCGATTGGTCAGAATGATGATCGGTTCGTTGCGATAGCCGGATTCGCGGAGCAAAGCGCGGGCGCGTTGCTGGTTGTTGATATTGTAGGTTTCCTTGCCGGCATCCGTGTAGCTCGGCTGGTTGGGATACTGGAAACCGACATTCAGGCGATAGTTATTGTCCGTTGCCGCATCCATAATGTCTTCAACATTCAGCGCGGCCTGTACGGCACGGCGGAAGGCAAGGTTATCGGTAGGCGCAATCGCGGTATTGGGTAGCGCGATCTGGATCCACCAATTCTGCAAAGGCAGGATGGTGATGGCACTATTGCGACGCAGACCTTCCAGGGATCGTGTCGGCACATCTTCCACCACGTGCAGCGCGCCGGTTTCCAAACCCGCCACACGGGCGCTGGCTTCGGTGACGATGCGGAAGGTCACGGTATCAAGGCAGGCCACGCGAAAGCCACCAAAGCCCGTGCGCTGCTCAAAAGCGGTATTGGGCTTATAGGCATCAAAACGGCCAAGCTTGGCATGGCTGCCGGGCACAAATTCCATCAGGCGGAATGGACCGGTACCAACAGGGCGCAGCTGCTGGCGTTCATCATCCTTGTGCTCGGCCGGGATAATGACAATGGGGACCGAGAAGGAAGACAGCGCCTCAACAAAAGTCGGCTGCACCTGCTTCATGCGGATGATGAAGGTATGCGCATCCGGCGTTTCCCAGGCAGCGACATTATCCAGCGTGCTGCGCTGCAGACCAATCCGCTTATAGCGATCAAAGGAAGCCGCCACATCGGCGGATGTCAGCGCCTTGCCATTATGGAAGGTGATGCCCTGGCGGAGCTTGAAAGTATAGCTCATGCCATCCGGGGCTTCCTGCATGGATTCGGCCAATTCCGGAATGGGCTTGTTGTTCTCATCGCGCGTGATCAGCGTCTCATAGATATTCATCGCAATATTGCGCGTTGAAATCGTGCTGGATGTCATCTGGTCCAGCGAATTCACATTGGCTTCCTGGCCAAACACCAGATCGCCGCCGCGTGTAGGGCAGGTGAAAGGGGCGGCCATCAGCGGCGCCGCCGACAAGGCCATGGCAGCGGCCACAAGACCCGTGCTCAAACTCAGGCGTTTCATCCATGCTCTCCCGTTATTGGTGGTTGGGTAGCTTCATGCGCGCGCCCCGCGGCGTCAACCATTATCGGCAAGCCCAGCGAAGCGGCGCACAACATTTTCCGTGAGCCGACTGATCGGCCCTTCAAAGCCCTGGCGCCAGAGGCTACCGCAATAGGTGATGGAACCAACCGCGAACACCGCACCGCCGCCGGGCGTTTCGAAATAAATGATCTCACCACGCTTGAGCGCCTGCGCCTTTTCGCCATTCACGGTATTCACGTGTGAGAGCAATTCCTCCGGCACCGCGACAAAGGAAGCCGGCGGGTCTTCGGATACCGCCAGAATCGCCGTGCCATCCGGCGTGCCAAGGGCGGGGTCCGCGCGGTCCAATTCGAAGCCTGCCGCGCCGCCGCCGGAAAGCCCGTAATCGCCAATCGTCTCGCCTTCCACACCGGCAAAGATCCAGGCGTGGCGTGCCTCACGTGCCGGCGGCAGAAGCCGGTAATAGGTGCCTTCAAATAAGCCCTGACCGGAGAAGCCGACTCCGGCCAATTGCTGCGGTGGCCGGCGATTGCGCCGCCATAGCCCGCCATAGGCGCCATCGGTCTGGTGATAATATTCGCCGGGCTCGGCGGCCCAGGCGCGAATGCCGCCCTCGGCGCGGCGCAATTCAAAGACGCCCGGCATATCGGCAGGCTGCGCGATGCGCCAATAAAACCCGTTGCCGCCCAGATACATCATGCGCCCGCTGCTGCGCGTATAGGCAAAAAGCGCATCAAGCGTCTGCGGCGTGTGATATTCCGGGTGCGATCCCGTCATCACCACCTTGTAATTGGAAAGTAGCGCGGCGCCTTCCGCGTGCAGATCATGATCCGTGATCACGTCAAACGCCAAGCCACGCGCTTCCAGCCAGGCCAGGATATGCGTATCGGCGGGGTAGTGCCTGAGCCCCGATCCCTTCGCGTCATTGAAGGTCAGGAAGCCCGGCCGCATCGTGAGTATCGGGCGCAGCCGCGATGAAAAGGCAATGCCGCTATTATCCGGGTGCCGGTTATAGGTGGACCGCCCATAGATCGGGAAATCATCCGGGTTATGCGGATAAGCGCCCCAAGCCGCGACGCGCGCGCGATAGGCGGCATCCGCATTGCCGCGCGAATGATTGGCATAGGCCTGATAGGTGAAGGTGGAAGCCAAAAACGCAATCGGTGCGGTCGCCGTGCCGCGCGGCGGCAGCACGTAGAAGGGAATGTGATCCTCACCTGCTGAGCAGGTGACATGCAAGGCATAGGCGCCGGAACGCAAATCCGCCGGCACCTTGAAGCTGAAATCATCCGCCCAGCCGCAATCGCTCAAATCATCGGCGTGGAAATGAATGGCGGCGTAATCGGCGGGCGCGTGGCGCCAGCACATCTCTGCACCCGCCCAACGCGCCCCCACCACGGCGCGGGTTGGCACATTCACCAGATCGCCATGGCAGGCTTGCGGGCCGATATCTTCCACGCGTTGCGTCGCGATGCCGCGCGCGAAATCCCAACCGGCAAGAAGCCCAGGCCCAGCAGCGGCAAGCGGCTGATCCGGGCGCGGCCATTCGGCGAGAAACGCAGTCCGGATCGCGGGGTCTTCGATCTTGCCGGTCAGATGCGCGCATGGTGCGGCGGCGCCCTCCGCGGCAATCATCACCACGCCCGCGCCATCGGGTAGCGCCACGCCCGCCGCCGAGATTTCCCGCGTGCTGGCGGGGCTGGTGTCTTCAATGCATTGCGCACCGAGCAGAATGCGCCCCGTGGCAGGATCGGCACTCAGCCACAGCCGATGCCAACGGCGGAGCGCCAGCGGCGCGCCGAGGCCAAGCTGCCGCTCTCCGCCCGGCCAAATAAGCCGCGCCATTGGCCCATGCGGCCCCACCGCCAGTGTGACGCGGTGCCCCGCCTGTTCTTCACTGATAACGGCGGCTTCGGCGTTGGGCTGAACCTGGAACCAAACCAGCGCTGTCCAGGTGACAGGCCCTGCCGCGCGCTTTGGCGCCTTTGGGATCAGCGCATAGGACCCAAGCCGGATCGGCTGATGGCGGCCCTGAAATTCAACATCGAAACGCGCAGACAGGTCTTCAAACCGCAGCCCCGGCCCGGCCGGATTGGGGTCGCCAGAAACCACGCGGCGCAGCCTGGCACGGTAGCGCGCACCGCTCGGCACGCTGATCTTAACGGCCAGGCTCTCACCGGGGCGTGCGGAAAAACGGTCCAGATAGCCGGTAATCGGCAATTCGGCGGGCTTGGCTTCGGCCATGGTGGTTTCCTTCCCCTTTGCCGCGATGCTCCGCGCCCCGCCTGCCGCCGTCAACACCCGCACCGATGGTCAGGCATGCCCGATTTGTGCAAGGCTTGGCGCAGGGAACGGTTCAAGAGGGTCCACATGGCCGCGATCATCGAAAAACTGAGCGATAGCCGCGCAGAGGCGCGCGAATGGGAACTCCGCTGCGATATGGCGGCGGTGTTTCGGATCGGCGCGAGACTCGGCTGGAATGAGCATATCGGCAATCATAACAGCCTGATGTTGCCCGATGAGGCTGAGCCGCGCTTCCTGATCAACCCGCGCGGCTATTTGTTTCAGGAATTGAAAGCATCCGATCTGATTGTCTGTGACCTTGAAGGGCGCGTGCTGCGCGGCAGTGGGGAACTGCGCAAGGTTGCCTTTCACATCCATACGCGCATCCATTTGGCCAATCCAGCGGCGACCTGCGTCATTCATGTCCATCCCCGGCATTTGACCGCGCTTTCCATGGTGGAGGGCGCGGAATTCGCGTTATCGCATCACAACAACCTGCTGCTGAATGATCGCACGGTTTATGATGATGAAGGCGATCAGCCGGTGCATAGCAATGAGGAAGGCGATCGGATCGCGCGGCTGATGGGCGATAAGACCATCATGCTGATGCGCGGCCATGGCGTGACCGTGGTGGGCCCGACCGTGCATGACGCTTTTGATGAATGCTATATGGCGGAGCGCACCTGCATGTATCAGCTGACGGCGATGCAAACCGGGCGGCCCTTGCATAAGCTGCCGGATAACCTCCGGCGCAACCATACGGGGCCATGGGGTGAAAAGCTGGATGCGCGGCTCCATTTGAATGCCTGGCGCCGCGTATTGGACCGGGAAGAACCTGATTACGCGCGCTGAAACATAACAAATAACGGGAGCAAACCATGATCCAACGTCGCAGCCTGTTTGCCACACCTTTAGCCCTGGGCCTGGCGAGCCCCGCCATCGCGCAAGCACCCTGGCCCAATCGGCCGGTACGCGTGA
>JBIKWX010000214.1:0-6505 GCA_044356095.1 Roseomonas sp.
CCCCATGCTGGAAGAACAACGCCTGACCGGGCGGCTGCGCAGCATGGATATTCAGGATGCCGGCGCGCGCGCCACCGTGATGAAGGGCATTGATTTCGTGAAGGAGGTTTTGGCGGAATCCAATACTGCCAAGCGCGAAGCGGTCCCCGCATCGGAACTTTGCGTCGCACTGCAATGCGGCGGTTCGGATGGCTATTCCGGCATCACTGCCAACCCGGCCTTGGGTGCGGCTTCCGATCTGCTGGTGCGCCATGGCGGCACCGTGATCCTGTCCGAAAGCCCGGAGACCTATGGCGCGGAACATTTGCTGACACGCCGCGCGGTATCGCGTGAGGTTGGCCAGAAACTCGTGGACGTCATGCATTGGTGGGAGGATTACACCGCCCGCCAAGGGGCCGAGATGAATGCCAACCCATCGCCGGGCAATAAGGCGGGCGGGCTTACAACCATCCTCGAAAAATCACTCGGCGCCATGGCCAAGGCCGGCACCACCAATCTGGTGGAGGTCTATCGCTATGCGGAGCCCGTCACCGCCAAGGGTTTTGTTTTCATGGACACGCCTGGCTATGACCCGGTGGGGGCGACGGGGCAGGTGGCGGGTGGTGCCAATCTGGTGTGTTTCACCACGGGGCGCGGCAGCGTGTTCGGCATGAAGCCCGCGCCTTCCATCAAGCTTGCCACCAATACCACCATGTATGATCGCCTGTCGGAAGATATGGACATCAATTGCGGCACGGTGCTGACGGGCGGCGAAAGCGTGCAGGCTTGTGGCGAGCGTATTTTCAACCTGATGCTGCGCACCGCTTCCGGTGAGCCCACAAAAAGCGAGGCGCTTGGCTTCGGCGCGCAGGAATTTGCCCCCTGGATGCTGGGAGCAACCATGTGACCCGCGCTGAGACGAAGCGGGAGATTTTGCGCATCGCGCAAACCTTGGATCAGGCGGGCATGATGCCTTCCAAATCCGGCAATGTATCGGTGCGCGATGCCAAGGGTTTCATCATCACGCCCGCTGGCCTGCCCTATGCGCGGACCACGGTTGCCGATCTGGTGACTACGGCGATGGATGGCAGCCCGGTTGGTCGCGCCAAACATCGGCCATCATCCGAATGGCGCCTGCATGCGGCGATTTACGCCGCGCGGCCTGAGGTGATGGCCGTGGTGCATACACACTCCCCGCGTGCGACGGCGCTTTCCTGCGCGCGGAAGGGCATCCCGCCCTTGCATTACATGGTGCTGCTGGCCGGTGGGCCGATTGCCTGCGCGGATCACGCGACGGCCGGCACACAGGCGCTGGCGGATAATGCGCTGCGCGCGCTCACTGGGCGGCGGGCGGTATTGCTCGCCAATCACGGTGTGGTGGCGGTGGGGGCGACGCTGGGTGCAGCGCATGCCCTGGCCCTGGAGGTGGAAAACCTCGCTGGCCAATATCTCGATCTATTGGCGGCGGGGTTGAAGCCGGTGTTGTTGACGGATGCACAATTGGCCGAAGCGGCCAAGCATTTCGCCGGGTATGGGCGGGGTTAGCTTGCGCTGACAGGCCCGCGCGTGATGGCGGTGAGTTCGGCGTTGTAGGTACGATAGGTAGCCTCGATCCCTGTCACACCCGCCGCCGTCAGCCGCGCAGCGTGCTTGGCGTGATAGGCTTCCGCGGCTTCACGCGTACGGAACAAATAAATCCCGCCAGAACGCCCGGCTGCCTTATCCTCGGTCCAGATTTTCCAAAGCAGATCAGGTTCGGCGGCGATATCTTCCGCCAAGGCGCGTAGCGCCCGAGCCTGCGCTTCCCCGCCAGCTTTCCTGGCGGGGAAGTCGAAGATCACCAGAGTTGGCGTTTCAGGCGCTGGCGACAAGTTTCTGCGTCTGCTCACCAAGCCCGGCAATGCCAAGCTTCATGGTCTGGCCGGCCTTCAGGAAGATCGGCGTCGGCTTCTTGCCAAGCCCCACACCTGGCGGCGTGCCGGTGAAGATCACATCGCCCGGATTGAGCGTGATGCATTGGCTGACATAGGACACAATCTGCTTCACGCCGAAGATCATGGTCTTGGTGGAGCCATTCTGTTCGCGCACGCCATCCACATCGCAATACATGGCAAGGTTCTGCGGATCTGGCACTTCATCCTTCGTCACCAGCCAGGGACCAAGCGGGCCGAAAGTATCAAACCCCTTGCCCTTGTCCCAAGCGCCGCCGCGTTCCGCCTGCCATTCACGTTCAGACACGTCATTGCCAACGGCATAACCCGCAACGTGATCCAGCGCCTTGTCTTCCGAGACATATTTGGCGCGCGTGCCGATGATGATGCAAAGTTCCACCTCATAATCGGTTTTCACCGAACCGCGCGGGATCACCACATCATCATTCGGCCCTTGCAGCGCATTGAGCGATTTCAGGAAGACAATCGGCTCCTTCGGGATCGGCGCGCCGGTTTCAGCCGCGTGATCGGCATAGTTCAAGCCGATGCAAATCAAATTCTTCATGCCGGTGACCGGCGAGCCAAGGCGCGGATTGCCGGAGACCTTGGGCAGGCTATTCACATCCACCGCGGCAATCTTGGCCAGCGCGGCGGGGGAGAGCACATCACCGGTGATATCCGGCACAATGCCCGAAAGATCACGAATGGCGCCGGTGGCATCCAGAATGCCCGGCTTTTCCTGGCCTGCGGGGCCGTAACGCAGCAGCTTCATCTAAGCCTCCTTCAATTGGAACGGCGGGCGCGCACATGCCCGAAAAGTGCAAGCCCGATGGCACCAAAGGCCAGCGCCTGAATGCTATTGACCGGCAAGGTCACCGCGCCCGCCGCAAGCAGCAGCGCGATCAGCATGGCAATGGAGCCCAGCATCATATAGGCGGGCATCGCCATATCCTCATTCATGCCGGCAAGCACCACGGCACCCATGGCACCCATCATCGGCACGGCAAATTCACTGGCCATTTCATCCTCCTTCAGGAAAGCGGCATTGGCTTCCTACAATGTCCAGCCGCCGTCAATGACAATGGCCTGGCCGGTGACGAAAGCGGCCTCATCGGATGCCAGATAAAGCACCAAGGCGGCCATTTCCTCAGCGGTGGCGAGCCGCCCCATGGCCTGGCGCGCGACAAAGGCAGCGCGGGCGGCCTCCACCGAACCAGCGGCGGCGGCATTGGCGGCGATTCGGTCGTGCAGCGATGGTGTATCCACCGTGCCGGGGCAGAGGCAATTGCAGCGAATGCCCTGAGCGACATATTCGGTGGCGATGGATTTCGTGAGGCCAACAACAGCCGCCTTGGTGGTGCCGTACAGAAATCGGTTGGGCGCGCCCTTAATGGATGAACAGGCGGAAGACATGTTCACAATGCTGCCATGGCGGCGTTCCAGCATGCCGGGGATGAAGGCCTGCGCCACCTTCCACATGGCGCGCACATTCAGCGCAAAGCCGAAATCCCAATCCTGATCGCTGCAGGTCAGGATGGTGTTTTGGTGCACAAAGCCCGCGCAATTGAACAGGATATCAACGGGCCCCGCAGCCTTGGCGGCGGTGCCGATGGCGGCATCATCCAGCACATCCAAAACCGCCGTGGTGATGCCCGGCGCCGTAAGGTTCGCCAGCAGCGCCGCATCACGATCAGTCGCCACCACCCGCGCGCCTTCGCCGGCCATGGCAAGGGCGGTGGCGCGACCAATGCCCTGGCCCGCCGCGGTGACGAAACAAAGCTTGCCCGCCAATCTGCCTGCCATGATGTGTTTCCTTCCCTGGGCGCGCCGATGTCGCGCGTTTCAATCCTGCGCCATGACTTTCACATAGCTGCCCGGCGCATCTTCAATGGCGTTTTTCGGCGGGCGTGCCGGCACTTGCGCGGGGTCCTGCCCCGTGACCCAGCGTTGCCAATCCGGCCACCAGGACCCGGCCAATTCAGTCGAGCCCGCCAACCAGGCTTCCGGGTCCGCCGGCAATTCCGTATTCACCCAATGGCTGTATTTGCCTGCATCCGGCGGATTGACCACACCCGCAATATGGCCCGACGCCGCCAGCACAAAGCGGATATCGCCCGCATAGGTCTGGGTTGCGCGATAGGTGGAAGCCCAGGGCGCGATGTGATCTTCCCGCGTTGAAAGAATATATGTCGGCAGCTTGATCTTGCGCAGATCAAGCTTGACGCCGAGCAATTCAATCCCGCCCGGCTCGATCAGATCATTCTGCTGATACATGCGGCGCAGATAGAAGGAATGCATCCGCGCCGGCATGCGGGTTGAATCATCATTCCAGTAGAGCAAATCAAATGGGAAGGGGTCCTGACCCAGCAGATAATTATTCACCACAAATGACCAGATCAGGTCATTGGCGCGCAGCATATTGAAGGTGGTCGCCATCTCACGGCCTTCCAGAAAGCCGCGCTTTTGCATTTTGGCTTCAAGCGCCTTCAATTGTTCCTCATCAATGAAAACGCCAAGTTCCCCCGCCTCGGCAAAATCCACCATGGTGGTGAAGAAAGTCGCCGATTTGATCCGCGTATCGCGCTTGACTGCCATATGCGCGAGTGTCGCCGATAGCAGCGTCCCCCCCAGGCAATAGCCAATCGCATTGACGGATTTCTCGCCGGTCGCCTTTTCAATCGCATCCAAAGCGGCATAGGGGCCTTCCAGCATGTAATCCTCGAACCCCTTTTCCGCGAGGCGTTCATTCGGATTGACCCAGGAAACCACAAACACCGTATGCCCCTGATCCACCGCCCAACGGATGAAGGAGTTTTTGGGGCGCAGATCAAGGATATAATATTTGTTGATCCAGGGCGGCAGGATCAGCAGCGGCCGCTTCAGCACCTTCGCCGTTGTCGGCGTATACTGGATCAGCTGCATCAAATCATTCTGATAGACAATTTTGCCCGGTGTGACGGCGATATTCTCACCAACCTTGAACTTGCTTTCATCCGTCATGCGGATGCGGAGATTGCCTTGCCCGCGTTCAAGATCGGTCAGCAGGTTTGACAGGCCCTTCAGCAGATTCTCGCCACCGGTTTCCGCCGTGCGGCGCAGCACTTCCGGATTGGTCAGCGCGAAATTTGTGGGGCTCATCGCATCCACGAATTGGCGCGTATAAAAATCCACCTTCTGGGCAGTTTTCTCATCCATGCCTTCCGCGTCATGCACCAGGCCCTGCATGTAGCGGGCGGAAAGCAAATAGCTCTGCCGGATGAAGTCAAAAACTTCATTGTCGCGCCAGGCTTCATCCTTGAAGCGCTTATCCTTTTGGTCTTCGGCAATCACGGCGGGCGCGGGTTCACCCATCAGGCGTCGCGCAGTATTGCCCCAAAGGGTCAAGTAATCCTGCCAAAAGCCGATCTGCGCCTGCATCAGCTTGGCCGGATTGGTCATCAGCCGCGTGGTCATATCCAAAAAGGCATTGCCGATATGCATCGGGTCGGCCTCTCCGGGTTGATCGGCCTGGCGCTTCAGGAAATCGGCAACAATACGCTGGCTGCGTTCCGCCACATCGGACATGGTGCGGCTGACCAGCGCCGGATCGGGCAGGCGGAAAGAGGTGTTGTCGCCTTCGGCCATGGCAGACTTCCTAGCAAGTTTCTTCCAGACGCTTCGCGCCGCGCCCGTTTCAGGCTAACCCCTTTTCGCAGGCAGGGGCGCATGAGCGAGCATCGCGAGACATCCGGAACCAAATTGCAACCTAGGTGGCGAAGCAGGGCCAATCAAGCACGGTTTTGCGTGCTGCTGGCCCTGATGCTGCCGGGCTGCGAGACGGAACCCGGCCAGAAGGTCGCGAAATTCTGGGAACGCGCCTGGGGACCAGAGAATGAAGGCCGCCCCGCACCCCCCAATGCCGATGCGCCCTTCCCCAATCTGGGCACAGTACCCCCCCGCCCGGAGATCCCGGATATGGCCGCGCGAGAGGCCCTGGCCAATCGGCTGGTGCAGCAGCGGGAGGCCAGCCGAGAGCCGCTTGGCGCCCTGCCCGGTGCCGCGCCGCGCTTGGGGCCGCCGCCCCCGGCCTTGGCGCCAGCCTTGGCCGGCATGGCCATGCCTGTGCCGAGCATTCCCGCCCCAGCCATGCCCGCCGCACCGGCTGGCCCCGCCGCAACACCTGAGCAAGCGACACCGGCACCCGTTGCCTTACCGGAACCCTCTGGCATCCCTGCGCCGCCCGTCCTTGCCCCCGCCGGCATCCCAACCCCGCCTATGCTGACGCCCTCAGCCCCGCCACCGCCACCCGCTTTGCGTGATGCGCCTCGCCGGCCGTGACGCGCTGGTCTATAAGCGCACCCCGAAAACATTGAGACTGAGATCATGACCGAGGATTTCCACCGTATCCGGCGCCTGCCGCCCTATGTCTTTGCCGAGGTGAATGCCGCCAAGGCCAAGGCGCGCGCGTCGGCTGAGGATATTGTTGACCTTGGCATGGGCAATCCCGATACGCCGACACCGCCGCATATTGTGGCGAAGCTGATCGAAGCGGTGCAGGACCCGCGCACGCATCGCTATTCCATGTCCAAGGGCATTCCAGGGCTGCGCAAGGCCTT
>JBIKWX010000401.1:0-20932 GCA_044356095.1 Roseomonas sp.
AGGGGCATGCCGTATGGCACGAATCCGCAAAGTCGAAATCAATAACTTCCGCTGCATCCGGTCCTTTGTCTGGTACCCGTCAGCTGGAATCAACTGCCTGATCGGTCCAGGAGACAGCGGCAAGTCGACCATTCTTGACGCACTTGATCTGTGTCTGGGCGCTCGCCGCACCCTTCAGTTCACCGACGCCGATTTTTATAACCTCAACGTCGATGAGCCGATCACGATCACGCTGACAATCGGTGCGCTTGATGAGGCACTGAAAAATATCGAAAGCTACGGACTGTTTCTGCGCGGTCTCAACGCGGCGACCGGCGCGATAGAAGACGAACCGGAAAAGGGCCTGGAAGCGGTTCTGTGCCTCCAGCTGACTGTGGGGAGCGACCTCGAGCCCGTTTGGACGCTCGTTTCCGACCGAGCCAAAGCGCAGAACGCAACGAGGCACCTGACTTGGAAAGATCGCGTCGCCTTGGCGCCGACGCGGATCGGGGCGCTCGCGGAGTCCAATCTCGGCTGGCGGCGGGGATCGGTTTTGAATCGCCTCACCGACGAGAAGGCGGACGCGTCGGCAGCCTTGGCGAAGGCGGCGCGGGATGCACGCTCGGCCTTCGGAACCGATGCAGAGAAGCAACTCGGCGAGACGCTGAAACTCGTCGGCGAGGCCGCCAGAGAACTGGGGATCGATATCGGCGCGAACGCGCGCGCGTTGCTCGACGCCCATTCCGTAACGTTCAGCGGGGGAACGATTTCGCTCCACGACGCTGACGGCGTGCCGCTTCGAGGACTCGGTATCGGGTCCATGCGGCTGTTAATTGCTGGATTGCAGCGCAAGGCAGCAGAGACGTCGTCGATGCTGCTCGTGGACGAGTTGGAGCACGGTCTCGAGCCGCACCGCATCATCAGGTTTCTGGGGTCTCTGGGTGCTAAGGAGACGCTACCACCGCTTCAGGTGTTCGCGACGACCCATTCCGCGGTCGCGCTGCGAGAACTCTCGGGAACGCAGCTGTTCGTCGTGCGGGAAACGACAACGGGCCATTCCGCGACGTGCGTGGGCACAGATAACGACGTTCAAGGAACCATTCGTCTTTACCCGGAGGCGTTTTTGGCAATGTCTGTAATGATTTGCGAAGGGGCGAGTGAAGTCGGCCTCCTTCGCGGATTGGACCATTATTTCACGACGCAGAACGCAACCTCGATTTCGGCCTGCGGCGTGTCGCTGGTGGACGGCAAGGGTGTGTCGAAGCTTTTGAAGTTGGCGAAAGCCTTCATGGCGCTTGGATATCGGGTGTCTATCCTGCGTGATGACGACGTCCAGCCGGACGCGGCGGACGAAGCCGCGTTCAAGGCCGCGGGCGGCGAGGTGATGATGTGGCGCGATCGTCGCGCCCTCGAAGACGAGCTGTTCGCGAGTCTGCCTGCGGCTGCTGTGGGTTTGATGGTCGATAGGGCTGTTGCCTTGCATGGCGAGGCGCTGGTCGATGCGCACCTCAAGTCGACCTCGGCGAACACCTGTGACCTAGCGCGGGCACGTGCGGAAGCTGCCTCGGGAGCAGTTTCGGGCGAAGTGCGGACGGCTTTGGGAAAGGCGTCCAGAACCAAGGAAACATCCTGGTTCAAGAACGTGACCGCGATGGAAGGGGTGGCCTGCGACATCGTCGGGCCGCATCTTGCGCATGCCGACGACGGGTTGCGGGCGGTGGTCGACGCGGCGTTCACGTGGGCGCGCGATGCCTGAGCCGGAGATCGACCTCCTTGCCATTGCGCGTGGCACCGTGATGGCACCGGCCGGGTGCGGAAAGACGCACCTGATCGCCGAAACGCTGAAGCGGCACAGGGGCACGAAGCCAATCTTGATTCTGACGCATACGAATGCGGGGGTGGTGGCGTTGCGCGCGCGCCTCGACAAGGCGGGCGTGGCAGCGAAAGCCTATCGGCTGTCGACCATCGACGGTTGGGCCATCCGCATGGTCGGATTGTTTCCAGCGCGGACGGGGATCGATCCGGCTACCCTGAAACTGAACGACGCGCGGCCGGATTACCCGAAAATCCGCGAAGCGGCTTGGCGGCTGCTGAAGGGCGGGCATGTGCTCGATCTGCTCAAAGCCACCTACGCGCGGATCATCGTCGACGAGTACCAAGATTGCTCGATCGGCCAGCACGCCATCGTCTACTACGCCGCTCCGGCGCTGCCCGTTTGCGTGCTGGGCGATCCAATGCAGGCGATCTTCGGCTGGCAGGGGAACGAGCTGGCCGATTGGGACGCGCACGTCTGCACGCATTTCCCCATCGTCGGTGAATTGGCGACTCCTTGGCGGTGGCGGCTCGCAGGGACCGAGGACCTTGGTGCCTGGTTGCTCGACGCGCGGCGTCGGCTACACGCCGGACAGACCGTGGATCTGACTGCTGCACCGAGCGAGGTAAGCTGGGTCAATCTGGACGGAACGGAAGACCGGGTGCGGCAGCTTCGTGCTGCTGGCACGGCGCCCGTCACGGCCGGCGGTTCCGTGCTGATCATCGGCGACGGCGCGAAGCCAGAGAGCCAAAGGCTGTTTGCCAGTCAGATACCGGGAGCGGTCACGGTCGAAGCGGTTGACTTGCGGGACTTGGTCTCGTTCGCGCGGGACCTTGATCTGGCTTCTGCTGATGCGCTGGGACGCATCGCACGTTTTGCTTCGACATTGATGACCAATGTCGGGCCTGATGACCTGCTACGCCGCGTCGACAGTCTCGAACGTAGGATAGCGCGCCGGGAGGCGTCGGAGACGGAGGCGGTCGCGCTGCGGTTCAACCGTTTGCGAACACCGGCCGCGGCCGCGGACCTGCTTGTCGCGATCAGCCGGGATGCAGGGGTGCGGACGTACCGTCAGGCGGTGCTTCGTACGTGTCTGAAGGCGCTTCAAAGCTGCGAAGGCGCAGGCGGAAATGCATTCCATGAAGCGGCACTCGCCGCCCGCGAGCAGAACCGGCTGGTCGGGCGTCCTCTACCAAGACGCGCTGTCGGCAGCACGCTTCTCTTGAAGGGCCTGGAAGCTGACGTTTCGGTCGTTCTGGATGCTTCCCTTCTCAACGCGAAAAACCTTTATGTGGCGATGACGCGTGGCGCGCATCGGCTGGTAGTTTGCTCGTCAGCCTCAACACTTCCTTGACAGGGATGTATTAGAAGACTGTCCGTCGTCAAATGACTTGAGACCGCTTTGCGCGCTGTCTAACGGAGTATCTGGCCGTCATGCTAGACGCATTTGATCAGCCGACCGCGCTTGCCGCGAAACAGATAAACTGCACCGCAAAACGGATCCTGACCAAACGCCTGCTGCACCAGCGCCGCCAGGCCATCCATGCCGCGACGCATATCCGTACGCCCACAGGCAAGGAAGATACGCGTCCCAGTCGCAGGGCCAATCATCGACCAGCAAGAGCCGCAAGAACGCGTCCCAAGGCCGCACCATCCACCGCCGCGTCCACCCGGATAAATGCACCGCCGGGTAGCGTGATTTCCATCATACCAGTCGTGGGTATCTGCGATGGCGCGGATGGCTTTGGCGGCGGCGCCGAAAGCCGTACCTCGGCAAAATCGGCCTTGGCCAATGCTTGCTGGCCACCGCATGCCGCAGACCGCAGCAGCATCGCCTTGCGCCACGTATAAAACTGCCCCGTGCTGACGCTGACCCGCCACTGAACTTTCATCCAGCTATGACCTGAGCCGGTTGGTTAGGTACACCCTTCGGCATGGGTTGAGCAATCGCTCGGCGCGCGGAACTTTCAACGCGTGTAGCGGGTCGTGCAATTGCGGTGGTCAGGTACAGGGCGAAGCCTACGGAGATCTGGTACGCGAGTGCGGTGTAGGATTTTTGCAGACAGCCTAATCTCAGGTTCAATCCAGGCGCTCAGGCAAGACTATCGCGCAGCATGTCGGCGAGCTCATCCGGCTGCTCTTCTGGTGGCATGAGGGCGTCACGCATGAGCGTACGCTTGCGTTCCAGAAGCGCGTGCAGATTTTCGTCGAAGGAAGCCTTTCCGTTGGGCAATACGGCAAGAGGAATATGCACCGTGACCGGACGTGCCTGCCCAATCCGAAGCACCCGCGCTGTGCTCTGATCCTCAATCGCCGGGTTCCACCAGCGAGCTAAATGCACGACGTGGTTTGCACGCGTGAGCGTGAGACCAACGCCGCCAGCACGAGGTGACAGCAACATCACGTCGAACCCACCTGGTGCCTCCTGGAATCTATCTACGCGAGCTTGCCGCGCGGTACCGGCAACCTTGCCGTTGATCGTCATTGGCGCATTGGGCAAACGATATCGGCGCTGGAGTAACCCCACCATCTGTGCCATCAACATCAGGTCATCCAGAAAAATCAAAGCTCGCTCACTGCGCTCAGCGATGCCATCCAGGGCTTCAAGTGCCAGGCGCAGGCGAGCAGAACCAGCGATGAGTGCAGCATCATCTTCACAGGCTTCGACATCTGGATGCAAGCTCACGCCACGCAACCGCTGCAATGCCTCTAGGACACGACCCGCGCCTTGGTCACTCCGACCGAGGGCGACTGCCTCCTCGTAGGCTGCAAGCTGCGCGCCCTGCATCTCCCCTCGCATGACATTGTCACTTCGCGGCGGCAGGTCCGGAAGGCGGTCCTCCTTAAGGCGACGAAGCAATAGGGGTGGGCGGCCACCAACTGGGCGGTCTAGAGACGCCTTAAGTTCCGCAAGGCGCTCCACTGTTGGTGAAGCCTCGTACGTGGCACTAAACCGGCGTAGATCCCCGAGGTGTCCGGGCGCGACGCCATCAACGATACACCAGAGATCGGCAAGCCGATTCTCAACCGGCGTACCAGTCAGCGCGACACGGAAATCGGCATTCATCGCTTTGGCGGCGTCCGTCAGACGAATCCCTGGGGTCTTCACCTTTTGAGCCTCGTCCAGCAGCATTGCCGCGAAGCGTACGGCCCCGAAATCGCGATCATAGTCGCGCAGCGTCTCATACGTGGTTAGGACCCAGTCGGCTTCTCTTAGCGTTGCTAGGTCAAGACCCGTCGATGCGCCGGAGTTAAGACGCAGACCTGCGAGGCCTTTTCCATAAGCTTGAACAAGTTTGCCTAGGCCAGGTGCCGTAAGATGGCGGTCATGCTCCGCGCGCCAGTTCTCGAGCAACCCCGTTGGTGCGACAATCAAGACGGGTGCGCGGGGAATCTGACCTGCCGCCATTCCCTCGCGTAACCAAGCAAGGAAGGCCAAACCTTGCAGTGTTTTTCCAAGGCCCATGTCATCAGCGAGCAAAACGCCGGGGCTGCCTATGGACCAATTACGTTGTAGCCAAACGAGCCCCTCTCGCTGATGTTCCTTCAATGACGTGCGGAGCGATCCTGGGGTTGCTGTGCGAGGTGTGGCCCTCCGCTGCACTAGCGCCTCAATATCTCTCGCCGTCTCGTTCGGCTTAATGAGCAATACCTTGGCAGGCGTGTCAGTGGTGGCTTCCTTCTCAGTATGCCGCTCAGGCAATAACGGTAAGAGAGCGGCAAGCGACGCTTGGGTCGCAGGGAGAGGAATCGGTCCATCAGGTGTGTCGATCTGAACGGTTGGCTCGCCCTTAGCAATCGCTTCTTCGATATCAGCTGACAGTTGCTCAGCCTTCTCAGGCGTAAGCTCTATGCGCTGATCACCGACTATGATGCCACGCTGACTCGAGTTCTCAACTTCACCCGTTTCATTAGACTGCTTTTCCCCAAACCAATCATTGCCCGAGAGCTCAATCCATGGGAGCACTCGTGGCAGCCATAATCCAAGGCCTACTACGCGGTCGGACCAAGCTGGAGTCTCAATGACCAGTGAGTCTAGCAGTGTCGCTTCGGCCTCATCGCCGATGGAGGCGCGGATCGCGGCCCGAGGTTCTCGCAAGAATGAACGCCTCTCAGCCGGTGGCCCTGCTGCGACACGGCGTGCGACCTCAAGCGCTTGGCGCAAAGGTGGCGATAGGACAACGTAAACGCCCCCAGGCAGGCTATACACAGACCTGGCGGTAGGCCAACGAAGGAATTGGTCTTGTCCAAACGCGCGCTGGCGATCATCGGGCAGAAGCGGGGCGTCACCAGCCCCGGCACGATGTAATATCGGGACTATCTGCAGATCGTCGCCAGTTCCAGTAGCATCGAGCGATAGAGCATCTGCCTCAAGGATAGTGACGGTTCCAAGCAAACCGCTCGCTTCGGCAGAACCGGTTAACGCAGCTGGTGGTAGTGCCTCCCTTAGCGCAGCAAGCGCGCTTAGCCTGGAAGCGTCGCCCTGTCCTGCGGCCGCAGTATAATTGTCTACGGCTTCTGCCACAGCGAAAAGTGTTTCAGGTAGCCTTCGCCAACCGTCAGCCTCCCTTAGCCAAGCGCCTACCCGCTCGACACCGAGGACATTCTGGCCGCCCGGACGCGTCCAACGTAGACTAGCTTTGAAGTCGGAACGCAGCATGATGCCGCTGCCTTCGACTACGGCGCGCAATGAAGTGGCTGGTGGAAGGTCGAGCCGTGCTGCCTCTGCCGCTGTAAGACGCGCTATTGCGGCGTGTTCTATCAGCATGCAGTCATCGGCCTCGATCGCTGCACCGTCGATGACGAGGCGACGTGCGAGGTCGGCCCCTCTATGGCCCGTAAGGCCCCATGATGTAGGCGGAATGATCTCCGCACCCTGACTAAGGCGGAGTTCGGTGCCAGCCGAAGCTGGCGCAGCGGTCATGCGCAGAGGTGGTGTCATTTCAGCCTATAGTCTTCTTGCGCCAGCCGTAGCGGCGTATAAGTTTGGAGGAAAGCAGCGGCGCAGCCTTGCCAGAGGTAGCCTTTCGGATCACGATGCCAAAGGCCTAGTCCACCAAAAGCACCTCCTTTTCCCCTAGTCGGGTGGTCTGGGAAATCGAGGCACTTCGCTCGTAGTCTCGGCGCCTCGTACTGCGAACGATAGAGCAGCGGACATCTTGGGTCGCCAATTTCCCATGCTCTCACCGGGCCCACGTTGCTCCATTCGCTTAAGACGATATTGCCTAGACGGATCAGCAGCACTGCCTGTTCTCCACCCTGGCCCGAAGCTTCCATACGCCCATAGGCGTTTGCCAAGTCCTTTACGGCCTTCGCTCGTGCGGCCATCCCGGGGCCGAGCACAACCCAGACCTCTGCGGGTTGGTTGTCTGGCATCTTGCGCAGGCAGGCTCGCCAGAATTCGCGCCGGTACTGCCATTGCGGGTCGTCGTTGGTTTCGCTGATCAATGCGAAGAATGTTTCAAGCGAAGCAGCAGCTAGCCAACTCCGCATAAGCTGCGCGCAAGAGTCCGACGCTGCACGCCACCGTTCGGGCCTAAGTCTTGGGTCGCCAACAACTCTTAGGAGGAACGCCTTTACTTCTTCCTTGGGTGCGTGCGCCGACGGTGGGTGCTGAAGCCAAGGGTCAAGGCATGCGGTAATGGTCTCCCCTGCGAGGTCCGTAATTCGAAGCCCTGGCTCGGTCATCTCGCGCCCAACTCGGTCACGACGCTTGCGCTGTACCTCAAGAATGGCGGCGGCTCTTGCCCAGGCCTCGCGCGCTCCACGCCCACGGAGTGCCTCTGGCAGTACTGCCAGCATTGCTCTAACAGCTGCTCGGAAAAAGCGTCCCTCTGCGCGGATCGGATCGTCCATCCCGATTTCCGAGATTACCTCTTCGACTGGATCGGTACCGCCGAGAAGGACCGACCCAACTCGCTCGGGGCCACGTTTGGCGTCGAACAGCGAGTATCGGTGATGCGCGTGGTTCCAGGGCTTGAGCCTTGGATCCTCGGTGCGAGCGAGAAGGCGGGCTGCTGCTTTGCCTGCCTCAGGAAGGAGTTTACGATCAAGTGCGAAATCGCGAAGCCAAGCCTCAACCAATTCGCGAAGCCAACGTGGTTTTGTTGCCGCCCGAGTAAGGAACTCCTCGAGAAGACCGGGAAACGAAGCGGCCTGAGGATCTCGGTCCCAGAAGACCATTGGTGCCCGCCGGAGCGACCGTGCTGGGATGCTAGATAATGTACCGGTTGAACAGGCTTTGCGTAGCTCCTCGCGAAGGATTTCCAGAACTTCACCGGGAAGGATTTCCGGAGCCTTCTCTTTACGGAACAATTCTTCCGCCTGCCCCAGACACGCCGGACTCTCCGGCAGCATGGGCTTTCGCTGGAGTAAATCTTTAAGCGCAGCCAGTTCCTGCAAAGCCGTGAACGAATCCGTCATTGGACGTCACTTCGCTGTAGAGCGGCGATGTCCTCTAGGAGCTTTCGAATTTCGTCTGAGGTACGGGCAGACAATATGAAGCGAAGATCAATGCGACGATTTTGGGCGAGGTGCGCCTCGGATAACGTCGTCGCGTCAGGAAGTGGTCGTCGTTGGCCGTATCCTGAAACGCCCAAGAGTGGCTGGTCAGACGGATTTCGAAGGTCATCGAGAATACGTTGCTGCTGCCGGAGATGAGCGAAGACCGTCAGCGCTCGTTCAGTGGAAAGAAGGTCGTTTCTCGCCTGGGACTCGGCCGCGGTGAGACCCAAGAAGGGCTGGCGATCTGTGTGCCCTTCGACTAGCATCGCCTCCAGGATTGGACTGTCAGAGAGATCGCAATTTTGACGAGGTGCTCCATGGGAAAAGCAGGGCAGTACCTCCGCCAAAACCTCTCCCAGGGCCGTCACAGTGCGCCGCGCCGGATCGGTGAGCGCGCTGCCGCCGGTAGCAAATGGTACCGCGTCAGAAAGCCTAAGAACGCCTGACCGGGGATCCAAAACAAACTGGATTCGCCGTGCGTCTAATCCTCTGGCGAGGCGCTGAAGAAGAGCATCTCGTGCTGCCTCGCGGTCAGCAAGTTCACGCCTTAGCTTGTCTGCAGCTTCCTGTAATCTCGCTCTGAGTAATTCGTTCTGTGCTCGAAGCCTTGCGGCTTCTTCCTCTCTCGCGCGCGCCCTAATCGCTAACTGCTCTGCCCTGGCTAGTTGTTGTTCTGCTTCGGCGCGTGCGGCTTCTGCGGCTGCATGTGCTGCCTGCGCCTCGGCTCGTCGTACTTGTAATTCTGCACGGAGGCTATCAAGGCTTGCGCTGTCATCACGAAAGTTGAGCGCGAATACGGTCAGCATTAGAAGAAAGACGAATAGGACACCCACCATCAAATCACTGACGGAGGCGAAGTAGCCTTCGGATTCGGGCTCCTCAGTCAGTCTGGTTCCACTCATGCGTTACCACCGCGACGCGGCGGCCGCGCGCTTCCAATCTCCTCGACAGAATCCTCGAGGCTCTGCGCGACAGCAAGTAGACCACCCACGCTCTTCTGAAGACCTTGATCAAGGCCGGAGACAAATTCGGCTATCTGCCTTTGATAGCCACCAAGCGCTTCTTGCAATGCACGCAGTGTTTTTGCCAAGCCCTCATCGAGACCACCAAAGCGTTCGGATGTTTGGGCAAGACGCGCCGAAAGATCGCTGGCGCTGCGTTGCGCGGCCTCCATTGAAGTAGCCGCACCCATAAGACCGTCTACCGCGCTCCGAAGTGCCTGAGCAGTCTCGCGCCATGGTCCGAGGGCGTCTCGGGCGGCCTCCGCCGCCGTTCGCAAGTCTGTCGTCGCGGCCGACATTGGCGCAGTCGCGGCGCGTAGCGCCTTGTCCAAGGCTTCTGCCTGACGCGCGAGACCTGCTGAGGCATTACCAAGTGCACTGAGCCGCTCACCGAGCCCTTCGCTGTTCTGCCGAAGCGTGCTCGCCGCCGAAGTCATACCAGTGTTCGCAGCGCTTGCACCGTCACGCAGAGCAGCGCCTGCGGCTTCGGCTGCCTCCCGTAACTTAGCCGCTCCCGCCGCCACGTCTTTTCCAAGATCAGCGGCGGCACCGCGTAGAGCTTCTCCGCCTGCCTTTGCGCTATCATTTAGGACTTTGCCACTATCGTCGAGTGTGGCGCCAAAGCGTGTGAGAACCTCGCGCAAGTCGTCCCGCATTGCCTCTGTGGCGGCAACCAGCCGTCCGCTTGCGTCGGCCGCTCCCCCGCCAAGCGTCTCGGCGACCTTCGCGGCTGTCACTTCCAATGCTTCGGCTGTTCGGGCGATCGTCGCAGCAAGCGCAGTGGTCGACTCGGTGCCAGCGCGCCTCTGGCTTTCGGCAAGTTCTTGCAACTGCTGGAGAAGGGCTTCGATTGGGCCTGTGAGGCGTGATATCCCATCGGCAGCGCCATCCTCCAGCCTGGTCTGGAAGGCAGCAACAGCTGAGGTGAGGGCCGAGGCTGTCTCCGCCATTCGACGCGCCAAATCGTCGCCAGCGGCCCGATTGCTTCGTCCTGCTTCTTCGGCGGCCTCACGAAGACCACGAACGAGGGCTGACATCTGCTCGGTAATGCCGCCGAGCGCAGCTTCAGTGCCGCGCCCGAGGCGGGACGCCATATCCTCGGCGGCGCGCCCCATCCGCAAAGCAGCAGCGTCCATCGCGCCTTGAAGCCCGTCGAGACGGGCTCCAAGGGCATCAAGTGTGACGGTGGTGCTGCGCATACTTTCGCCGACTGCGCCCTCGAGTTTCTCGAGAAACGACTTCAGCATGCTCTCGAGAGCATCCTCATTCTGGTTTGCGAGCCCTGAGGAAAGCTTTTCGATTGCGTCTGCAAGAGGTTTGATGTGCTGTTGTAAACCTGCGTCAAATTCGCGTTCGAGGGTGCTGCCGAGATTGACGAAGAACTCACTCCCAATGCGCTGTACGTCGGCGTATTGCTTTGCGAGGATTGCGTTTGCCTCGGCCTGAAGCGCCGCCTGCGTCTTTAAGGGCAGTCGCTCTTGTAATGCCGTGAGGAAGTCAGACGTTGCAGCCTCAACAGCCTTTAGCCTCCGCTTTCTATAGAGCGCATAGCCAATGGATAGGCCCAAGCCAGCTAGCGAAGTAACGAACTTCACAGATGCAGAACCTAGCAGATCGCGTAGCGCCCTGTTCCGGGTCGCCTGATCGACGCCTTCTGCAACTACTTCGCCAGCTGCGGAAAGGGCCGCGGCCAAACCAAGAAATGTGACGAAGAGCCCAGCGCCAACTAGCAATCCAGGCAGTGCAGCGTGGTACCGCAGGTCAGCCCCGGCAGTGCGGAGCAACGTGCCAAGGTCGAACCAGCGGCGCGGTTCGGTCGTTGCCACCACTGGCTGTCCAGGCCCGGTTGGTACGACCAGACTTTGACGTAAACCACGCCAGGAGCCTCCCAGTACCCGGTCCTGTGCGAGCGCAGAGGACTTCGTTTCGTATGACGCAGCGAACAAAACAGGATCAGCCTCGTCGCCCAATACGCGGCGCCCGCCGACAAAGGCGGAGGTTACGGCCAATGTGGCTCGTCGCAGTTGAAGTGCGGAGTAACCCGTCCAAACGACTAATGAGGCCAGAATGGCATAAATAACTGGCTCCCAGGCCAGAAAGGGCGCTAGCGCCCTGAGTAACTCTGTAAGCGAAAGCACCCTGAGCAGCCCCCTAGGATTTTAGGCCTTAAGCCAAATCTGAATTTTTTGTATATTATCATGTTTAAGATGCGAAGCGAGATCGAAGTTGCCGTTTACGATGGTGAAACGCTGGTACAGCGTTGCGCCTGCACGCCCCGAGACCTGCCTGACGGCCGCCCCGGGGCCATTTGGCGTGGTGTCCTATACCCTCTCTATCCGGGCGATCGAATCGACGTCGGATCGTCCAAGGAGGAGGAAAAGAGGCACTCATTCGCGGTGCTGCCCGGTGATGGCACGACCTGGGTTCTTATTCGCGGACTAGCCGGTGAGCTTACAGAAGCGAAAGCGCGTCTTGAAGCTGAAGGGATCCGCGTATCGCGAACCGGCAGATGGCTTGGTGACACGGTTGATGATGTGGCGTTCGATTGGTTTTTGCGTATTGAGGATTCCCTCAGCGCAGATGAGGTTGGCGAACTGCTCGGGCATCGTCCAATAGAAAATTACGCGGCTGAGACAAGGCTCATTGTCGTTGAGCAGCAACTAGTAGAGATGAAAGCAGCGCTAGCCCGTCTTGCAGAGCAGCTCAGCAACGCAACGCGCGCTCCTGCTGTGCCAATACATCTCAACCCATCGGCGACAAACGAACGAGATTTGGTTCTCGAGGTTGCGCTGGAAAAGATACGCGAATTAGAGACGCAGTTAAACGCAGCACCAGCCCGCATCATACCACCAAAGCCCGCCACGATACGGCTACAGGAAGAGCTCGCAGGTGTGCTTAAAGCGCTAAGGCCAGATATCAGTTTAATACGTGACAGTATGCATGTAGCCGTGGGGGAATTTCATTCACGTGTAGCCTTTTACCGACTTCTCCAGGAACTACCTTCTGCAGGCGGGCGACCCGATGGATGGAAGGCTCTCCGAGGCGCTGAACGCTGGTGGGAACGACACATCTCGACCGGTCAGGACGATAGCGGACGAGCCTACGCCCGTTTCAACGCCGAAAGCCGCACGTGGGAAGTTCTTCTCGGATGGAAGGGTGAACAGCCACGAGATATCGAATGGCTAAGGCGTAGAAATTGAAGATCTGAAAGATTGTTGATATCCTTTTTTGGCTACTGAATCTCTTTCCATCTTCACCATCTGCATTCCCGACACACCTGAATGCGACACATCGACCCTTGTTTGACCAGGTTCGCCTTGTAGCCCGCCCCCGACCCAGCACGTTACTGTGGGAAAAAGAAACGGGCGTTGAGTAGACAATCCGAACCGATTGCGAAGGATTGCCGGGGTGCCGCATCGGCGGACTGTGCATCCGGGTTGGAACGCAAAACAGCATCCGGTCACCAAGGCGCTTCCTGGGCGTGGGCGGACTGGTCGTCGATTACATCGGGTAGCGTGATCAGGTCAGCCAGTTCATCGGAGTCCAGGGTTTCCCGGGCGAGCAGAGCGTCGACGACGCGCCTGAGGCTAGAGAGGTTAGCGGTTAGCATCACGCGCGCGTCCTCGTGTGCGCGCGTCAGCAAGGCGTTTACTTCCCTCTCCAGCATAGGTTCCTGGGCGAGCGTTTGGTGCAGGGTCGTCGCCGTCGGCGCGCCACGCCACAGCAGCGGTTGGGAGCGCCCGAGCCCCCAGGACGCGATGGCCGTCACCGATAGCATGGTCGCTTTGGCGAGGTCGCTCTCCTCCGCGCCACCCGCACCAGACGACGGCTCGCCAAAAAGGATTTCTTCCGCCGCCCGACCGGCAAGCAGGCAGCGCAATCTACGTTCCAGTGCCGCGCGCGTGAACGGGCTGTCCTCCTGCGTACTGCGTACATAGCCGCCGCTGTCCGGCCCATAGCTAATAGACAGCCGCAAGATGCTCCGCGGCCTATCCAGCCATCCGACGACAGCGTGTCCAGCCTCGTGGACAGCAGCTCGACGCCGCATAGGTGGTGACAGATTCTGGCCGGGCGGTCGGACTTGAATAAGCAGGTCATCCAGGAGGAGCGGGCGTCCTTCGTGCCGGGCACGGCTTCGAGCTCCACGAACCCATGCTTCTAAATCCGCGCCAGTGGCCTGACGGACATGGCGGACGACCAGCGAAAGGTCTGCATCGGGTAGGTCATCGCCGAGCTTCTGGCGCAGCATGCCCGCTAACGCGAATTCATCAGGGTAGTCGATCTGTAGCACGCGATTCAAGCGGCCAGCCCTGATGAGCGCGGGGTCCAAGCGAGAGGGGTGGTTGCAGGCGGCGATAACGATAACCCCCTCCATTACGTTGATGCCATCGAGTTGTTCGAGGAGGCCGTTCATGTAAGATGTGCTGTAGTCTCGGTTGCTATCTGCGTAACTCGCCCGGCTGCCCATGCTGTCGATCTCGTCAATGAAAAGTACGCACGGAGCAGCGGCCCGCGCTTGCCGAAATGTGGCCTGCATGGCTGCGAGCGCGTGCCCGAGATGGCCCTCTCTACTGCCTTGCCAAACTTGTGGTGAGCCGGTGATCAGCGGCAATGCGGCGGAGGTCGCCATCCTTCTTGCAAAGGTCGTCTTCCCGCAACCAGACGGCCCAGCCAGCAGCACAGCGTAGTCGAGGTCGGCCCAGCGCAGGCGCCCCGCCCGATAGTCCGGTAGGTCGCGAATCACGGCCAGGCCCCAGTGGCGGGCTTCGTCCATGCCTAACAAATCTTCCAGGCGATCTTTTTGCGGCGCGCGCGCCGCGGCTGGCCCCAGCAGGCAGTTCAGCCGGGCGAGGACGGCATCGGCCGTCTCACCCGGGCGCCACGCCAAACTGATGTGGTTCGGGCCCGTGGCGCGAGCCAGAGCTGCGGGGATAGGCACCGAGGGCGGGCCACCCGTCAGAAGGTCGAGCACCTCGGCCAGCACTTCGGGTGATAGCTCTGGCAGGGTCACAACGCGGTCGGCGAGGCGGACTAGTGCAAGCGGCAGCAGCCCGTCGGGGTCCTGGCTAAAAGCATAGATGGACTTGCCCGAATGAAGGGCGAGGCGGACCCGGCGAGGCAGGGCTAGGGTGTCGCGCTCGCGCGCAGAGCTCTCATTGTCGAAACAGAACCAACTCGGACCGTGGAAAGCTTCCTGGTCCTGGCTGCGCTCTTCGTCGACAGGCAGAGTGTCCTCGATCGGCGCGTCGTCGGAGCCGTGGAGTTCAGAAACCCAAGCATCTTGAATCGGCGCGACCCACTCCGCGCTCGAGACGCGTAGGATAGTGATCCGCCCCGGGGTGTTCGCCTCCCTAAGGCCAGGCTGGTCGCGCAGCAGGGCACGCACCATGGCGGCGCTCGCGATCTCGATTAGGCCGTCCTCGGTGGACGGATTAGGGGAGGAATCACGCCAACGGTCCAGAGGGCTCTGTGCCCAGTCGCGGCGCGGAGTGGTGGTCGTCATCTTAGTGGGAACCTGTACGCAAAAGTAACGCCTCAGGGGAACCGAGGCAGATAAAGAGGCGAACGCACACCGGGGATTACCCGGCAATCGTCCTCATATTATCGAGCGACAGGATAGGACAAGCGTCACCGAACACCTCTGATGAGGTGCCACCAAGATCAGGTGTTGGCTACGAGAAACGCTCATAGCCGCGGCGCATAGAGAGTAAACGAGGCTCGTGTCAACGACTAATTTGATCAGGGCGCAGAGCCCCAGCTTTGCCCGCGGCCTCCTCGTCGCTTCGGAGGTCGCTAACCGTCGTGACCTAACGCAACATTGTTGCCAGGAGTCTGCGCTTTTACATCACCCAGAGTGAGCCAGTCAGCACTTATATGCTGCCTCCACGAGAAGCTATTCGTCAGATTTATTTGAATTGGATATCGCAGCCCCGATGATGTCGGCGCGCCAACCTCGCCCAAACTGTTCCTTCGGGATTAAGAATCATGTATCCTAAATTTCGAAAACAATATGAGCCAAACCTGAATGGACGCTGGGTTTTTCGATCGACCGATTCTCAATTCCCCCTACGCGATCCCCCAGCACCACTGGGAGCTGGACGCCGATGGCCAGCCCACGCAGGTCATCGTCGAAAGCCGCCGTAAATCGGACCTCATCACGCCTGTCCCGAAGCCCAAGAAGCAGAAGGGCGGCAAGGGCCAAGCCAGCATGGTGCTTGGCGGGAAGGATTCCCTCTCTACCGAGGAACAGGAATACAACCCGACCCCGATCATCAATGAAGTCCGCGGCTTCGTGGACGCTTGGCGCAACCTGCCAAACCCAGAACAGTGGCTCGTTACGCCTGAAACGGCCCGCCTGCTTCAGCATTGGCGCCACCATGCCTTCCAAGGCATCCGCCCCTTCTTCTGCCAGGTCGAAGCGGTCGAGACTGCCATCTGGCTGGCCGAAGTCGCCCCCAAAATGGGCGCCCGAACCGCCAAGTTTCTTACCCATCTGAAGGGCGCCAACGCCCAGGCGAACCCGGAATTGATGCGCCTGGCCCTCAAGCTCGCCACCGGGGCGGGCAAAACGACTGTCATGGCCATGCTGATCGCCTGGCAGACCGTCAACGCCGCCCGCCACCCCAATAGCAAGCAATTCTCCCGCGGCTTTCTGGTCGTCGCCCCTGGCATCACCATCCGCGACCGACTGCGCGTCATCATGCCGAACGACCCGGACAGCTATTACAAGCACCGCGAAATTGTCCCGCCCGACATGCTGCCGGATATTGCCCGCGCCAAGATCGTCATCACCAATTACCACGCCTTCAAGCTGCGTGAGCGGATAGACATCGCCAAAGGCACGCGCGGCGCGCTGGAAGGCTGGCGCGGCGAAAAGCTTCAGACCTTGGAGACCGAAGGCCAGATGCTTCAACGCGTCATGCCCGAACTCATGGGCATGAAGAACATCACCGTCATCAATGATGAAGCCCATCATTGCTACCGCGAGAAAGTAAGCGGTGACGCCGCCGACGACCTGAAGGGCGACGAAAAGGACGAAGCGAAGGAAAACAACGAAGCCGCCCGCATGTGGATCACGGGGCTTGAGACGGTAAAGCGCAAGCTTGGCCTTTCCATCGTCTATGACCTTTCGGCGACCCCCTTCTTCCTGCGTGGTTCCGGCTATGCCGAAGGCACGCTTTTCCCCTGGACCATGAGTGACTTTTCGCTGATGGACGCCATTGAATGCGGCATTGTGAAACTGCCGCGCGTGCCAGTTTCCAACAATATCCCCTCGGGCGAAATGCCCATCTTCCGCAACCTTTGGCATCATATCGGCAAGGACATGCCAAAGAAGGGCCGAGGCGTCGGCGCCGATGGGCTCGACCCGCTGATGCTGCCGCCCGTACTGCAAACGGCGCTGCAGGCGCTATACGGCCACTACGCGGAAACCTTCAAGCTTTGGGCAGAAAACGGCATTGGCGTGCCGCCGGTTTTCATTGTGGTCTGCAACAACACCGCCACATCCGAACTGGTCTACAAATACATCTCCGGCTTTGAACGCCAGCATGCCGATGGCAGCACCAGCTTTGAAAATGGCCGCCTGGAACTCTTTCGCAATTTTGATGACTACGGCAACCGCCTACCGCGCCCCAATACCATCCTGATTGATAGCGCCCAGCTTGAATCGGGCGAATCCCTCGATAAGGGCTTCCGCGATTTCGCCGCTGATGAGATTGAACGCTTCCGCCAGGAAATGGTCGAGCGCAGCGGCGATGCCCGCGCCGGTGAGACGATTGATGACGCCACCTTGCTGCGTGAGGTGATGAATACCGTCGGCAAAAAGGGCAGACTTGGCGAGCAGATCCGCTGCGTGGTTTCGGTTTCCATGCTGACCGAAGGCTGGGACGCCAATACAGTCACCCATATCCTGGGCGTACGCGCTTTCGGTACGCAATTGCTCTGTGAGCAGGTGGTGGGCCGCGGCCTGCGTCGCCAAAGCTATGAATTGAACGAACAGGGCCTGTTCAACGTTGAATATGCCGACATCCTTGGCATTCCCTTTGACTTCACCGCCAAACCCGTTGTCGTCAAACCGACCAAACCGGCGGAGACGGTGCGTGTGCATGCAGTGCGGCCGGAACGGGATGCACTGGAAATCACCTTTCCCCGCGTTGAAGGCTACCGCGTGGAATTGCAGGAAGAACGGCTGGAAGCCCAATTCGGCCCGCAGCACCGGCTGGAACTGACGCCCGATATGGTGGGCGCCACCGTTACCGAGAACCGAGGCATTATTGGCGAAGGCGTGGACCTGACGCTGAAGCATTTGGAAGATGTGCGGGATTCCACAGTGCTGTTCCACCTGGCGCGGCACCTGATTTACCACACCTATCGCGACCCCGGGGAAGAACCGAAGCTGCATCTGTTTGGCCAGATGAAGCGCATTGCGCGGCAATGGCTGGATGGCGGCTATCTGGTTTGCAAGGGGGAAACCAAGCCTGCGCTGCTATTGTATCGGCAATTGGCGGATATGGCGGCCGGGCGCATCAAGGCGGCCATTACGGAAACCCTGGCCGGTACGCGCCCGGTAAAGGCGATGCTGGACGCCTACAACCCGATTGGGTCTTCCGCCTTTGTGAATTTCAATACCTCCAAGGATGTTTGGAAGACGGCGGCGGAAAAATGCCATGTGAATTGGGTAGTGACGGATAGCGATTGGGAAGCGGAATTCTGCCGCGTGGCGGAAAAGCACCCTCGTGTGCTGGCCTATGTGAAGAACCAGGGGCTTGGGCTGGAAGTGCCTTACCTGCTGGCAGGCGAACCGCGCAGGTATCGGCCCGATTTCATTCTGCGCATCAATGACGGGCAGGCGCAGCCTTTGAACCTGATTGTGGAAATCAAGGGCTATCGCGGCCAGGACGCGATTGAGAAGGCAAACACAATGAACAGCTATTGGGTGCCGGGGGTGAATAACCTTGGCAGCTTTGGCCGCTGGGCATTCGTCGAATTCAGTGAGGTTTTTCAGATACAGGCGGAATTCGACAAGTTGATGAAAGAATTCGGCGCGGCCCAGCCTGCGACCGCTGCGCAGTAAGGGGCCACCGATGAAACACACTGCCTTCAAGACCAACCCGATTAGCCTAGAAGAGCTTCTGCGCTACTGCGGCAGCGGAAAAATTCAGCTTCCTGACTTCCAGCGCAGCTGGGTCTGGGACGAAGACCGCATCAAGAGCCTCATCGCCTCGATCTCCCAGGCATTTCCGGTCGGCGCACTGATGACGCTTGAAATGAAGTCGGGAGCTGCAGACACCTTCGCCCGCCGACCGGTGCAGGGTGCGCCGCCCGAAGCCGCTGGCCAAGCGCCCGAACAATTGCTGCTCGATGGGCAACAGCGCATGACATCGCTCTACCAGACATGCATGCGACGCCAAGTGGTCGAGACAATCACGCCGCGCCTGAAGCGCGTTAAACGCTGGTTCTACATCGACATCCAGGCCGCACTCCAACCGGATGTCGATCGAGAGGAAGCCATCATCGGCATCCCGGAGGATCGCATCATCAAATCCGATTTCGATCGTAAGATCGAACTCGATCTCTCCACGCCAGAGCTGGAATACGAACAGCTGATGTTCCCGCTGAACCGCGCGTTCGACCAGACAGAATGGATGCAAGGCTACTGGAAGTTCTGGCAGGCACGCGGAGATGGCGCGAAGATAGACGTGTTCTTCAGCTTCCAGAACGAGGTACTACAGAACTTCAAAGGCTATCAGGTTCCCGTCATCGCGCTGGCGCCGGAGACGTCCCACGCTGCCGTGTGTTTGGTGTTTGAGAAGGTCAATACAGGCGGCAAGCCGCTGGATGCATTTGAACTGGTAACCGCCATGTATGCGGCGCAGGGGTTTCGTCTCCGCGACGACTGGTTGGGCAAGGATGGGCAGCCCGGCATGCAGCACCGCCTCCAGGTCTTCGGCCGGGCGGCAGACCAGAAGTTTGGCGTATTGGAAAAGGTTGCCAGCACGGATGTGCTCCAGGCTATCTCCTTGCTGCATACGGCGAAGTTGCGCGAGGACGCGGTAGCTGCTGGCAAGAAAGATAATGATCTTCCGGCTGTTCGCGCGACGCGCCAATCCCTTCTTGATATCCCCCTCTCGGCCTATAAGGAGTATCGCACAGCAGTCGAGGAAGGCTTCAAGACAGCGGCAAAGCTGCTGCGGCAGCACCACGTTTTCCGTGTCAATGACCTGCCCTACCAAGGGCAGCTCGTGCCGCTCGCCGCCATTCTGGCGAAGATTGGCGACAAGTGGGAACACGCCGCAGCGAAGCAGAAACTGGCCCGATGGTATTGGTGCGGCATCTTCGGGGAACTCTACGGCTCCTCCAGCGAGTCACGCTTCGCCAAGGATATCCTGGAAGTCCCTGCCTGGATTGATGGTGGCCCCGAACCCTCAACGGTGCGCGAGGGCGTCTTCAGGGCCGAACGCCTCCGCTTCATGCGCACGCGCCAATCTGCTGCCTATAAGGGCGTACATGCCTTGCTGATGGGCGAAGGGGCTATCGATTTCCGCTCAGGCCAAGCCTTCGGACAGACCATCTTCTTCGACGAGAATGTCGATATCCATCACATCTTCCCGCAGGACTGGTGCCGCAAGGAGGGCAAGGATGTCCGGGAATTCGACACCATCATCAACAAGACGCCGCTCGGATACCGCACCAACCGCACCATCGGCGGCGCAGCCCCATCAGCCTATCTGGCAAAGCTGGAGGCTGGCGGTAAAGATGCACAGGCCATCGCGCCGGGTACGCTGGACGACTACCTCCGCAGCCACGCTATTGATCCTGCCTTATTGCGTGCCGATGCCTTCGACGCCTTCATGGCGGATCGTGAGACCCGGCTTCTGGCCCTGATCTCAGCTGCCACTGGCCATAAGATCAGCCGCGGCGGAGCAGCGCCGGAGGAAGGGGAGGACGTGATTGAGAACGCGCTGGAAGCCAATCTCGGTACGACGGCGAGTGCCGAAATGGAGAGCGCATAATGGCCAAGAAGCCGATTGAGGTTACGTCCCTCAAGCATGATGATGCGACGCGGAAGAATATTCCGACCGCCGAATTTGAATCCATCATGCGGGCGGAAGACAAATCGCCCATTCAGCTTGCTTATGCACGCCGCAATCGGGATTTGGACCCGCAATTGGTTTGGCGCGGGAAGGATGAGCAGGATTGGTCGGACCTGATTGTTCAGGCGCCGCCGCTCTATATCCAGGAGAAAGTCCACCCTCAGGTTTTGATTGAGGATTTGAAGCGGCAGAGCGCGGATCGGGCCAAGCGGGCGCCGGATGCGATGCCGGACCTGTTTGCGGATTTCAACGGCCTCAATAACAGCGCGAAGGCGACGGAGTTTTACCAGCACGACCAGCATTGGTCCAACCGCATGATCTCTGGCGACAGCCTGTCCGTCATGGCGAGCCTTGCGGAACGTGAAGGGCTGCGCGGGCAGGTGCAATGCATCTATTTCGACCCGCCCTATGGCATCAAATTCAATTCCAATTTTCAGTGGAGCACGACCAGCCGCGATGTGAAGGATGGCGACCGCAGCCATGTGACGCGGGAGCCAGAGCAGGTGCGCGCCTTTCGCGATACCTGGCGCGATGGCATCCAT
>JBIKWX010000215.1:0-6479 GCA_044356095.1 Roseomonas sp.
GCATGTTTATGCGGATGGGTCCATCCGGCTCAATCACGGCGGGACGGAAATGGGCCAGGGGCTCAATATCAAAATCGCGCAGGTGGTGGCGGATGCCTTTGGCGTGCCGATCTCCCGCATTCGCATTACGCCAACCAGCACGGCGGAGGTGCCCAATACTGCCCCCACGGCTGCCTCCACCGGTTCCGATTTGAATGGCTGGGCCGCGCATCTGGCAGCAAGCGCCATCCGCGAACGCATGGCCGCCGAAGCAGCGCGGCTTTGGGAAGTGCCGGTAGAAGCCATCGGCTTCGCCGAAGGTCGCGTCTTTGTCGCAAAGCCCGGCGATAATCGCGCCATGGAATTCGGCGATCTGGCGCATCGCTGCTGGGTGCAGCGCATTTCGCTCTCTGCCACCGGGTTTTATCGCACGCCCGACATCCATTGGGATGCGAAGACCATGCGGGGGGAGCCGTTCTTCTATTTCTCCTATGGCGCGGCGGTGGTTGAAGTGGTGGTGGATACACTCACCGGCGAACATCGCGTGCTTCGTGCTGATCTGGTGCAGGATTGCGGGCGTTCGCTGAACCCCGCAATTGATCGCGGCCAGATTGAAGGCGGTTTTGTGCAGGGGCTTGGCTGGCTCACCACGGAAAGCCTTTATTGGGACAAGGAAGGGCGGCAACGCACGCTGGGCCCCTCCACCTACAAAATCCCCGGCAGCCGCGACGCGCCGCCGGATTTCAGGCTGCGCTTGCTTGCCAATGCACCAGCGCGGGCGGCGACGATTTTCCGATCAAAGGGTGTCGGTGAACCGCCGCTGATGCTGGCGACCGCGGTGTGGAATGCGCTGTGCGACGCAACGAGGATTACCGCGCTTGATCTGCCGGCGACGCCGGAGCGGGTGTTGCTCGCGGTGGAGCGTTGTCGCGCCAGATAAAGGTATTTGCTGGCCTTGCCTGTACGTTCCTTCATACAAAATTAGAAACCATTACATTTTGATCATATCACGGGTATTCCCGCAGAAAAGCGCCGCCCTTTGACTTTTTTTTTATCTCTCGGCGCTAACTTGGGCTTCCTTGTTGGAAAAGGAATAACCCATGCTTTCAAGGCGTTCAGCCCTTCTGGCCACCCCGGCACTGCTTCTGGCTTCGCGAGTCATGGCTCAATCAGGCATTTTTAATGATCGCATTGTATTTGGGCAGGCCGCGCCCTTGGATGGCCCCGCCGCCGCTTTGGGCACGGGCATGCGCGATGGCATCCTGGCCGCCTTCAATGAAGCGAATAAGGCCGGTGGCGTGCATGGGCGCAAATTGGAATTGATCGCCCGCGATGATGGTTATGAACCGACGCGTTCTGCCAGCGTGACCAGGCAATTGATCACTGAAGATAATGTCTTTGCCTTGATCGGCCCTGTCGGTACGCCGACCAGCCAAGCGGCGCAGCCGATTGCGGCAGAAGCGGGCGTGCCCTTCATAGGCCCCTTCACCGGTGCCGAATTCCTGCGTGATGCAAAGCTTGCCAATGTCATCAACCTCCGCGCTTCCTATTTTCAGGAAACCGAAGAAATGGTGGAACGCTTGACGCGCGATCTGGGCGCTTCGCGCATCGCAATTCTTTTCCAGGATGACGCCTTTGGTCGCGCCGGTCTTGCCGGCGTTCAGCGCGCGCTCACCAAGCGCAACATGGCGCTGGTTGCTGAGGGCACTTATGAACGCAATACAGTTGCAGTGCGTGGCGCTGCCCTTGCCATTCAGCGTGGCCGACCGGACGCCGTGATCATGGTTGGCGCCTATAAGCCCTGCGCTGAGTTCATCAAGACCGCGCGTCAGCTTCGGCTCAATGCGACCCTCGTCAATATTTCCTTTGTTGGCAGCGATGCGCTGGCACAGGAACTTGGCGCAGCAGGGGCCGGCGTTGTGGTGACGCAGGTGGTGCCCTTCCCCGGCGATGAAAGCCTGCCAATGGTGAAGCGTTATCGGGCTGCGCTGGCTGCGGCGGTTCCCAATGCGACCCCCGGCTTTGTATCGCTCGAAGGGTATGCCGTTGGGCGCCTTGCAATCGCCGCACTCACCAAGGCACCCAATCCGCCAACGCGCGACGCGTTGCTGAATACCATTCGCACCAATAGTTTCGATATTGATGGCATGCCGCTGTCCTTTTCGGCTGAGAAGAACCAGGGGTCGGACAAGGTTTGGCTGACCGTCATCCAGGCGGATGGCAGCTTCCGCGCGGTGGAGCGTTTGTCCGGCACGCAGGGGTAAGCCATCGTGGTTCGTGATCTTGCCAAATCGGGCATGCGGATTGGTATAGCCAAAAGGCTATACCTTTCCTTCGGGGTGGTTGCCGGCCTTACGATTGCGGCGGCCGGCATTGCGCTTGTTGGAAATACACAAATCGCGGCAACGGTTAAGCAGGTGACTGAGGAGCAATTGCCGGCAACACGCCACGCCTTGCTGCTTTCCGGCGCCAGCACGGGTATCGCCGCAACCGCGCCAGAACTCGCCGCCAGCCATAACGCCGAAGAAGCGCGCCGCAGCCGCGCCACGCTGGACACCGAAGCGCAGCGCCTGGCAGGACTTGTTGCTGAAGTCGCCGCAACGCTTGGCGGAGATCGTGCCAATGAACTGAAGCAGGGTGCGGAGGCGATGAAATCCGCCTTGGCGAGCCTTGTGCAAGGCACGGAAACTCGCCTTGCCTTGACTGCTGCCATCGCCGAACGCGTAGGGCAGATGCGTGCCGCGCATCGTCAGGTTCTTGAACTCATCGCGCCCCAGGCGGATGAGGCATTTTTTGACCTGACCTTGGGGCTGCGTGGCGTTTCGGATGCGCCCGATGCCAAGGCTATGGAAGAAAGCATCAACAAGCTGACCGATCAGGAATTGGTGCGGCTTTCTGCCTTTATGCAAAGCCGCGCGGATGTGAACCTGATCGCGGGCCTTCTGGCAGAAGCGGCTCAGGCGCCTGATAGACATGCACTGATCCCGCTGCGCGACAGAATGCTTGCGGCAAGCCAACAGCTCGATAAGGCCTTGGCGGATTTCGGCACGGGCGATCAGGCGCAGGCCTTGCGACGCGCGATGGCTGTACTCACGGCTTTTGGCCAAGGGCAGGATGGCTTGTTTGAAATGCGTGGGCGGCAATTGACCGCCATCAACCAGGCAGAAGGCGCGCTTGGCATCACGCGCCGTCAGGCCACGCAATTGGACGCCGCGGTTTCCAAGGCTGTTGCTGATGCCGAAATTGCCGCGGGGCAGGCAGGCGATGAGGCGCGCGCCGCAGTCCGGCGCGTGACCGTGTTGATGCTGCTGATTTCCGCCGCCGCCATTGTCATCAGCGCCGGTGTGGCCCTGCTGCTGATCCGCAAGGGTGTGGTTGGCCGGCTCGCGGTTTTGCGTTCTTCCATGCGAGAAACCGCCGAAGGCAAGCTTGCCGGTGAGGTTGACATCCAGGGCCATGATGAGCTTTCCGAAATGGGCCGGGCGCTGAATGATCTGCGGGTCAAGTTGCGCGCTGCCGAAGAAGCTGCTGCCGCACAAACCACTGAACGCGAAGCGGCACGCGCCAAGAAGGAAGAAACCCAGCGCGTCCTGGCCGATAGTTTTGAACGCGGCGTTGGTGTGATTTCAAACGAAATCTTGCAATCCTCAGACGCCACCAAGGCTTCGGTGGCCGAACTTGGCACTGTCACCCGCACCACCAATGATGAAGCGCGTGCCATTACCGCAGCGGCGGAACGCACCAGTGAGGAAACGGGCAAGGTCGCCGCCGCAGCGGAAGAACTTTCTGTCACGGTTGCAGAAGTTTCACGCCAGGTTCAGGAATCCGCCGCCATCGCTCGTCGTGCCGTAGCCGAGGCTGAGCGGACGGATGCCATTGTCCAGGGGCTCGACAAGGGGGCGGAAAAGGTTGGCGATGTGGTGCGGATGATCTCCTCCATCGCTGAGCAGACCAATCTTCTCGCACTCAATGCCACAATCGAAGCGGCACGCGCTGGCGATGCGGGGCGCGGCTTCGCGGTGGTGGCGAGTGAGGTGAAGATGCTCGCGACCCAGACCGCGCAAGCGACTGAGACGGTTTCCCGCCAAATCCAGGAAATGCGCGCCGCTTCCGAAGGTGCGGTAAAGGCGATTCAAAGCATTGCGAAGGTTGTCCATGAAATAGACAGCATCGCAGCGCAGGTTTCATCCGCCGTCGAACAGCAGGGCCTCGCCACGCAGCAGATTGCCGAAGGCGTTGCGGTGGCGGCTGAGGATGCAAGCCAGGTGACGGCGCGCATTCAAAAGGTCAGGGATGGTATTGGCGCTGCCGATGACGCCCTGACAGAGCTGCGCCGCATGGCCGATGGGCTTGGCGAGAAAGGCGAAGGCCTCAAGACCGAGCTTGGCAATTTCCTCGACAAGCTGCGCGCCGCCTGAAATGTGATCCGTGCTGGTGGCCTGTGCCATCAGCACGGCACGCAATTATCCTGGCCTGAAGCGCGCATAAATCGGCCGCAACAGAAAGGGCGTCAGAAAAAGCGGGAATTGGCCAAGCGCGAAGAACAGCAGAATACGCTCATCCGTCGCCGCCGGCAGCACCGCCAGAAACAGCGCCATGTTGCGATTGCCACCGAGCAAGCCTGCCGTCAGCGCCAGCTTCTTGCCGGTGGGTGCAAAGACCAAGGCGGTTGCGGCATTCAGGCCGAAATTCGCCGCAAAGGCCAAGGCCAATCCACCCATCACCCAGCCAGGGTCTGAGGTGATTTTGGCCAGCATCCCATCCATCACGCCAAAGCCGAAAATCACGACCAGCCACACCACGGACCCATCCAGGGCGCCGGCATAGCGTTGCAGGCGAACAGGCCCCAAAAGCCGGCGCAGCGCGACCGCAATCAACAAGGGCAGGCCCACCACCAGCATCAGCCGGCCCATCAGTGCCGAAAGTGAAATCGCCAAATCTATGCCCATCAACCCAAGCGCCAGCGGCGGCGCAGTGAAGGGCACGATCAGCGTGGTGATGATGGCGACCACCAGTGAAATCTCTCCATCCAGCCCCACCATGCGCGCAAAGGCCGGGGAGGAGGTGGCAGCGCAGCCCATGGCGCTGATGACCAGCCCCGCAACCAAGGGTCCATCAAAGCCAAAGCCGCGCAGCACCAGGAATAGCAGGATGGGGCAGATCAGCATCATCCAGCCGACCAGCAGCGCCACCAGCACGGGCCGTCGCAAATACGCCACCACCTGCGCCAAATCCACGCGCAGCAGCACCATTGTCATGAGCGTTGCGACCGTGAAGGTGACCGCATCGCGAAACAACGCAGCCAAGGGCGGGATGAAAAGCCCCGCGAAAATGCCAAGCGCGAGCAGCAACCCACCGCGGCGCGCGGACCATTCCAGGAAGCCAAGGGTCATCAGCTTGGGCGTATGCGTGTTATCATGGCATGAGCATTCCAATTCGCGGCGCGCGACACAAGCTATGCCATCATGATGAAAGGACCCCCTTGGCCATGCTGGCCCATGAACCGCTGATCCGGCTGGCCGCCTTTCTGGGTGTGCTCTGTGCCATGCTGGTGCTGGAACGCGCCTTTCCGCGTCGGGCGCAGCGGCTTTCCTGGCGGCGCTGGCCGGCCAATTTCGGGCTCGTGGTGATTGCGTCTTTGTTGGTGCGGCTGCTGGCCCCTGCTGCGGCCATTGGCGCGGCACTCTATGCCGAAAGCCAGGGGCTTGGGCTGCTGCGCTGGTTGGGGTTGAACAGTTTTTTCGCGGGCGTTTTGGCGGTGCTGCTGCTCGATCTGCTGATCTATTTTCAGCATCGCGTCTTTCATGCCGTGCCGCTGCTGTGGCGCCTGCACCGCGTCCATCACGCTGACCCGGAATTGGATGCGTCTTCCGGGCTCCGCTTCCATCCGCTCGAAATCCTGCTGTCCATGGCGATCAAGATGGCGGCAGTGATCGCGCTTGGCGCGCCGGCAGAGGCCGTATTGGTGTTTGAGGTTTTGCTAAACGCGACCAGCCTGTTCAACCACGCGAACCTGGCTTTGCCCGCCTGGCTGGATGGGGCGTTGCGCCTGGTGCTGGTGACGCCCGATATGCATCGCGTGCATCATTCCGAAGTGCAGGCGGAAACCGATAGCGATTTCGGCTTTTGCCTTTCCTGCTGGGACAGGTTGTTCGGCACCTATCGCGCGGAACCCGCCGCCGGGCAGCTTGGCATGGTGATTGGCGTCGCTGAGTTTCGCGCGGATCAGGAACAGCGCTTGGATCGGTTGCTGACACAACCCTTGCACCAGCCGCGATAATCAAGGCGCATTGGCGCGATAGGCGAAACTCTAATTCTCCAATTCGCTGTCCCAATACAAATAATCCCGCCAGCTTTCATGCAGGTAATTGGGCGGGAAGGACCGGCCATTTTCCTGCAATTCCCAGCTTGTCGGCTGGCGTGGCGTTTGGCGCGGGATCATGGCGCATTCGCGCGGCAGGCGGCTGCCTTTCCGCAAATTGCACGGCCCGCAGGCGGTC
>JBIKWX010000216.1:0-6446 GCA_044356095.1 Roseomonas sp.
GCATGGTATCCCCCTTTTCCATCGCGCAGCCCACGCTTGGCCAGCAAGGCTAAGCCTGCCCGAGCGTCATCGGCAAGCCTCAGACCGCAAGGCTTGAAAGCATCGCCGCTTCGGATCAGGCTGCCATAACGAAAGCCGAAAGGGTGTGCACCATGACCAATCTACCAAATGCCGATGCCGCAACGCGCGCCTGGTTTGATGCCTGGCTGGATCGCTTTGCCGGTTATGTGCGGGAAGTTGACTATGCCTCCGCGCGGCCATTGTTCCACCCCGATGTACTGGCTTTTGGGACGCATCGCGATGTGATCCCAGGGCTTGCTGCCTGGCAGGCGACGCAATGGGATAATGTCTGGCCAAAGACCGAGGATTTTCGCTTCACGCTTTCGGAAACCCATGTGCTGGCATCGGATGACAAGTCCATGGTGGTGGTCGTCGCACCCTGGACCAGCACGGGGTTTCACCCGGATGGCACACGCTTTGACCGCCCAGGCCGCGCCACCATGATTTTCCACGGCAAGCCTGATGCGTGGCTATGTGTGCACTCGCATATGTCGCTCAATCGCGGCGTGCCGCAAGCAAGCCATGCCAATCGCCCGGTGAAGGCGCCCTAAATTCGCCTTTTTGGCAGGGACAGAATTCAATGCCGCATTTGACGGAGCCAAGCCCATGCGTCGCACCAGCCTTGCCCTCACGTTGATTGCCCCCGCGGCATTTGCGGCGGAAATGCCGATCCGTGGGGTCACACTTTCCTCGGCCGGCATTGCGCAAATTGAACGTGCCGGCGAAGTCGCAGCGAATGCGCCGGTGGTGTTTCGCGCCCCGCTTGGCGATGTGGATGATCTGTTGCGATCCCTGCTCATTCTTGATCCTGCCGGGCGCGTTGAAGGCCTCAGCCTACCAGCGCGGGATTTGTTGAATGAGGCGTTTCGCGGCCTGCCGCTTCGTCCCGTGGATTTCGAAAATCGTGCGAGCCTGTTGAATGCGCTCCGCGGTCAGGAAGCCGAGGCTGCCGATGCGCGCGGGCGTATTGCCACAGCCACTGAAACCGAAGCCGGCCTGCATCTTTCGCTGATCGGGCCGCGCGGGTTGCTTTCTGTTTTGTTGAAATCGGGCGATGAGGTCACGCTGACCGACCCCGCACTGGCTGCCCGCGTCGCGCGCGCAGCAGAGGCATTGGCGGCGGCGCGCAGCGATGATGAAAGACGCATCGAAATCCGCCTCAGGTCTGATCGCGCGCGCCAGGTGGCAGTGATCTATATTGCCGGCGCGCCGCTGTGGAAGCCATCCTATCGGCTGGTGACGCCACCGCTTGGCGCTACAGGGGGGCAGGCACGGCTGATGGGCTGGGCCGTGGTGGAAAATGCCTCGGGCAGTGATTGGGAAGGCGTGCGGATTTCGCTGGTGTCGGATGATGCGGCAGCGTTCCGTCAGCCGATCTTTGAGCCCATCACCGTGCCGCGCCCTGAATTGCCGGTGCGCATTGCGGAAGCCATTCGCGTACGGCCCGATACTGGCGCGATGCCACGCATGCCGGCTGCTGCGTCCATGATGGCACCGCCGGCTGCCGCACCTCCGCGAAGCATGAGTGACCTGATGAATGCGCCCACGGTATCGGCTGCGCCTACACCCGCGCCGGCGCCGGCCCCTGCGCTGCTCGCCGTGAATGTCGCGACTCAGGCTGCTGCTGGGCGCGTCGCCTTCACCCTGGAACGGCCCGTGACGCTCCGCAGTGGTGAAACAGCGAATCTGCCTTTCCTTGATTTGAGCCTACCGGCGGAACGGGTCTGGTGGGTTCAAAACCTATGGGCTGCGCGCCCGCTTCAGGCGCTGCGCTTCCGAAATACCTCCAACCACGTGCTGCCGGATGGGCTGGCGACGGTATTCGATGGCGACGGCACACCTAGCTTTCTGGGAGATGCAGAATTGCGCGCGCTATCGCCCGGCGATCAACGCCTGATCGCCTTTGCGCGCGATCGTGATGTACGCCTTTCCAGTCAAAGTATCGACCAGTTTGAACCCACGCGCTTCAGCCTCCGACGCGGCTTCATGACCGTTGAAGCAAAAAGCATTACTGGAACTGTTGTCACGATTGATCCACTCGGTGCTAGCGGCGTGATGGTGATCGACTTGCAGCGCCCACCCGGCGCAACACCTCGCTTTCCAGTTGCAGCGGAAGGCGCTTTCGGCCTGCGTTACGAAACGCAACTGGAAGCCACACCGAAAACCATACGGCTCGACTTTGAGCGGACGCAGAGCCAGGATATCGCGCTATGGGATCAGGGCCTTGGCGATCCGCTACTATTGCAACCAGCGCAGTTCGATTTGGAGGCCTCGCTGCGGCGCCTCCCCGGCGGGCCGGGTTCGGTTGAAATGCTCCAAGAGGCCCTCTCCCGCACCGGCGCCGATGTGCCGGGGCGCGAGGCACTCGCCGCCACCATCACATCGCTGCAACAAATCCGCATCTTGCTGGATGCGGCACGCCTGGCAGCACGCGAAGCACGCTCCGCCGATCAGGCGCTGAACCGCGCCCGTCAGGCGGTGGAAGATCGCACCGGCGGGGAACAGCAGGCCGCGCGGCAGCGGCTGAACGCCGCCAGCCGAGAGGCGGAAGCGAAAGGCGCCGCATCAAGCCGCGCCTTTGAAGCCTGGCAGCGCGCAGTGATCGCCCTACTGCAACAGGGCGGATGAAGCCCTATTCCGGCTTCACACCCGCCGCGCGCAGCACGGCTGCGCTGCGGGCAAATTCCTCCCGCACATAAGCGCTGAAGGCTGCGATAGTCGCATATTGCGGTTCAATCTCAATGCCGATGTCAACCAGGCGCGGCTTGATGCGTTCCATGGCCGCATTGAAGGTGACGTTCAGCGATTCCACAATCCCGCGCGGCGTTTGCGCCGGCGCGAAAGCGCCGATCCAGGCCGCACCCGCCCAGGCAGGCAGGCCGGCTTCGGTGGCAGCGGGAATCTCCGGCAGGCTGGCGACGCGCTGAGACCCTGAAATGGCAATCGGGCGCACTGTCCCGGCGCGGATATGGGACGTGGCGGAAGCGGTCGGATCCACCGCCATATGCGCTTCCCCTGAAATCACCGCCGCCATGGCCGGGCCGCCACCGCGATACTGGACCATCTGCATTTCCACATCCGGCAGCGCCGCGCGGAAGACTTCGGAAGTCAAATGATTGGCGCTGCCAATGCCGGCCGAGGCAAAATTGATCTTCCCCGAATTGGCGCGCAGCCACACAATCAGGGAACGCATATCGGTCGCCGGGATACTGCGGTTGATCACCAGCACCTGCGGAATGCGGCCCAGATGCGCAACAGGCGCGAAATCCGCAATCGGATCAAAGGGCATCCTCGCCACCAGGCTTGGTGCGATCACATGCGCGTTGGAATGGATCATGATGGTATAGCCATCTGCTGCGGATTTGGCCGCCGCCTCAGAACCAATCAGCCCCGCGGCACCGCCGGCGCGGTTTTCGATCACGATATTCTGCCCGAGCATCTGCGAAGCCGCATCTGACACCAGCCGCGCCACCACATCAGTGGCACCCCCAGGTGCAAAGGGCACAATGACGCGCATCGGCCGATCCGGCCGCCAGGACCCCTGGGCGCGGGCCGAAGCAACGGCAGGTGTGGCGAGCGCAAGCGCCAAAGCGGCGCGACGATTAAGCTGCATGAAATGGCGTCCTTCCCGGTTGGAATGCTTCCCTTGGGGCAGGCTTATACAGATTTTCCGCCATGGTGCCATGGATCATCCGCGATGGGCGGGTTATGCGTCATCCCAGGAAGGATCGCACTCATGATAACCGCTGCTAGAGCCCTGATTGAATTCCTCGCTGCCCAGGGCATTGACCGGGCCTTTTGCGTGCCTGGCGAAAGCTATATCGCGCTGCTTGATGCGCTGCATGCCCATCCGCGCATGGATTTGGTCACCTGCCGCAGTGAAGGCGGTGCCGGCTTCATGGCCGTGGCTGATGGCAAAATGACCGGCAAGCCTGGCGTGGTGCTGGTCTCACGCGGGCCCGGCGCCTGCAATGCCTCCATCGCGCTGCATACGGCGGAACAGGATGCCGTGCCGATGATCCTGCTGATCGGGCAAGTGGAAAAGCGCGATTTGCGCCGCAATGCCTTCCAGGAAATTGACTATGCCCGCATGTTCGGCGGCATCGCGAAATGGGTGGGGGAAGCCACCAGCGCGGATCAGGTGCCGGAATTGATTGCGCGCGCCTATGCCATGGCGATGCAGGGCGTGCCGGGGCCGGTGGTGCTCAGCCTGCCGGAAGATGTGCTGGCGGAACCCTGCGCCGCCGCCATCCCGCCCGCGACCATCGCCGCCCACGCGCAGCCCGCCCCCGCCGATGTTGCGCGCCTTGCCGCCATGCTGCGCGGCGCAGAACGCCCGATCATCCTGGCGGGCCACGCGATTGACACGCCAGGCGGGCGCGAAGCGCTGCTGCGCTTTGCGGAGGCTTGGCAGACCCCCGTTGCGGTTTCCTTCCGCCGGCAGGATCTTTTCCCGAATGATCACGCGCTTTACGCGGGTGATCTTGGCTTGCGTAACCCTGATGCGCAGCGCGCCGCTTTCGCCGATGCGGATCTGGTGGTGGCACTCGGCACGCGGCTCACGGATATCACCACGCAGGGCTGGACTTGGCCCGCACCCGGTCAGCGCCTTGCGCATATCTGCGCGGAGCCGCGCTTTCTGGGCTGGCATTTCCCGGCAGAGCTTGCCGTTGCCGCCGATGCACGCGCGGTGCTGGCAGCACTTGGCGCAGAAAAACCGGGCGCCCCCGCTGCGCGTGGTGCCTGGGCGAAAAAGCTGCGCGATCTGCAAACCGCCGACAGCCAGGTGGCAGCAACGACGCATAATGATGGCGTCGCCTTTGCGCGTATCGCGAAGCTGATTGGCGAAATCGCCGCACCGGATGCGATGATTGCGCTGGATGCCGGCACCTTTGGTGCTCCCTTCTATCGCAAGATCGCCTGGGTTTCGCCGCGTCGGCTATTGGCGCCGGTTTCAGGCGCCATGGGTTTTGGTGTACCCGCCGGCGTGGCGGCGGCGCTGCGCCACCCAGATCGGCAAGTGATTGCGCTGGTCGGTGATGGCGGCGCGTTGATGACAGGCGGGGAATTCGCGGTGGCGGTGGCGCGAGGTGTCCCTCTCAAGATGATCCTGTCGGATAATGGTTCCTATGCGTCCATCCGCATTCATCAGGAACGCGCGCATCCGGGCCGCGTCAGTGGCACCAGCCTGGAAAATCCGGATTTCGCCGCCTGGTGCGCAGCGTTCCGCGTGCCGGTGACGCGGATTGAAACGGATGCGGATATGCCGAAGCTCGCGGAAGCGCTCGCCGCACCCGGCCCGGCGGCGATCCATGTGCGGACATCCTTGCAGGCAGTACTGCCAAAGTAAGCTTGATCGCCAGAGGCGTGATCCGGCTCGGCGGATCACGCGCCACGGGCTGTTGGAAGGCCCTACAGTTTTTCGACCTGGCCGTATTCCAAATCCACCGGGGTCGAACGGCCGAAGATGGAAACGCTCACCTTCAGGCGGCCCTTTTCCTCATCCACTTCCTCAACCACACCATTGAAGGACGTGAAGGGGCCATCAGCCACACGTACCTGCTCACCAACCTCATAAACCACAGCAGGCTTGCGCGGCTTGTCCACGCCTTCCTGCATCTGCTTCAGCAAACGCTCAGCCTCAGAAGCCGGCACCGGCTGGGGCTTGTTGCGCGCACCAAGAAAGCCCGTGACCTTCGGCGTGTCCTTGACCAAATGCCAGGCGTCATCAGTCATTTCCATCTTCACCAGCACATAGCCGGGGAAGAACTTCCGGTCCGTATCCACCTTCTGACCGCGCCGCACCTCAACCACCTGCTCGGTCGGCACCAGCACTTCATCGAACTTGTCGGCCAGACCCTTCTGCGCAGCCTGCTGCTTGATCTGCTCGGCGATCTTGCGCTCGAAGCCAGAATAGACATGCACGACATACCACTTCTTTTCGGCCACGGTGCCGTACCTCCTTAAAACCTTAGCTCAGCCGATACCAAAGACGAGCCGCATGGCCAACTGAATCAGCTGATCAGCCACCAGGAAGAAAATCGCGGCCAAGGTCGAAAGCCCCAACACCAGCCCCGTGGTGATGAGGGTCTCCTTCCGCGAAGGCCAGGTCACCCTGGAGGCTTCCTGACGGACTTCCCGAACGAATTGCGCGGGATCGAGCTTGGCCAATGTCAGTTCCCCTGAAAAACATCACCGGGCGGCAGCCTTGTCAGACCCCCACCCGGAGAAAACGCACCCGTAAAACTGGCAGGGGTGGAGGGTCTCGAACCCCCAACCTCCGGTTTTGGAGACCGGCGCTCTAGCCAATTGAGCTACACCCCTAAATACGGCCCGGAAAAACACCCTAGCCGCGCCAACGAAAGGCGGAAAGGCCAAAACCTCTC
>JBIKWX010000217.1:0-6422 GCA_044356095.1 Roseomonas sp.
GACCGCTGGTCAGCGCTATGCGTACCGCTTCTTTGCGAAATTCATCCGTCCTGCCACTGCTCATGGCTCGTCTCCTTTGCTTCACAATAGGTGATCAGAGGAGCGGCACAAAACCGTGACAGGTCCAGGGCTTGAGATGTCAGTGCGCGAATGGTCGGCGCGTAGCGGCTGGTGTGGTCGGCTAGTGTCACAGCCTTTCGCCGGCGTGATTCTCATTGCTGCGCTTGCAATCTTAGCGAGCCACTTCGGCCTTCAGCCCAGTTCACGCACGGCCTGAAGTGCTGCGCAATCGGGGGAATTGTCGTGCTGATGCTGTGTTACAATTCTTCCCATTGCGGCGTGTAAATCGAGTTGGCTATAACGCCGGCACGTCGAGAAGGAGCGATAGGCACGGCGAGCTTGGGTCATTTCCCTTCACGATAAGCCTGTCTAGATCTCGATCGCATGGTTCCTTCCTGGCGATTTTGTATGCGGGGAGCAAACGCGCTCGACATCGCTAGCGCCAAGCCGAAAATATGGGTTGCAGTTTGCACTATAGTGACGTGAATTTAATGACTTGGGTGCAAACTTAGGTCCTTCAGGTTTGCACTTGGATTGTCGCTCTTGGACGGGTTCGAGCAAATATAATACCGATTAAGTCCTTGATCTTATGGCCTAAGCCGATAGGTTGACCTGAGTGCTCGTCGATAAATCAAACAACAGAAATCACGCATTGCCCCCATCAACCGACAGCACCTGCCCAGTCACCCAGCCCGCATAAGGGCTAGCAAGAAAGATCACCGCATTGGCGATATCGTCAACCACTCCAAGCCGGCGCATAGCCAGCCTGCCGATCAGCGCCTTCTGCCCACCCTCGCCATAGCTTTCGAACTGCTTGATGCTGGAGGGATTGGAAAGCACGAAGCCAGGTGCGACGGAATTCACCGTAATACCGTAAGGCCCGAATTCGCGCGCCAATTGGCGCGTCAGCCCAACAAGACCATGCTTCGCCGAACCATAGGCCTGAATGCCGGTGAGGCTTGCCTTCAGCCCAGCGCCGGAGCTGATGGTAACGATGCGCCCCTTGCTCGCCTTCTTCATGCCAGGTGCGGCGGCGCGCGCCAGCGCAAAGGCGGCATGCAAATTGATGTCAATGATGGCGTGCCAATCCTCATCGCTAATGTCCTCGATCGGGCGCATCACCTGGCCGCGCACGCCGCCGGCATTGGAAATAAGAATTTCGATAGGACCGCCGGTGGTATCTTCAATGCGCTTGATCCAGCCTGCAGCAGCGCCCTTTGCAGTCAGGTCAAAGGCATCGGTGGTGATGGCCCCTGGCGCCTTGGCGGTTTCTGCCAATTCAGCGGCGGAAAGATCGCAGGCAAAGACTTTAGCGCCGAGTGCTGCGAAGCCCCGCGCAATGGCCTGACCAAAACCATGCCCGGCACCCGTGACCGCAACAGTGACATTTTCAAAACGGATATCCATGGAACGGTTCCCTTATTTGGTTGGGTGGAAGGCGGTGCGCTTCACACCATTCAATTCGCGGAGAAGCGCAACCCAGGCGGCGAAGCCTTCCGCAATGGAAGCCTCGCGCCAATTCTCATTGGGGGCGTGAAAATCCTCATCTGCCGTCGCAAAAGAAAACATGATGGTATCAATGCCCGCGACATTACGCGCGATATCCGCCAGCGGCAGCGTTGCACCCATGCGAACTCTGAGCGGCTTTCGGCCCGTGGTGCGTTCCAGCGCAGCCTCAGCCGCAAGCAGTAAGGGATGCGAGGCGGGCAGCGAATAGGCGTAAGTGCCATCGCGTGTATTGGTGATGGTAAGCTCAGCGCCCTTGGGGCAATGCGCGCGCAAATGCCGCGCTACCGCTTCACGCGCCTCCATTGGGTCCTGTCCAGGTATCAGGCGCATGGAAAGCTTGGCATGGGCCAAAGCAGGGATGACGGTCTTGCCGCCCGCACCAGTATAGCCGCCCCACATGCCATTCACATCAAGTGTTGGGCGCAGCCAAAGCCGCTCCAAAAAATGCGCTGGCGCAAGATGGCTTGGTGCGATGCCGATGGACGCATCATGCTGCGCGACATCAAAGGGAATGCGCGCCAATTCCGCGCATTGTTCGGGTGAAGCTGCCCTGGCGCCGGCCCAGAAACCATCGACGGCAATATCGCCATTTGCATCATGCAAGGTGGCAATCAGGCGGGCCATGGCATGCAGTGCATTCGGTGCGACACCACCATAACGGCCGGAATGCAGATCCTTCGCTGCGCTCCGCAGCGTGATTTCCATGCCGGTATTGCCGCGCGTGCCTACCGTCATGGTTGGTAAATCTGCCCTCCAGCGTGCGCCATCGGCGGAAAGGACAGCGTCTGCCGCGAGTAAATCACAATGTTTCGTGAGCAGGGCACCGAGTGTGGCGGAGCCGCATTCCTCCTCACCCTCCAACAGCAACGTCACATTGACTGGCAGCGTGCCCTCAACGGCGAGAAAAGCGCCGAGGGTTTCAACCACCAAAAGGAACGGTCCCTTATCATCAGAAACACCACGCGCATAAAGCCGGCCATCACGCGCCGTAAGTTGAAACGGCTTTGAGGCCCAAGCATCTGCGGGATCAGGCGGCTGCACATCATAATGGCCATAGACAAGCAAGGTGGGTGCCTCAGGCCCCGCGCCATGCCAGCGCGCGGTGACAGCGGGATGTCCGCCCGCAGCGATTTCCTGCGAGTCCTGAAAGCCGAGCGTCGTCAGGCGCTCGATCAGCCAATGCCGCGCAGCCGCCATGCCGTCCGCATAGGCGGGATCAGTCGAAACGGAAGGAAAAGCGACGAGTTCCGCGAGCCGCGCGATGAATTGCGCGCGTTCAGCAAGCAGCCTTTCCAGAACGGCGTCGCTCAAGCAATGGCATCCAGCAGGGCGTTGAAACTTTCCGGTGATTGTTCGCGGCGGCCTTCCTCAATGTCCTTGATCAGCCGGCCCAGGGCATTCAGTGCAGGCGTCGCGATGCCCTTCTGCGCCGCAAGCTTTGGCATGATCATGAGTTGCGCCTCGGCTTCGGTCTTGCGCTTGCGCACCGCAAGATCACGCCAAATGCCCGAATGCGTCTTGGCGCCAACGGCGGTGTAATCGCGCAACCATTCAACTATCTTGATACCATCCGCATCAGCGCGCCCCGGCGCAAAGGCCATGGGATCAAAGGACCCGAAGCCGCGCGGCGTCACGCCGCGTGCAAGCGCGGTTGCTGCAACCTCTCGCCCCAAGGCAAGCCAGACCGGCATGCGGCGCGTGTCGGCGAAATTCTCGCTCATGGAATCATGGTTCAACGCTGTGGCAAACAGCATGGCGCCATAGGCGAGCTTGCCCCACAGATAGGACCAGATATCACTCGTCAAAACCGCATCCGGCTCAAAGGATTGGCAAAGCGCATGCATCGCGCGGGTGCGATCACGGATGCTGCCATCAATCTCCCCGACCACGAAGGCGCCGCGATTGCCGTAAAGTATCTCCCCCGGCGCATGCCAATCCGCCCCGAAATTGACGAAGCAGCCCATGGTGCGGTCAGCGCCCACGGCTTCCGCAATTTCCAATTCGTTCAGGCCATTTTGGGCAGAGAAAACAAAACCATCATCTGCAAGATGCGGCGCCAAAATAGGCAAGGCAGCCTTGGTGGCTTGCGCCTTGACCGCGAGCACAATGCGCGAATAGCGGCCCTTCAGTTCATCTGGCGTGGCGGCCGGAATGATTTGCGTGAATTCAGTGACGGGGCCGAAAATCTTCAACCCCTTGGTACGACAGGCTTCGACATGCTCGGCCACGGTATCCACGAGCAGCACATCATGCCCCGCACGCGCCAGATGCGCGCCGAGCGTGCCGCCAATGGCGCCGGCACCCCAAATGACTAACGGGTCGGCCATGGTCCCTCCAACGCGGCGCGGGTTTCTGCAACACCGGCTTGCCAAAGCCGCAGCATATCCTCATCTGGTTTGCGCCATTCGCCACCGAAGGAACCATCGCCCAACATGGCGCGCACCTTGGCTGGCGGGCTTGCCTTCATCAGCGCCATATCAACAGAGGACTTGGCACCAGAAGGCGATGGCGCATTGGCAAGCCGCGTCCAGGGGAAGTTTTCCATCCAATTGCCGTGGCTGCCGGAACGATCAATCGCCATGGCGGTTTCCCAGGTCTGCGGCTGATTGTACCAATTATGGAACTTGATCGATAGCGCTGGATTTTCCGTCATTATCTGCAAAGCCAATGCACCGACAGGCGCATTGCCACCATGGCCATTGACAATCAGAATGCGGCGAAAACCGGCGCGCGCGACACTTTCAATCAGATCACGCGCTACAGCGAGCAGCGTTTCCACCTTCAGCGAAATGCTGCCGGGGAAGGACGCGAAATAGGGCGCCAGCCCAAAAGGCATGGCGGGGTAGACCGGAATGCCCAAAGGTTCTGCCGCTTCCACCGCGACCCTTTCGGCCAGGATCGCATCCACGCATAGCGAAAGCTGCGCATGCTGTTCGGTACTGCCAAAGGGCAAGACGCAACGATCATCCTGGCGGAGGTATTCCTCCACCTGCATCCAATTCATATCCGCGATGCGCATGGAGAAGGGTTTCGCGCTTAGCGGCTGACTGGGCTTACATCCCAGGCATAGGTTTCCTCATCACTCCGACCAACGCGCAGCGTCACGCGATCACGCCGCATGGCCCAGGCGGAGGCGACCGCGGCCAGGGGAATGACAACGCGCTTTTCATTCCAAAGCGCGCCAACCTGTTGGAGCAGCGCTTCGCGCTTCTTGTCATCCAGCTCAACATTGGCGGCCTGGATCAGCCGGTCAATTTCTGGATCGGAGGCACCATTCCAATTGAAGGCACCAAGCCGAAGCTGCGCATTATTGGTATGCGCATTGGCGGCGTAGTAGTAATTCGCCTCACCTGTCAGGGTGCCCCAGCCGGCCATGATGTTCGAAAGCTCACCCCGCGCGCGCGCCGGGAAGATCACCGCAGCAGGTTGGCCCGCTGCCTGCACCTCAAGGCCGATGCGCGCGAGCATTTGTGTCATCGCCGCACCAACACCAGCGTCACCAGGCAGGCGGTTATTGGTGAAATTCAGCACCATGCGAAAGCCGTTCGGATAGCCCGCTTCGGTCAAAAGCTGCCGTGCGCGATTGATATTGGGTGTCGGAATCGTGAGCGCCGGGTTAAAGCCAAAGATACCGGGTGTCACCATTTGGCTAACGGGTGAACCAAGCCCTTCCATGGCAATTTCCGCCAGCGCACGGCGATCAAGGGCAAGGTCAATCGCTTCGCGCACCCGCGCATCACGATAGGGGTTAGCCGCGAGGCGCGAGCCATCGCGCGCCGTTACCTGCGGCGTGGGTTCGCGCTGGTCCAGCGCAAGGTTGAAGACATAAACCGTTTCCGCCTTCAGTACGCTAATGTTGCGATCTCGTTCCAGGGTCGCCACATCGGCAGCCGGCACACGCACAATCATATCCACCTGGCCGGTGCGAAGCTGCGCTACGCGCGCGGCAGGGTTGGAGATTTCACGGCGTACGACGCGGCCCCAGGCAGGGCGGCTGCCCCAGTAATTATCGCTGCGCTCCACGGTGAATTGCTCTCGCGGCGTCCAGGAGGAAAACCGATACGGCCCGGTGCCAATGGCCGCGCGGCCGGTATTGAACGCCTCATTGGCATTTTCCGGCGTCAACCCAGCGGTGGCGCGGGCCGAGGTGATGAAAAGACGGATGAAATCATTGGGTAGTGTTGGCGCCGGTCCATCAGTGATGATCTGGATGGTGTGGGGATCAATAATGCGAATTTCCTGCACGCGGCGCACATAGATGCGGGTTGGGTTCGGCCCCGATAATTGCTGCATGCGGCGGATGGAAGCGGCAACATCTTCCGCCGTCATATCCGATCCATCATGGAATTTCACACCGCGACGAAGCCGGAATTCCCAGGTGGTGGGATCCACAATACGCCAGGATTCCGCGAGGCCCGGTTCGATCTGGAGCTTATCGCCGGAATGTGTCAGCGTATCAAAAACATGCTTCAGCGCCTCGGAATGCGTTCCGGTCGCGGTGAAATGCGGGTCAATGCTTTCAGGCCCGGCGATCACGCCCATATTGAGCGTTTGGGCAGAGGCCACGCCAGCCATACAGGCCACGCCAAGGGTTGCCAGGGCAAAGCGGCGATTACTCCAACGCATGATCATTTCTCCCATCAGCCTTCTGTCCTTGAATGCTAGGAATAGCTTGCGCTGGCTGTCAAATGCCGGATAATCGCCCGTAATGCTTGGGTATATCATTCAGCGCCTCATTCAGGCCGGCTTTGTCATGCTGGCAATGTCCCTGCTTGTCTTCCTAGGCGTCTATGCCATTGGCAATCCGATTGATGTGCTGATTTCCCCCGACGCCACGCAGGATATTCGGGAAG
>JBIKWX010000021.1:0-20641 GCA_044356095.1 Roseomonas sp.
TGAGGTCTTGTCGCGCCGCTTCGGGCAGAATTTCATTGTTGAGACGCGTTCAGGCGCTTCGGGCAATATCGGCACGGAAGCCATCGCGCGCGCCACACCGGATGGCTACACCATCGGCACGATCAGCATGCATAATGTGGTGATCAACCCCATGCTGTTCAAAACCTTGCCCTATGATCCGGAAAAAGATTTCGCCTGGATCAGCGCCATGTGGGATTTGCCCAATGTCGTCGCGGTGCCGGCGCAGCATGTGCCCGCGCAAACCCTGCAGGAATTCATCACCTGGGCCAAGGCGCGGCGCGGCGGCATCAGCTACGGGTCGTCAGGCGTTGGCACCACCATCCATCTCTCCGGCGCCTATCTGCTCGGGCGCGCGGGGATTGAAGCAACCCATGTCAGCTTCCGCGGCGCGGCGCAGACCATCCCGGCGATGCTTTCGGGCGATATTCAGGTCGCGGTGGATAACCTTGCCAGCTACACGGGCGTTATTCAGGAAGGGCGTATCCGTCCGCTTGCCATCACGATGCCGGAACGCTGGCCCACTTTGCCGAATGTGCCGACCATGGCGGAAGCGGGGATGGATAGTTTCAACGTCAGCCCTTGGCATATGTGGGGCGGCCCGCGCGCCATGCCGCGTGAGATTGTGGATAGAATCTCTTCTGAAATCCGCAGCGCCTTCGCCGATCCGGAATTGCAGCAACGGGCGATCAGCATGGGGGCGCGGCTGACGGGCTCGACGCCGGAAGAATTGGCCGCGCGGCTCAAGCGTGAACAGCCAATTTGGGCTGAGATGGTCAGGATTTCCGGCGCGCAGCCGGAATAGGGCGGGGGCGCTGCAGGCCAGTGGTTGGGGCGCCAGGATTCGAACCTGGGAATGGCGGTACCAAAAACCGCTGCCTTACCGCTTGGCGACGCCCCAATAACCCCGCGCGTAATAACCCTCAAAGGGCCGCGCCGTGAAGCCCCCCTCCCCAACACCACCAGGCGGGGGGCAAGGCCGCTGCCGCTGAAGCCGCTGAAGCCGCATTGGGAAAGATACCAAAGCAGGTGGCACCAGACCCGCTCATGCGCGCCAAAAGGCAGCCAGGGCTTGCGGAAATCGCCGCCAGAACCTCAGCGATCGCGGGGCAAAGGCTGATCGCGGGCGCCTGTAAATCATTCCCCAAACGCGCCAAATCCGCCGCCATTTCAGCGACACTTCCCCAGCCTTCCGGCAAGTCAGCGCGCGGCGAAAACCCCGCCTGACGGGCGCGAAACACTGCCGGTGTCGCCAAAGCCTCACGCGGATTCGCGAGCAAAAGCCCAAAGCGCGGCAGGCGTGGTGCGGCGCTCAGCACCTCACCCACCCCTTCCATGCGGGCGGGGCGTGACCCCACACATACCGGCACATCGGCGCCGAGCTTCGCGCCAAGCGCGGCCAGCCGTGCCTCCGGCCAGCCCAGACCCCAAGCCCGGTTGAGCACGCGCAGGCTTGCCGCCGCATCAGCGCTGCCGCCGCCAATGCCACTCGCGACCGGCAGGCGCTTCAGCAAATGCAGCAGCGCATGGCCTTCAAGCCCGGCTGCCTCCGCCAAGGCCCGGGCCGCGCGTAGCACAAGATTATCAGGCTCGGCGTCCAGCGCCGCGCCTTCCGCGCCTTCAATGGCGAGCGAGAGGATCTCCCCCGAACAGGCGCTGACCGTATCGCCCATGCCGGCAAACACCACCAAGCTATCCAGCAGATGATACCCATCCGCCCGGCGCCCGGTGACATGCAGGAAAAGATTGACCTTGGCTGGGGCCGCTTCGGAGATTTTCAGCGCCGCGTCTCCGCCGCCGGCTGAGGCGCCAGCCCGTCCGCGATCTTGGCTTCGATCTTCGGTCCCTCATCACCCTCAGGCCCCAGGATCAAAGCGCGGCGCCATTGAAACAGCGCTTCCCGTCGGCGGCCCTGCGCCCAATAGGCATCGCCCAAATGGTCATTGATGACGCTGCTTTGCGATTCAAGCTCGACTGCCTTTTCCAGCCAGCGCACCGCGCCCGGAATATCGCCAAGCTTGAATAGCGCCCAACCAAGGCTATCGGCGATATTGCCATCATTCGGGCGCAGCTCCACCGCGCGTTCCAGCATGCGCCGCGCCTCGACCAGATTCTGCCCAAGCTCCACCCAGCTATAGGCCAAGTAATTCAAGACCAAAGGCTGTTCGGGGCTAAGGCTGAGCGCGCGTTGGAAATCCGCCTCGGCCTCTGGCCAGCGCTTGGCACGTTCCAAGGCAATGCCGCGCGCGTAGAAAATGGGCCAATGCGCAACCGCCGGCACGCCAATGCGCGCGATGGCCGCGTCATAGGCGGCAATCGCTGGCGGCCAATTCTGCCTCCCGCGATACATATCGCCAAGCCGCGCCATGGGCTGAAAGGCGCGCGGGAATTGCGCCGATAGCCGGCGGAGTTCTGCCTCGGCCTCCGGCAGTTTATCCAGCCGATCAAGCAAACCAGCGCGCCGCAGCGCCAGAAGTGGTGCGAAGGGATCGGCGGGATCGGCGCGTTCCAGCAAGGCCAAAGCGGCTGCGTATTGGCCCTCATCCCCCAGCGCCTCGGCCCCCGCCAGCAACGCCGGGCCGAAGCGCGGGCGCAATTGCAGGGAAAGCCGCACCATCGCCAGCGAAAACTCACCGGATTGCGGCCCACGGAGTGCAGTAGCGAGGCCGAGATAGGCTTCTGCCATGCCCTCAGTGGCTGAGGCCACCACGCGACGTGTCGCCAAAGCCTCTCGCCCGCCGGTATCGGCAAAGAGCCCGGCATCATCCTGGCCGCGGCCCAGCCGATCCAATAGCCGATCTGCCTCTGCCTGCTGGCCGGCGCGCATCAATATGCCGGCCACGGTGCGCGCCAGCGGCAGGCTCGGCGCCGGGCCGTCTGCCAGTGTGAGCCGCACCAGGCGTTCCGCTTCGCGCGGGCGCTCCGCGATATCGGCAATCATGGCGGCATGCAGGGCATAAATGCCGCGCTGGCGGCCCGCTTCCGTGAGCGGGCGGAGGGTGGCCAGCGCCGCATCCGTCTGGCCCCGGCCTTGCTGCGCCCAAGCCACCAGCAAGGGCTTCAATAGGCTGGATAACCCCTGATTGGGCAGGGCGCGAAAGCGCTGTTCGGCGCGCTCAAAGCGCCCGGCCTGCGCATCCTGCCCGGCAAGATACATGGCGGCGAGGGGTTCATTCGGGATGACCCGCGCGAGCCTGGCAGCGTCCGAACGGCCATCCAGCAAGGTTGCGATAAAGGCGCGCTGGATGACCTCAGGTTCCGATGGGTCGCGCCGGAGTGCCTGCAACAGGCTATCGGCGGCGTATTTCGTATCGGCTTCATTGGTGGCGAAGCGCCCGGCCAGATAGGACCCGAAGGCGCCGGTGACTTCCGGCGCCGCACCGCGCAGCGCCGGGCGGTCCACACCATCGCCTGCCGCACAGGCGGAAAGCAGCGCGGCGGCAAGCAGCCAAAGGCGGCGGGGCGGGGATGAAGATGCCATCCGGTCAAACTAAACCTTGTTTCCCGCCAAACCAAGGCCCGGTTCGGCTAATCTATCGTGATCCCGGCGGCGCGGATCACGGCGCCCAATTCTTCCACCTCTCGCCGCGCCAGCCTATCCAATTCAACCAGGGTCATGGCTTTCGTTGTGGCCCCGCCCGCCTGCGCCCTTTCGCGCACGGAAGCCTGTTCGGCAGCGGCATTGATCACCGCATTCAGCCTTTCCTGAATGGGCTTCGGCGTCGCCGCCGGCACGGCAAAGCCGAACCAGGCATCAAGCGTGAAGCCTGGCAGCCCCGCCTCCGCCGTGGTCGGCACATCGGGCAGGCCCGCCGCGCGCTGGGCGCTCGCAATCGCCAGCGCCTTCACTCGGCCGCCCTGCACCAGGGCAATCGCGGAAGATGGCGTGGTGATGAACAATTCAACGCGCCCGCCCGCGACATCCTGCAAAGCAGGTGCGGCGCCGCGATAGGGCACATGCACCATCTCGGCGCCGATGGCGCCGCTGAACAGCACGCCGCCCACATGCTGGATCGAACCATTGCCGGAAGATGCGTAATTCAGCTTGCCCGGATTGGCGCGCGCATGGGCGATGAATTCCTGCAAATTATTCGCGGGCACCGTGGGTGCCACAATGATCGCATGCGGCGCCATGGTCGCCATGCCGACCAAAGCGAGGTCCTTGATGGGATCCCAAGTCAGGTTCTTCATCATGGCCGGATTGCCGGCGTGATAGCCATTATATTGCAGCAGGATCGTATGCCCATCCGGCGCGGCGCGCGCCACGGCATTGATCGCCAGATTGCCATTGGCCCCAGGACGGTTTTCCACCACCACCGGCTGACCGAGCCCTTGGCTCATCGCTTCCTGAAACAGGCGCGCGGCGAAATCCGTCCCCCCGCCCGGCGGGTTCGGCACCACCACGGTGATCGGGCGGTTCGGGAAGGCCGGCTGCGCCTTCAGGCTGGCGGGGGCGGTGAGCAGGCTGCTGGCGGCCAAAAGGCTGCGGCGATTGAAGCGCATGGGGTTTCCTCCGAAACGGGATTACTTTGAAGAAATGGTAGCACCTGCGACGCCCGGATGAAATCGCGGCCCTTGGTTGCGCGCCGGCGACACTTTGGCAACATACGGGAAATCAGAAAGGAAACGCCGATGACCCCGATGTTCTCCCGCCGTCACGCGCTTGCGCTCGCCGCCAGCAGCGCGCTTGCGCCAGCAGCCTTTGCGCAAGGTGCCTTTCCTGATCGCGCGGTGAATATGATTGTGCCCTTCGCGCCTGGCGGCACGCCCGATATCGCGGCGCGGCTGATGGCACCGAAAATGGCGGAATTGCTCGGCCAGCCCGTCACCATTGAGAACCGCGCCGGGGCAGGGGCCACCATCGGGACCCGTGCGGTCGTGCAGGCGCGGCCCGATGGGCATACGATTTTGATGGGCTCAATCTCCTTCCTGACAGCGCCGCTCACGGCTGATCCCATGCCCTATGATCCGGTGGCGCAGCTGCGCGTCATTAGCCTGATTTCAACATCGCCCTATGTGCTGATTGTGCGCGCCGATAGTCCTGCGAAGGATATCGCGGGCTTCCATGCCTGGACGCGGGAGCGTGGCAATAAGTTGAATTACGGTTCTTCAGGCAGCGGCACGCCGCTCCATCTGGGTGGAGAGCTTTACAAGCTGATGATGGGCGTGGACCTGACGCATGTCGCCTATCGCGGCAGCGGCCCGGCGATTACCGCGCTGATTGCGGGAGAGGTTGATATGGTCTTCGCCGATGTGCCCGGCGCTTCAGGCCAGATCAGGGCCGGCACGGTGCGCCCCTTGGCGACCATGGTGCGCGAACGCATCAAGCAATTGCCCGATGTGCCGACCATGGCGGAAAGCGATCCACGCCTGCGCGATTACGATGTCTATACCTGGGCGATGCTGGTGGCACCGAAGGCGACACCTGATCGCGCCGTCAATCGCCTGCATGAGGTGGCCATCGCCGCCGCGCGCCAGCCCGATATCATGAAGCGCTTTGAGGAAATGGGTTTTGATTATGTCGGTTCCTCTCCGGCTGATGGCGATAAGCGGCTGGAGGCGGAACGCGACAAATGGCGCGATGTGATCAAGCGGGCGAATATCAAGGTGGATTTGTAAGCCGCCACCTTCACCCCTGCCGCAACCCAGCACGTTCCGCCGCGGCGCGGGTCCAGGCTGTCTCACGCTGCAAAAAGGCCGCGAAGCCTGGCGGCGTTGCCTCGGTCGCGCTCGCCATCAGGCTGCCCATGCCCTCAAGCCGCGTGCGCACCGCGGGGTCCGCAACGGCGGCGGCGACGGCTTCGCCCAGCGCCTTCGCGACTAGGTCGGGCAGGCCCGTTGGTGCCACAATACCGACAAAGGCCGCGGCCTCATAACCGGCCACACCAGCCTCATTCGCCGTTGGCAATTCGGGCGCTTGCGGCAGCCGATTTGCCGCCGCTACCGCCAAAATCCGCACCGCGCCCTCCTTATGCAACGGCAACGCGGTGGAGATTTCCGTAATCGCGCCGGATAGGGTGCCAGACACAAGATCAGGCGCGAGCGCCCCACCGCTGCCATAGGGGATATGGGTAATGCCGGCCCCGGTCGCCGCATTGAACATCTCAAGCGAAAGATGCGCCGTGCTGGCAATGCCGGACGATCCAAAGCCAAGCTTGCCCGGATTGGCCTTTGAATGCGCAACAAGTTCGGCCACCGTTTGCACTGGCAGGCTGCGATGCACGGCAATCACCATCGGCGTGCGCACAAAAAGCCCAATTGGCATGAAATCGCGCATCGGGTCATAGCCAAGATTGGTCTGCACGGAAGGATTGATCGTGAGCGGACCATTCGACCCGAGCAAAATAGTATATCCATCCGCCCGCATCCGCGCGACCTGCTGCGCCGCGACACTGCCGCCCGCGCCCGCGCGATTTTCCACCACCACAGGCTGGCCAAGCTTCGCTGACATCGCCGGCGCGCAGGCACGCGCGGTCAGGTCCGAATTTCCGCCCGGCGCGAAAGGCACGATCAGGCGGATGGGCTTATCGGGGAAGGCGCCCTGCGCGCGGGGCGCTGAAGAAAGGATTGGTGTCGCGGCCAGGGCGGTCAGCATCGCGCGGCGCGTTGCGGTGAAGGTCATGTTTTCTGTCCGTTTCCCGATAGCAAGGGCAAGCTTGCGGCGTAAGGACGAGGCCGGCAAGCCCCTGCCATCAGGGTGGCGCGTCAGGCGCGCGCAGTCTTAAGCCAAGCCAAACACCATGCCCTAATTGCGCCGCGCCTCCCGCGCAACCACCGCCAGGGCCAGCGATGAAATCGTGAGCTGCCCCAGAATCTGCGTCACGTCCCGGATATAGCCCCAGGTCTCAAACGGTGCTGGGTCTTGCGGTAGCATCACCAGGCTGCCCGGCGCCAAGGGCGGCCCGCCGCCCTGGAAGTAACCCTGGCCCGCCGGCGCGGCTTCCCCATTCGGCATCACCACAAAAACGCGCGACGCATCGGCAAAGCGCTGCGCCCCGCCCGAGGCCTGGATATACTCCGCCGCGCGCCAACCCTGGCGAAAGGGCAGGCTGCCAGGATTGAGCACGGCGCCCACCACCGTCACATCTTGCGGGCGCTTTGGCATGGCCAGCACATCGCCCGGTTCCAGCAGCATGTCCAAATCGGGCCGCGCCAGCAGGATTACTGGATTGGCTTCCACCACCACACGCCCGGCGGCGCGCGCTTCACGCAGTGTCGCCGCCAATTCGCGCCCTGCCTTCATGGCACCGCCCACATCGGCCGTGCCACCGCGCGAGCCCGGCAGCGCCTGGCCCGAGGCCAATTGCACCAGGCTGCTTTCCAAATCGCGCGCGGTACGCGCAAAACCCTCCTGCTGACGCAGGCGCACGCTTTCGCGCGTGAAGACCGCACCATAGGGGAAGGCCTCGGCGGTCAGCCCGCCGGCACGCGCGATCACATCCGAAAGCCGCTCACCCCGGCGCAATTCATAAGCGCCGGGATTGCGAAATTCGCCGAGCAGCAGCACCGGCCCGCTATCCAGCGCATCCTCCCGCCGCGGCACGCGCAGCGCCTGACGCGGTGACACGGCCTTCGCCCCGCCGCCACCAAGGCTGACATGCGTGACCTGGCCGGTCAGCGCTGGGTTTGGCACGTCACGCGCCACATCCGGCGCCCGCGCATTGCCAAGCGCAGTGACACCACCCGCAATCGCCAGCGCATCGGCGACCGGCGTATTTTCCAGCATGGGGTAAAGCCCCGGCGCGCGCACCTCACCGGTCACCAGCGCAGCGTGATCCAGCAGGAAGCCCGCCAATTCCGGCGCTTCCTGGAAAATACGCGGGCAGCGCGCATCGCCCATCTCCGGAAAGCCTGTGGCCCGCGCATGGGCGAAGCGGGCGGGGGAGGCCTGGGCCGCTTGGGCAAGCTGCGTCAGCGCCACGCATTCACCGCCTTGCATCTGGGTTGCCTCGCCGCGCAAGGCGCGTTGCGGCGCGGCACTTGAAAGCCATTGGATATCCGCGCGGGAGAACACAATCACCTCATCCCCATCGCGCAAGGCCGGGCCCCCGCGCCCTTCCAGCGCGCGCGCCAGATCAAAGCCGAGTAGATGGCGCTGCCCGCTCCGCTGATCCGGGCGCAGCACCACGGCAAAGCGCGTATAGGGGTCGGGGCCCAATTGCCGATGATCCGCAATCAGCCCGCGCACCGAAAGCCCCTGCCGGCCATTGGCGGCGCGCGTGATCGGCATGGCCACATGGCCCGAAAGCCTGATGGTATTGGCCGCCACATCAGCGCCCGGGCGCACCAGCAGCGCATCACCGCGCTTGAGGCTGGCACTGACAGCAAGCTCGGCAAAACTCCGCCGCCCTTGCGCGTCGCTTTGCTGCACCAAAAGCCGATTGCCGCTGGGCCGCAGCGGCCCGCCCGCCAGCGTCAGCGCATCATCGAGCGGCATGAAACCCTGCCGGGCAGGCAATTCATAAATGCCGGGTCGCGCCACATCGCCGGCAATCGCCACCACGCCACCCAAGGGTGGGACCAGAATGCGCTCGCCCTCACGCAAGGTGACGTCAGCAGCCCCCGGCGCATCGGCCAGCAGCGGGTAGAGATCCACCTGACGTGACCCCGCCGGGCCTTCAATGCGGATCGCACGCAAGGACCCGCTCCGCCGCACCCCCTCTGCCGCTGCCAAAGCGTCCAGAACGCTCGCGAGCGCGGTCAGGGTCTGAAAGCCCGGGCGCATCACCTCACCGCCCACGAAAACGCTGATCTGGCGGATGGCGCCGATGGAAAGAAACACCTCCGACCCGCCCAATTCCCGCGCGGCGCGGCTTTCCATGTCGGTGCGCAGATCGGCAAGGCTGCGTCCGGCAGCGGGTATGGGCGGCAATTCGGGCAGCAGCAGCATGCCATCCCGCCCGATCCTGAGGGAATGCGTCTGCCGCGCGCGTCCGCGCAGCGCGACCACCACCTCATCGCCTGGTCCCAATATGTAGGAACCGGGCAGGGCGCCGAAGCTCGGCGGCGGGGCGGCGCCACCGCGGAAAGTGTCATAGCCGAATTGGCGGAGTTCCACCTGTTCGAGCCTTTCGGCGAAAAAGGCTTCGATGCTGGAAAGATTGGGCGCGGGACGGGGCGCGGGGCTTGCCGCTTGTGCCGCCGGCGCCGCTGGCGCGGTGATGGCCGCTTCCAGGACTCGGGCGAGAATTTCACGCTGGGCGCCGGGGGGCAGGTTGGGCAGATTGGCACCCCCTGGCAGGCTTGGCGGGAGGCTGGGTGGGGCGAGGAATTGCGCGCCAGTTTGTGCCGCCGCAGGCAGCGTCATGGCGAAAAGCCATAAAATCAGTAGGCTAGGGCGCAATTGCAATGCCCTGACCCATCTTCCTATTTTGGCGAAGTGATACATTGAACACACCCAAAAATATGGTTGATTTTTTCTTAACACAACCATAGATTGTTATACAACGATCTAAATCACCCTAGGAGACGTAGCGTGCCAGGAGATACAATTCTTGGCGAAGCCCGGCACTCAAAGACTATCCTGCCCGGCTGGCGCGGCTGGTGGCTCAGAGCCGATGCGGCTTGGCGGCTCGGCCCTCGGCCCATCGCGTTTTTTGCCTGGCACCGCCTGCGTCTCGCGATTGGGATCACCCGCTATGCCTTGCAGGATCGGCCAACCCCGCATGGTCATTTCCTACCCGAAGCCGGCGCGCTGCCCATTTCGCCGCGCGATTGGCATGGGCCCTTTGATGCCAAGGCCCATGCGCTGGATGTCCTGGCCCGGCCCGGTGCTGATATTCGCGGCCTATGGGAAGCCCATCGCCTGGCACCCTTGTTGACACTGGCCCAAGCCGCCGCGCGCGACCCGGAAGGGGCGCATCTGAACCAGGCCGAAGCGCTGCTGACCGATTGGGTTGCCGCCAACCCGCCCTTTCGCGGCCCCGGCTGGGCTTGCGCGCAGGAAGCGGCCTTGCGCGCCATGGGGATCAGCCTGGCCCTTGCCCTGCTGGGTGCGGATCGGCGGCTCAGCCCTGGCGCGCGTGACTTGCTTGCGCTGCATGCCGCGCGCATTCGCGCCACGCGCGCCTATGGCGCGGCGCAGGATAATAACCACCCGATCAGCGAAGCGGCGGGGCTCTTTGTCTGCGGCTTGCTGCTGGGCAGGGCGCGGGATCAGCGCGCCGGGGCGCGGGGGCTGGCAAGGGCTGTTACGCGGCTGGTTTCTCCATGCGGGGCCTTTGCCCAGGCCTCACCGGCTTATCACCGGCTGATGCTCGATGTGTTGGCGATGGCCGAATGGTTCCGCCGCCGCCATGGCGCGCCAGGCTTTGGCCGGGCTTTCGCGGCGCGCGCTGCCGCCGCCACGCAATGGCTGGAGCGCGTTATGGCCCCCAATGGTGCCTTGCCACGCATCGGGCCTTGCGATGATTCGGCCTTTGCCGATCTGACCGGGCTCGGGGCTGGTGATGCGCGCGCCAGCCTGGAACGCGCTTCGCGCCTTTTTCTGGGCGCCAGCGCGGGCCTACCGGATGATCCCGGCTGCCGGGCCCTTGGCTTGACCAACGCGCCCGCCACGCCGGCGCCGCAGGCGGCGCATTGGCGGAGCGTCGGCTGGTTCGGGCTGGCCGGGGCAGGGGGCGCGCGCGGCGTGCTGCGCACCGGCGTGCCGCTCCGCTTCCGGCCGGGTCAGGCGGATTTGCTGCATTTTGACCTTTGGGATGGCAATGAGAACCTGCTGCGCGATGGCGGCAGCGGCGCCTATCTGCCGCCGCCGGGCTTTGACTGGTGGCAAGCCATGCTGTCGGGCGGCCTCGGCCATAATCTGATCACCTTTGATGATGCCGAGCCAATGCCACGGCTTGGCCCCTTTCTTTTCGGGCGCTGGCCACGCTGCCGCGCCATTCCCGATGGCGCCAAAACCCGCGACTGGCGCGGCAATCGCCATGCCCGGCGGATTGAATGTCGCGGTCGGCTCTGGCGGGTTGAAGACCAGGTGGGCGGGGATTTCCGGCGCTTAGCGCTGCGCTGGCGGCTTTGCCCTGGCGATTGGCGGCGGATTGCCGATGGCGTGGAAAGCGCCAAGGCACGCATCACGCTGGCCGCCGATGCACCTTTCAGCCTGGAATTGATCCGCGGTTGGGAGAGCCCCGCCTATGGGCGGGTGGAACCGGCGCCGGTGTTGGAACTTCGCGCCCAGCGCCCGGTCCGGCGGATTTTTACTGAAATCGCCCTGCCGAAAATGAGGCCGGGGTGATGCCATTGCCGCTGCTGCTGATGGGGCTTTGGGCTTGGCGTGCCAGGCTGGCGCTGATCCTGCTGCTGCTATGGGTGGGCGGGGCGGCCGCCATCCTGCTTTGGCCGCGCGGCCATGTGGCGCGCGCCCAGGTGGCGCCGGCGGAAACCACGGCCTTTGCCATTTCATCCCTGCTATCGGCGCATCCCTTGGCATTGGGGCAGGGGCTGGATACCCGCCCCGGCGGCAATTTCGCCATCTACCTGGCCGCGCTGCGCTCGCCCGAGGCAGCGCGCATACTCACCACCGAAACCCCCTTATTGCAGGCGCTGGAGCGTCGGCGCCAGGATTCACCGCTTGCCGGGTTGCGGGCCTCATTGGGCCTCAACCGCGCGCTGGATGCGGATGATGTGCTGGCGTGGCTTCAGCGATATTTGTCGGTAAGTCAGAACCTTGGCAGCATTACCTGGAGCCTTGAATTAACCCACGCCGACCCTGGCTTGGCGCTGCAAGCCCTGATCAGCCTGCACCGCTTTGCCGAGGCCAAGGTGCGCGCTGATCTTGCCGATCAGGCCGCGCGCCGGGTTGCGGCCTTGGAGGCACGGCTTGCCGGCGAAAGCGATGTTTTTCTCCGCAACAGCCTTTACGACCTTCTGGCCCAGCAGCAGCGCGCCGGGCTGGTGGTGGCGGCGGATGAAGCCGTGGCGGCCCGGCTGATCGCGGCGCCGATGGTGGAGGCGCGGCCCTCTCGCCCCAATCTGCCGCTATTGTTGGGGCTTTGGCTGCTGGTGGTGCCACTCACGGTGCTGATGGGCGCGGCGGGGCTGATCCTGGCGCGAAGTGCCTTCCGCGATGCCGCGCTGGTGACGCGCCGCCCGGCCATGCAGGGAGATTGAGGATGCGGGCGGAGGAGGCACAGCTTGCGCCGCCCATGGATGCTCTGGCATGGCTGACCGGGGCGGTCACGGCGCTGTTGCATTTTGCGGGCGCCCTGAAATCCATCCCCCAGATCGGCGCCTTATCTATTGATTTTACAATATTGAGTGCCGCGCTGGCGCTGCCCTTGCTGATGCTTTGCGCCATGACGCGTGGCTGGGAGATTGCGCCCGAGATCGGCCTGCCATTGGCGGCGATTGGGGCGCTTTGGCTCTGGTTGGTTCTGGCCGGTTGCTGGTCAGCCTCTGGCGCTGTGTTGGCGGCCAAGCTGCCGGAAATCACCCTGCTCGGGCCGATCATGCTGCTGGCCGGGCTGATGGTGGCGGGAGATGGCGCAGCCCTGCGTGGCTTTTGCGTGGGCATATTCGGTGCGGGGGTGGCGGTGGCGGCAAGCCTCACGGCCAATCTGGCGGGGGGTAGCGTCACGCTTGGCGGGCTGCCCGGCATGGATGTGGAAAAATGGCGCATCGCCTATCAGGTGACGGGCCTTGCCATCGCAACTGCGGCGGCTTTGGCGGCGGTGCACTTGGCGGAAGCGCGTAGCGTATTCTTTGCGCTTTTCTGGCTGGGTGCGGCCCTTGCCCTGGCGCTTGGTGCGCTTTTGCCCGGCGGGCGGGCTGCGCTGGTGGCGCTCGGCCTTTGTCTTTTGTCAGGCCCGACCCTGATCCTGTTCAGGCGCCGAAGGCCCTTTCTGGGCGTGGCATGGGTCTTTGGCCTGCTCAGCCTTGCTGCGATCACCGCCAGTCTGATGGAAGGCCGGTCCGGTCTCCATGCCCGCGCGCTTGAGCATCTTCTGACCTCGGAGGTGCTGGAAAGCTCCGGCCGAGGACCGCTTTGGGAGGAGGCGCTGCGCCTCGCGGGTCTGGCCATGCCCTTCGGCCTGGGTACGGGTGGCTTCAGCCTGGCGGCAGGGTTTGGCGAATGGCGCGGGCGGCATCCGCATAATCTTGCCATCGAAGCGCTGGTGGAGGCCGGGCTGCCTGGTCTTGTCCTTTGGCTGATCGCCTTTGGTGGGGCGGCACTTGTCTTCTGGCGGCTCGGGCGAAGCGCGCCATCCTGGCGGGTCGCGCGGCTTTTGATGCTGTGTCTGCCGATGGCGGTGACGCTGCAGGTTTCAACCGATCTCGGCAATCGCATGGCCTGGCTCACGCTGGGGCTGGCGCTTGGGATTGGCGTTACGGCGCGGGCGCCGATCAGGGGGGCAGGGCATGTACGCGCTTTGGGGTAAGGCGGCGTTTGATCGCGGCGTGGCGGCGCTGGTGCTGGTATTGGGCGCGCCGGTTTTGGCGCTTTTGGCATTTGCGGTGCTGCTCGCCCTGGGCCGGCCCATCCTGTTTCGCCAGCGCCGCGCCGGGCGGAATGGCGCGCCCTTCACCCTGATAAAATTCCGTTCCATGCGCGCGGGTTCTGCGCCGGATGCGGCGCGGCTTGGCCGCTTCGGGCGCTGGCTCCGGGCCAGCGGGCTCGATGAATTGCCGCAACTGGTCAATGTCTTGCGCGGTGAGATGAGCCTGGTGGGGCCGCGCCCTTTGCCGTGCGACTATACGCCCTTGTTCAGTGCCGCCGAGGCTGAGCGGCTCAGGGTCAGGCCCGGCTTGTTTGGGCTGGCCCAGGCGCGCGGGCGCAATGCCCTGCCTTGGGCGCATCGGCTTGGTTTCGATGTGCAATATGCCCGGCAAACTGCTGATTTTATGACAGACCTCAAGCTCATTTTGGCCTGCTGCGCCCTGCTGCTGCGCGGCTATGGCGCGACCATGCCGGGCCATGCGACCTCGGCGCGGCTTGATGAAAGCCTGATGCAAGGCGCGGCGCCTTTAGTCGCCGGGGTCAAGGGGTGATGGCCATGCTTTCCTCTGCCCAAACTGCCCGCCTCCTGCCCAAGCCCCCCAGGCCAGCGCGGGATTTGGCCGCCCCTATCCTGCTCTCTCCCCCGCATCTGACAGGGCGGGAGATTGCCGTGCTGGAAGCAAGCCTTGCCTCCGGCTGGCTGGCCCCCGCCGGCCCGGCGCCGCGCGCCTTTGAGGCTGCCTTTGCCGAGGCCACCGGCTTTGCCCATGTGCTGGCCGTGGCATCCGGCACCGCGGCGCTGACCCTGGCCTTTCGGGTGCTGGAAATTGGTCCGGGGGATGAGGTTTGGGCGCCAAGCTTTACCTTCATCGCCTCCGTGGCACCGGCAGTGCAGATGGGCGCGAGACCTCGCTTTCTGGATGTCTGCCTGGAAAGTTGGACGCTTGACCCCGCGTTATTGGCGGCGGAACTCAAACAGGCCGCGCGCCAAGGCAGGCTGCCCAAGGCCGTGGTCGCGGTGGATATCTATGGTCAATGCGCTGCCTTGCATGCGATTGCCCCAGTTTGCGCCCAATATGGCGTGGCGCTGATCTCCGACAGTGCGGAGGGGTTGGGGGCCTCTCAATCGGGCTTGGCTGCCGGGCGGGGCGCGCGGCTCGCGGCGTTTTCCTTCAATGGCAATAAGATCATCACCGCGGGCGGTGGCGGGGCGCTGGCTTCCGATGATCCACGGCTGATCGCGCATGCCCGGAGCCTGGCCGAACAGGCGAGATCCCCGGCGCCGCATTATGAACATGCCAGCACCGGCTATTCCTTTGGCATGTCGTCGCTGCTGGCGGCGGTGGGGCTCGCGCAATTGGCGAAGCTCGGCGATCGCGTGGCGCGGCGTCGCGCGATTTTTGCGCGGTATCAGGAAGCGCTTGAGGATGTGCCGGGCATTGCCTTCATGCCGGAAGCGCCTTGGGGGCGGTCCTCACGCTGGTTGACCGCCATGCTGATGGACCGCGATGGCTTCGGCCTGGAACCTGAGGCGCTGCGCCGCTTGCTGGCCGCCGAGGGGATCGAAACCCGCCCGGCCTTCAAGCCCATGCATATGCAGCCGGTGTTTCGCGATGCGCCGCGCGTGGGTGGTGGTGTGGCGGAAGCGCTATTTGCGCAGGGGCTTTGCCTGCCCTCTGGCAGCGGCATGACGACCGCCGCGCAGGATCGGGTGATCCGCGCCATTCGTGCCGCGGCGCGCGGCTGACGCCCATGCATATCCTCTATTTGCACCAGCATTTTAGCACGCCCGCCGGCAGCACGGCCACACGAAGCTTCGCCTTCGCCCGCGCCCTTGCTGCGCGCGGCCATCGCGTGACTTTGGCAACCGGGCGCTACCAGGGGGCGGAGACTGGGCTTTCTGGCCCCTTCCGCAAGGGAAGGCGGGAAGGGCGCGTTGCCGGGTTTCAGGTGGTGGAATGGGATATCCCTTACGCGAATGCGATGGGGATAGCGGCCCGCAGCGCGGCGTTCTTGCGCTATGCGACCGCAGCGGCGCGGCTTGCGCTCCGGGAAAAGCCCGATCTGGTGATTGCGTCATCCACCCCGCTGACCGTTGCCTTGCCCGCATTATGCGCCAAGGCGCTGCGCGGCATTCCCTTCATTTTCGAAATCCGCGACCCCTGGCCGGAATTGCCGCGCGCCATGGGCGTGCTGCCGGCGCCGATTGCGCCCTTGATGGAGGGGCTCGCCAATCTCGCCTGTCGCCGCGCGGCCGCGGTGGTGGCGCTTTCGGAAGGCATGGCCGAGACCGCCCGCGCGCGCGGTGCCGATCCCGCAGGGGTGCAGGTGATTGGCAATGGCTGTGATCTTGATCTTTTCGGCCCCCATATCGCCCCCTGGCGCCCGCCCGAGGCCGCGCCTTGGGAAGTTCTGGCGCTTTATGCCGGCGCCCATGGGCGCGCGAATGGGCTTGGGATTTTGGTGGAAGCGGCACGGCTTTTGGCCGCGCAGGGCGAAACGAGGCTCCGTATCCTGCTGGTGGGAGAGGGGGCGGAGAAAACCGCCCTGATGCGCGAAGCTGCTGGCCTGCCCAATATCACCTTCCTGCCGCCAATGCCGAAGCGGGACGTGGCCGGGCTTTTCGCTGGCAGCCAAATCGCGCTGCATATCCTGGCGGATTGCCCTGCCTTTGCTGGCTGGACCGCACCCAATAAGCTGATGGATGGCCTCGCGGCCGGCCGGCCTGTGATCAGTAATGTCCCAGGCGATGCCGCGCGGCTATTGACCGAAGGTGGTGCCGGCATTGCCGTGACAACAGGCGATGTGGCTGGCGTGGCGGCAGCGCTGGTCAGCCTGGTGGAAGACCCCGCGCGCCGCGCGGCCATGGGGGCGGCGGCGCGCAGCCTTGCGGTGCGTAAGCATGACCGACGCCTGCTGGCCGCACGCTTTGCCGCGCTGGTGGAGGCCATTCCAACCGCTCAGACCGCGCTCGGGAAGCCAGCGCATTTCGCCATGTCAGGAAGGGGCTGATCATGCTGCCTGAGCTCCATCTTGTTGCCGCTGCAAGGCCCAATTTGCCGAAACTCGCCGCGCTTTGGCATGCGCTGGCCGAGGGGCCGGAATTCTGCAAACCCGTACTGGTCCATACCGGCCAGCATGAGGACCCGGCGATGTTCGGGGTGCATTTCGCTGATCTCGGTCTGCCCGCGCCGGATATCGCGCTTGGCGTTTCGGGCGGCAGCCATGCGGTGCTGACCGGGCGTTCCATGATCGCCTGCGAGACCGTCTGGAAAGCGCGCCGCCCTACCGCGGTGGTGGTGGCGGGCGATGTGGATGGCGCGCTGGCGGCGGCCCTTGCGGCACGGAAGCTCGGTATCCGGGTGATCCATCTGGAAGCCGGGCTGCGGTCTGGTGAGCGTGATATGCCGGAAGAAATCAATCGCCGCGCGATTGATGCGATCTCCGATTTCCTATGGGCACCGGATGAGGCAACGGCGGCGCGGCTCCGTCAGGAAGGCCATGCGGCAGCGGCAGTGCGCGCGGTGGGCAATGCCATGGTGGATACGCAGCTGCGCCATTTGGCGGCAGCACGGGCAAAACGCCTGCCGCGCGGGCTTTCGCGCGGGGGGTATGGGATGGTGACGCTGCATCGCGCCGGCAATGTGGACAAGCCAGAGCGGTTGATTGCGCTGCTGGATGGGCTGACCGCCGCCGCGCGGCATCTGCCGCTGGTTTGGCCCATTCATCCGCGCGCTGCGGCGCAAATGAAATCCTTTGGTTTCGTGCCGCCCACCGGGGTGCGCATTATGCCACCGCTTGGCTATCTTGAATTCCTGGCATTGCTGTGCCGCGCGCGGCTGGTCGCGACCGATAGCGGCGGTGTGCAGGAAGAAGCGACCGCGCTTGGCCTGCCATGTCTTACGCTGCGTGGGGCCACTGAAAGGCCGATCACCATTTCCGCCGGCATAAATAGGCTGACCTCGCCCGAGGAATTGCCGGAGCGTGTTGCCGAGATTTTGAAGACGGCGGCGCGGCCCATGCGCCCCATCCCGCTTTGGGATGGGCGGGCAGGGTTGCGCATGCGGGAGCATTTGCAGGTTTTGCTGGAAGGCGAGGAATGCCGCGCGATGGTGGCTTGACGCCGGTTTGGTTGGCGCGCCCGAAAGTCCTGTTGCTTTCCGCCGCCCATCCGCCTGCCGATATTCGTGTGGTGCTGAAGGAAGGCGCCTGCCTGGCTGAGGCCGGCTATGCGGTCACGCATCTATGCCCGGCACCTGCTTCGGGCGATGCGCCCGTGATGGTGGCCGGCGTTGCGATCAGCACCTTCCCCGCGCGGCGTGGCGCCTGGCGCCGGGTGTTTGGCATTCCGCGCTTGGCACTTCGCACGGCGCGGCAGCGGGCGGAGGTGATCCATGCCTCGGAACCCGATTCCTGGGCGGCGGCGCTATTGGCGGGTTGGTGGACTGGTGCGCGCGTCATTCTGGATGTGCATGAACATTACCCATCGCGGCTGGATGGCAGGGTGCCGGCGTTGGTGCGGCCAGTTTTGCGCCGCCTGCTGCATGGTGCCTGCTGGGCAATGGGGCGCGCTGCCGATGCAGTGGTGGTGGCGAAGGATGGCCTCGGCGCCCCCTTTGGCGGAGAAGGGCGCGTGGTCAAGGCGCGGAATTACGCGCTTGGTGACGTGCTGCCGCGCACCCATGCGCCCGGCCCTGTGACACTGGTGCATCTGGGGGCGCTCAGCCGCGCGCGTGGTGCGCTGCATATGCTGGAAGCGCTGGCGCTTTGCCCGCCTGAGACGCGGCTTTGCCTGATTGGCCGCTTTACCGATGACAGTGAGGCCGCCTTTTGGGCGCGGGCCAAAGCGCTTGGCCTGACGGCGCGGATTACGTCCTTGGGCTGGTTGCCGCATGAGGCCGCTTTGGCCGCTGCTGCGCGCTGCGACATTGCGCTCATCCTTTTCCAGCCCGGGGCGGAAAATCACCGCCTCGCGCTGCCGCATAAGCTATTCGACGCCATGCTGGCCGGCCTGCCGGTGATTGCGCCCGCGGAAGCCGAGGAAGTGGCCGCCGTGATCGAAGACGCTGCCTGCGGCGCCTTGGTGGACACTGCCGATCCGGGTGCGATTGCCGCCGAGGTGGCGCGCATGGCGGACCCCATGCGGCGAGGCGCCTTGGGTCAGGCGGGGCGAAGGGCGGCGCTGGCGCGGTTCTCCTGGGCGGGGGAGGCCGCGCGGCTTGTGGCACTTTACGGTCGGCTGACGGGCTTCATGATGCGCCCCATGGCCGGGGTGAAGTGAAGCGATTCCAACGGGGGCAGTTCTGCGCTAGGAAGGGAGTGTGACCCGTCGCCCTTCCAACCGGATTCTGCTGAATCTGGCCCTTGATGGCCTGCTTGCGCTGCTGGCGCTGGTGCTGGCGGTTTGGGCCATTGCGCCGCGCCATTGGCCTAGCGGGGCCTGGTGGGTGGTGGCCGCACCCGGTGCGGTGCTGGCCTTGCTCGCCGCCGGGGCCGTGTTGCGGCTGCCGCAGCAATATTGGCGCTTTGTGGGCTTACGCGATTTGCTCGCGGTGGCGGGCGCGGCTCTGGGTGGCGCGCTGCTGTTTTGGCTGGGTGGGCAAATACTCGGCGGGTGGCAGCCGGCCAATGCGGCCTTTCCGCTGATCCATGCGCTGCTGCTGGGCGCGCTGCTGATCGGCGCGCGGGTGCTGGCCCTGGTGCAGGCCACGCGCCATGCCGGCGAAGCCGCTGCCGATGCGCAAGGCGTGCTGCTGGTGGGTGCCGCTGAAGGCACCGATCTTTTTATTCGCGCCCTGGAACGGGATCGCCGCGCGCCGTATCGGGTGATTGGAATCCTCTCGCTGCGGGCGCGTCAGGCCGGGCGGCGCATGCAGGGGCATTTGATCCTGGGCACGGTTGAGGAAGCGGATGCCGTGTTGGATCGGCTGCGCGCGGAAGGGCGGCTGCCGGGGCTGATTGTATTGTCTGGTCCCGATATTGAAGGCCCAGCGCTGGAGGCGCTGTTGGATGCCGCCGATCGGCATGGTGTGCCGCTCCGCCGCGCACCCGCGCCAACCAGACTTGATCCGGCGGGGAGTGAAGCGACGCGCCGTGTGGAATTGCGCCCGGTTTCGATTGAGGATTTGCTCGACCGCCCGCAAGTGCCGTTGGACCGCGAAGGCATGGCGCGGCTGGTGCAAGGCAGGCGCGTGCTGGTGACGGGGGCAGGTGGCACGATTGGCGGCGAATTGGCGCGGCAGGTGGCAGCGCTCGGTCCGGCGATGCTGGTCTTGCTCGATCACGGTGAGTTTCTGCTTTACGAAATTGATTTGGAATTGCGCGAAAAACACGCGGATGTACCGCGCCGCGCCGTGTTGGCGGATGTGCGTGATGAGGCGCGGATCAGGCGCTTATTTGAAGACATCAAGCCCGAATTGGTCTTCCACGCGGCGGCGCTCAAGCATGTGCCGATGGTGGAAAATGATCCGCTGGAGGGTGTGCTGACCAATGCCTTTGGCACGCGCGTGGTGGCGGAGGCAGCGCGTTCGGTTGGCACCGCGGCGATGGTGTTCATCTCGACCGACAAGGCAGTCAACCCGACATCGGTGATGGGGGCGTCAAAACGCCTTGCTGAGATGTATTGCCAGGCGCTTGACCGCGAAGCGCGCCATGGCCGGGCGGGGATGCGCTGCATCACGGTGCGGTTCGGCAATGTGCTTGGCTCGACCGGCAGCGTGGTGCCTCTATTCCGTCGGCAATTGGAGCGCGGCGGGCCTTTGACGGTGACGCATCCCGATATGCGGCGCTATTTCATGACCGTGCGTGAAGCGGTTGGGCTAGTGTTGCAGGCGAGTGTGGTTGGCACGACCGATCCCGCCGATCAGCCGCCGGAATTGGCCGAAGGCGGTATTTTCGTTTTGGATATGGGCCAGCCGGTGAAGATTGTGGATCTGGCGCGGCGCATGATCCGGCTGGCGGGGCTGCGCCCGGATGAGGATGTGGAAATCCGCTTCACCGGTTTGCGCCCTGGTGAGCGGCTTTATGAGGAATTGTTCCACGGCCAGGAACCACCGCGCCCAACCGCCTTTCCGGGGCTTTTGGTGGCGACACCGCGCACGGCGGATGCTGCCTTGGTCGGGCGCGCGATTGATGAAATGGCGGTGGCAGGGCGGGCAGGGAATGCGCGACTTGCTTTGCAGCAAT
>JBIKWX010000218.1:0-6357 GCA_044356095.1 Roseomonas sp.
GGTGCCGGAAGCGACCATTGTGAAGCTGCTTGGCACCACCAAGGAAACCATCGCCAAGGTGCGCGACAAGACCCATTGGAACAGCGCGAATATCAAGCCGCGCGATCCCGTGATTCTTGGCCTTTGCACGCAGGGCGAGCTTAATGCCGCGGTGGGTACACTCGCGGCACTTGAAGCGCAGAAGGAAGAAGGTGCTGCGGCGTAGCTCGGAGCATTTTCAAGCCAAGTGGAAACACTTGGCGACTCGGAAAATGCGACCAGACGATGATCTGGAGCATTTTCAAGCCAAGTGGAAACACTTGGCGGCTCGGAAAATGCGACCAAACAATGCCCTAATGCGGCTGTCCTGAACGCAGCCGCTCCATCTCCTCCTTCAGCCTTAGCTTTTCGCGCTTAAGTCGGGCGAGGGTCTCGGTATCGGGCCTCGGTCGGTGGTCTTCCTCAAAAATCTGCGCCTCAAGCGCGGCGTGACGGTTATTGAGGGAAGCGATCCGGGCATCCAAGCGCATACCAAGGCATCCTTTGCTGTGATGCCGCCCGGGCGGTTGGCCCTGTCCCGGGCAGCCAGGACATGCTACTCCAATCCACCCTTAAAAAGCATCAAGAGATTTCACCTGGCCCCGCGATGATCGCTGACCGAGAAGCCCTGCTCCGCCGCCTGCATGAACTCCGAACCGAGCATCGGGATTTGGATACCGTCATCGCGCGGCTTGATGCCGGGCCGGTGGATCAATTGCAGCTGCAGCGGCTGAAAAAGCGCAAGCTGAAGCTGAAGGACGAAATCGCCTGGCTCGATAGCCAGCTTTTGCCCGATATCATCGCCTGAAAGGGGCTGGATATGGCCGAATTACCGCTTGTGGGCGTGATCATGGGTAGCCGTTCGGATTGGGAAACGCTGCGCCATACGGCGGAAACGCTCGAAAAACTGGGCATTCCCCATGAAACCCGCGTGGTTTCCGCCCATCGCACGCCCGAACGCCTGTTTGATTACGCCAAGCAGGCGGCGGGGCGGGGGCTGCGCGTTATCATCGCCGGCGCCGGGGGTGCCGCGCATCTGCCGGGGATGGCCGCTTCCATGACGCATCTGCCGGTGCTGGGCGTGCCGGTGCAAAGCGCGGCTCTCGCCGGGGTGGATAGCCTGCTTTCCTTTGTGCAAATGCCGGCCGGGGTGCCGGTGGGGACACTCGCAATCGGGCGGGCGGGGGCGGTCAATGCGGCTTTGCTCGCGGCCTCAATCCTTGCCCTGCAAGATGCCGCGCTCGCCGCCCGCCTGATCGCCTGGCGCGCCGCGCAAACGGAAAGCGTGCCGGAGAGCCCGGTATGACCCCCCTGCCGCCCGGCGCCATGCTGGGCATTCTGGGCGGCGGGCAGCTTGGGCGCATGTCCGCCATGGCGGCGGCGCGGCTTGGCTATCGCTGCCATATCTATGCCCCCGGCGCGGATGAGCCCGGCATGCAGGTGGCCGCCGCGCGCACGGTCGCGGCCTATGAAGACCATGACGCCTTGGCGCGCTTCGCCGCGCAGGTGGATGTTGTCACCTTCGAATTCGAAAATGTCCCGGCGGAGGCAGTGGAAATCCTCGCGCGCCGGGTGCCCTGCCGGCCTGGCGAGAAGGCACTCGCGATTTGTCAGGATCGCCTGCAGGAAAAGGCGTTTCTGGAGGGGATCGGCGTGCCCGTCGCCCCCTGGCGCGCGGTGCGCACGGAAGCCGAATTGCAAGCTGCGGTCGCCGAACTTGGGTTGCCTTCCGTTCTGAAAACGACTCGCCTTGGCTATGATGGGCGCGGCCAGGCGGTGCTGCGCCACCAGGATGATCTGGCCATTGCCTGGTCAAGGCTGGCACCGCGCCCGCTGATCCTGGAAGGCTTTGTGCCTTTCACGCTGGAACTTTCCGCCATTGCGGCGCGCGGCGCGGATGGGTCGCTCGCGGTGTTTGACGCCACGGAAAACGCGCATCGCCATCATATCCTGGACATCAGTTATGCGCCGGCGCGTGTGGCGCCTGAGGTCGCCGCCGCCGCGCGTGACCATGTCGCCGCCGTGGCGCGCGGGCTTGATCTGATCGGGCTTGTGGCGCTGGAGATATTCCTGCTGCCCGATGGTCAGCTCATCGGCAATGAAATCGCGCCCCGCCCGCATAATTCCGGGCATTGGACGATGGATGCCTGCACCACATCGCAATTCGAACAGCATATCCGCGCCGTGGTCGGGCTGCCGCTTGGCGCGCCTGATCGTCACCATGATGCGGTGATGCGCAATCTGATCGGCCCGGAAGGCATGGCCGCCTGGCCTGGGCTGCAAGGGCAAAAGGGCATCGCGCCGCATCTCTATGGCAAGGCGGAGGCCAGGCCCGGGCGCAAGATGGGCCATGCCAATCGGCTTTTGCCGCTTGGCGCGCTGGCTGGTCTGGATGATGCGGCGGCTCTTGGCCCGCTGGCGGCCATTGCGGTGCAAAAATCATGAGTGCCGGGACGCTATGGTCTTCTTTTGTTAAGAAACTGCCGCTAGGTTGCAAGGCATGAAGTTCCGCCCAACCCCGCTTGGCATCCTGCCTGCCGCCGCCCTGACATTAGGTCTTGTTGCGGCGGAGCCAGCGCGCGCGCAATTCGTCGAAGGGCCTTACATCGCCGGCGCGATTGGCATGAATTACCTGGATGACGCCAAATTCCGCCTGGATGGTCGGCTCAATCAGGGCATGACGGCGCTCGGCCAGCCCAATGGCGGGCAGCTTGGCTTTGATTATGGCGGCGTGGGTTTGCTCAGCCTTGGCTGGGGCTTCAGCAATGGTGTCCGGCTTGAAATCGAAGGCAGCTACCGCACGAATGAGGTGGATAGCGCCAATGGTGCCGCTGGCCTCGCTGGTCCGGGCGGGCATAGCGGGCGGCAGGATAGCTATGGGCTGATGGGCAATGCGCTGGTGGATCTGGTGCGGATTGGCCCCTTCCTGCCCTATGTCGGCATTGGTGCCGGCTATCTTGTCACCAGCTTCAATGATCTCAATGGCCGGCCCGGCAATGGCACCTTGCGGCTGCGCGCTGATGATACGGGCGGCGCCTTTGCCTTTCAGGGCATTGTTGGCCTTGGTCTGCAGATCAGCCAGGTGCCAGGGCTGACGCTGACCGCGGAGTATCGTTACCTCGAAAGCCTGGGGCCGAGCATTCCGGTCAGCTATGTGAATGCTGCGGGTGCCACGGTGCTATCGGGCAAAGCGGATACGGAAAGCCGCAACCAATCCTTCCTTGTTGGCCTGCGCTATGCCTTCAATGCGCCGGCTGCTGCGCCCGCCGCTGTTGCGGCGCCCGTCACGGCGCGGAGCTTTCTGGTATTCTTTGACTGGAACCGCGCTGATCTGACCGCGCGCGCCCGCCAGATCATTGGTGAAGCCGCCGAAGCCGCGCGCGCCCAACCGACGCGGATTGAATTGGCGGGCCATGCGGATCGCACCGGCACGCCGCAATATAATCTGGCCTTGTCGCGCCGCCGCGCCGAAACAGTGGCAGAGGAACTCGTCAAGCGCGGCATTGCGCAGCAGGACATTACCATCACGGCACTCGGTGAAACCCAGCCCCTGGTCGCGACCGCCGATGGCGTGCGCGAACCGCAAAACCGGCGCGTCGAAATTATCCTGAAATAAGCGCTGATTTTGGCGCAGCGCTGCGCCACTGGCGCAGCAGCATGGCCCCCGCGACGGTCAGCCCACCCAGCGTGCCAATGACGCCCGCCGCATTCAGCGCAAACTCCTGCCCGAGTGCAGCCGGCACAGGCCCCGCCAAGGCATAACCGAGCGCGCCAAGCGCCGCGCCCAAAGCCGCGCCACCCAAAACCTGCGCGCGATAGGAATCCGTGAGCAGCCGTATTGCCGCTGCCGGGCACACCAGCATCGCCACCACCAAAATGCTGCCCACCGCTTCAAAGGCGGCCACTGCTGCTGCCGCCACCATCAAATTCAGCGCCAATTCCAAACCGCGCGCCGGCAGGCCAATGGCGGCGGCGTAATCAGGGTCAAAACAGAGCAAATGCAAGGGCCGCCACAGCAGCGCGACAAGTCCGGCCAGTACAAGAGCAACCGCTGCCAACAGGAATATCTGGCGCGGCAGCGAAGCCAGCGCCGCCGGATCAAACAGCGATGCAAAACCCTGCGCTTCCAGCCACACCAAGCTTTCCAATTGGCCGAACAACACGCAATCCAGATCAAGATCAACGCTGCGCGCGCCGGTCGCTTCAATCAGCATCAGGCCAAGCGCGAAAAAGCTGGTGAAGACCGCGCCCGTTGCCGCGCCTGATTCCAATTTGGCGACACGTCGCACCAGGCTGATTACAAATACCGCCGCCAGTGCCGCTGCCAGCGCGCCCAACAACATCGGCAAGCCCGCCCGCGCGCCAGTGATCGCAAAGCCCGCAATAATGCCCGGCAACACCGCATGGGACAGCGCATCCCCGAGCAAACTATCGCGCCGGAGCAACAGAAACGACCCAAGCAAACCGCATAAGCCGCAAGCGAGGATTGCCGCCAGCAAGGCGGGCAGATCGAGCCTGAGAAAATCCACCGCCGTCATGAGCGTGGACCTAACGCATGCGGGGAGGCTGGCAGCGATGAAGGTTCTGCCAATAACCGCGTCGCCATTTCCGCCGGCAGGCCATGCTCCACCAAATCCGCCAAGCGATCTGCGCCCGCAATATCGGTCGCACCCAGGCCGAGCAAATGAATCTCGACCGCGCGATGTGCGCGCACCGCTCGCCGCGCGGCGGCAGCACCGCGCGGTGTCAGATGAATTTCTCCATCCGCGCGCGCCACCAGGCCGCGCAGCCCAAGCCACAATGCAAGGCGCGATGCATGGCCTTCAGACCAGCCGCGCGCGGCGGCAAGCGCGGCAATTGGTGTCCAGCGATCGCCCGCCGTGCCGGGGCCGGCGCCGGCGGCTTCCTGCGCCTCCCAGGCGGCACGCAGGAAATGGCTTTCGGTCGCGGCAATGCGTCGGCGCGTGCGACGCCAGGCTTCGGGCAGCACGCCGCGTTCTGGCGCCAGCAGCAAAGCCAAGGTGAAGAAAATCGCACCCGCCAAGACCACCGCCGCGCCCGTTGGCCATTCCGGTTCAAAGGCGGAAGCCGCCGCGCCCAAAGCCCCCGCCAAAGCCCCCAGCAGCGCCGAGACCAGCAACAGCACGGGCAGCCGGTGCGTGAGCAAGCGCGCCGTTGCCGCCGGCAGAATGAGCAAGGCCACGACCAGCACCAGCCCCACCGCCTGCAAGCCTGCCACGGCGACAATCACAATCAGCGCCAGCAGCATCAGATCGGTGCGCGCCACGGAAAGCCCCATGACGCGCGCGTAATCGGGATCGAAGCAGGCGGCGCGCAAACGCTGAAACAAGGCCAGACAAATCAGCACGGAAAATGCCGCAATGCCGCCAGCCCAAAGCGCATCTTCCGCGCGCATCGCCGCCGCCTGACCCAGAATGAATTTGCCAAGCCCCGCCTGCGCCGCTTGCGGCATGGTCTGCACATAGGACAGCAGCGCAACGCCAAGCGCGTAGAAACTGGAAAGCACAATGGCGATGGCAGCATCTTCGCGAATACGCCGCCCGCGCGTGAGTGCCTGCACCGCCAAAACCCCAAGCACACCCGCGACCAAAGCGCCCACCAGCAAGGGCGGCAGCGCGCGCGGATTGCCGCCAAAGCTCGCGACCAGCATCGCTGCCAGCACAACACCTGGCAGCGCGGCATGACCCACGGCATCCGCCATCAAGGCGCGCCCGCGCAGCAGCGCAAAAGCGCCAACCGTGCCACAGGCAAGCCCCAGCAAGGCACAACCCAGCAAAACAACCAGCGTGTTATAGCCAAGACTCACCCGAGCCCGCCTTCCGCCACCGCCTGTTCCAATACATTCAACCTCCCGCCATAGGCGCGCGCAATTGCATCCGGTGTGAAGGCAGATTTCACAGGACCGGCGGCGACCGCGCGGCCATTCAACAGCAGCACCTGATCGAAATAGGCCGGCACGGTTGAAAGATCATGATGCACGGCAATCACGCTCCGCCCCGTTGCCACCACGCGGCGCAGCACGGCGATAATCGCCTGTTCCGTTGCTGCATCAACCGCGGCAAAGGGTTCATCCATCAGGTATAGGTCAGCATCCTGCGCCAATGCGCGCGCCAGAAACACGCGCTGCTGCTGCCCACCGGATAGCCGCCCGATTTGCCGATCCGCCAAATCAGCCAACCCCACCTGATCCAAGGCAGCGCGCGCAGCGTCCCGTTCCGCTTTCGGCACGCGCCCCCACCAGTGCATGCGCGGATAGCGCGACATGCACACGACATCGAGCGCGGTTGCCGGAAAATCCCAATCCACCGAAGCACGTTG
>JBIKWX010000342.1:0-3236 GCA_044356095.1 Roseomonas sp.
CGCGCTGCGGGCACTTTCAGGTCGAAGGCGCAGGTAAAGGCCATGGCGCTCATCTCAGTGGACCAGGAGAAATGCAGCCCGTAATCGCACCATTTCCCCGGCGCTTCGGCGGCCATTTCTTCGTCAGACCGGCGTTCAAACACCCATTCATTGCCGGCGATAATCTGTTCCAGCACGTCCAAGGGATTGATAACGCGGTCGATTTCAGTATGCAGAGAGGCGGACATCGGAAACTCCCCCTTTCCGATCAGCCAGCCTGCACCCCAACATCTGGTGTGCGAATCGGGCCGGCGACCACAAGGGGGAGATTACGCAGGTGCGGAATCCCACTGCAAGTGCGAATAGGTTACAATCCTGTCTTCACGTATTGGATGAGGATTTGCCGCCGGATTTTGGCGCTGGCCGGGCCTCCAAGGCCGCGACCCGGGCGGCGAGGTCCTCGGCTTGTTCTCGGGCGCGGCGCGCCACATCCATGGCCGCGTCCAATTCCTCCCGCCGGACCAGATCAAACCGCCGGACAACAGCTTCGACCTGCGCTTTGGCGATGGCCTCAATCTCCGCGCGGATGCCGGTCAGCACCGAAAAGGCGCCACCCGCCATGCCGGCCAAATCATCCATCACGCGCCCGCGCCCGCTACCCTGATCCTTCATCGCCTTGTCCTTTCGGCCCTTGCTTGCCGGTCCATCCACCCACGGCCTATACGCTTGGGATCATTCGCTCAAGGCCGAGGTTGCAAAGACCGCCCATGCATATTGTCACCGGCGGGGCCGGTTTCATCGGCTCCAACCTGGTTGCCGCGCTGTGCGCCCGCGGGGCGGAGGTGATGGTGGTGGACCGCCTGCGCCAAGGGGTGAAATGGCGGAACCTGGCAAAGCACCCGATTGCCGGCGTGATCCCGCCCGAGGAGCTGTGGGATTTCCTGACCGCCGGCGCACCGGTGGAAGCGGTGTTCCATATGGGCGCGATCAGCGCCACCACGGAAACTGATGGCGATCTGGTAGCTTCGGTGAATATCACCCTGTCGCAACGCCTGTGGGATTGGTGCGCCAAGCGCGGCGTGCCCTTCATCTACGCGTCTTCCGCCGCGACCTATGGCGATGGCACGCTTGGCTTTGACGATGACGCTTCCGAAGCGGCCTTGGCGAAGCTGCGGCCCTTGAATCTTTATGGCTGGTCGAAGCTCGCTTTTGATCGGCGCGTGGCGCAGATGCTTGCGCGCGGGCAGGCGCGGCCACCGCAATGGGCCGGCTTGCGCTTCTTCAATGTCTATGGCCCGAATGAACATCATAAGGGCCGCATGGCGAGTGTGGTCTTGCATAAATTCCGCCAGATCATGGGTGGGGAGGCAGCCACGCTTTTCGCTTCCGACCGTGATGGCATTGCGGATGGCGAACAGCAGCGCGATTTCGTGCATGTGGATGATTGTGTGGCCGCGATGCTGTGGCTGCATGACAATCCTGGCACTTCCGGCCTGTTCAATATCGGCAGCGGCCAGGCGCGGAGCTTTCTTGACCTGGCGCGCGCCATCTACGCCGCCTTGGACCGTGCGCCGGATATTCGCTTTGTGCCGATGCCGGATGATTTGAAAGGGAATTACCAGTATTTCACCGAAGCGCGCATGGAACGCCTGCGCGCGGCGGGCTTTCGCAAGAACCCGATTACGCTGGAAGCCGGTGTCGCTTCCTATGTGCGCGATGTGCTGCTGCGGGCCGAGGATCCCTTCGCCTGATGTTCTTCGCGATCCCCTTTCCGATGATTGATCCGGTGCTGTTGCAGATCGGCCCCTTTGCCATTCGCTGGTATGCTTTGGCTTATATTGCCGGGATTGTGCTGGGCTGGCGGCTCGCGCGGCGGCTGGTGGTGCTGGCGCCAAAGGTGGCGACGCCCGAACAGGTGGATGATTTCGTCACCTGGGTGACGCTTGGCATTATTCTGGGTGGGCGTTTTGGTTATGTGATCTTCTATCGCCCCGATATTTTCCTGCGGGCGCCTTGGGAAATTCTCTATTTGTGGCAGGGCGGCATGTCCTTCCATGGCGGTGCGCTTGGCGTGATTCTGGCGCTGTTTTTCTTCACGCGGCGCCAGGGGCTGGATTGGGTGGCGTTTTCTGATCGCGTGGTTTGCGTGGTGCCGATTGGGATTTTCCTCGGGCGTTTGGCGAATTTCATCAATGGCGAGCTGTGGGGCCGCGTGAGTGATGTGCCCTGGGCCATGATATTCCCAGGCGCGGGGCCAGATCCGCGCCACCCGTCGCAGCTTTACCAGGCGGGGCTTGAGGGTTTGTGCCTGTTCATCCTGTTGATGCTGCTGGTCTCCCGCCCAGCCGTGCGCGCGCGTGCCGGCGTGCTTTCGGGCGTGTTTTTGGCGGGTTACGGTGTGGCGCGTTTTACTGGCGAATTTTTCCGCCAGCCCGATGCGCATTTGGGGTTTCTGTTCGCCGGCGCGACCATGGGGCAATTGCTGTCGCTGCCCATGATTGCGGTGGGCGCCTGGTTGGTGGCGCGGGGGCTGCACACCGCGCCCCGCAGTCCCAACTAAAGCGCCAAAACAGCGGCGCGCGTCAAAGCTTGCCCTGCTCCTTCAAGACTTCCTCAGCGACGCGCAGCGCATCAATGGCGGCCGGGAAGCCGCAATAGGCGACCGCATGCGTGAAGATTTCCGAGATCTCCTCGGCCGTGCAGCCATTATTCAGCGCTGCCACCAGATGGATGCGCAGCTCATGCGGGCGGTTAAGCGCGCAGATCATGGCAAGCGTGATCAGGCTGCGTTCACGCCGATCCAGCCCCGGCCTTTGCCAGAGCGTGGCATAGGCGAATTCCTCGGATAGCCGACGCACCGCAGCGTTGAAGGGATTGGTGCCGGCATCGCGCTTTTCCATGTAAGCGCGGCCCAGCACTTCCCACATTACCGCACGGCCTTCGGCGCGCAGCGCATCATGGGCTTCCTGTTGATCCATCATCCTGTCCTTTCGGGTATTATTTTTTCAGGTGGTAGGCTGCGCGAGGGAGAACATCGTCGTGTCCTGCAAATCCTTGCCGAACCAGGAACGTATGCCGGCGCTATGGCTGGAAAGCGCGCGGGGCACGCCATTTTCCACCATCACCGGCACATCATGGCCAGGGATCAATACGCAACCCGGATGGGTGCGGCAAATATCCCAGACCATTTCAATCGTCGCGCGGCTGACGGCAGGGTCATAGGTCATATCCGTGGTCCGCGTGGTGAGTTCCACACG
>JBIKWX010000354.1:0-3074 GCA_044356095.1 Roseomonas sp.
AATCAGGAACAGCAAATGCCCAGGTGTATGGCCCGGTGACAGATGCGCGGTAATGCCGGGCAGCACTTCCTGCCCATCATCCATCAATTGCATCGTTGGCCAATGGCTGAGCGCTGCCACCGCATGTTCCGGCACGGCGGTCTCCCCCCAACCCACGCCAAGCGCCCAGGCCAATTCCTTGCGGCCCACATGAATGCGCGCATCGCGAAACATAGGCCAATTCACCACATGATCATGATGCGAATGGCTGATGAGCAGATCGGTCACATCCGATAGCTTCACGCCCTGTTTGCCGAGCGCTTCGACCAGGGGCTTGCGCATGCCATAGCCGCCACCATCCAGCACGACGATCCGGCCATGGCCGCGCAATAGCGCAACCGTGCTCCAGCCCAGGCCGCCATGCTGCGTGGATTTGCCGGGATAACCCTGGATCAGCACATCAATCCGCCAATCGCCGCTGTTGAATTGCATGGAGCGTTCCTTCGACTTTGAAAAGACTACCATCCCCAAAGAAGCCACCCTGGTCCAGAGCCCCTTGGACTTGGCATCATGGCCGCGGCGCCTGGCCCGCCGGTTCCTGACCAATCCCGAAGATGCCGCGCAGAAAACCAGGGGTCAGCGCCGCCAGTGGGTTGATGCTGGTCTGCGGGTCGTTCAACGGCCCGCGCATGCGATAGGAAACAGCGAATAACCCACCGCCTTCCTCCGGGCTGAACAGCCGCCCGAAAATGGGAATGCGCCCCAGCAGCGTGTTGAAGATATAGGCCGGCACAATGGTACCCTCCAGGTCGAGCGAATCGCGCGCGCGATCAATGCGCCCCTTGGCCGTAAGGCCAAGTGACGACGAAAAGGCCCGCGCATCCTGCAATACCAAGGCATCTGGGCTCAGGCTGAAGGGGATGGTAGCTCGGGTGAAATTGAGCCCCGGGCCGCTCAGCGCATCCACCAGGCCGTAAAGCGTCATGGCCTGCAACAGCTTGCCGAGCCCAGGCGCATTACGCACCGCAAACTCTTCCAGCACCGCATCGCCGATAAGCGTCGCGCCGGGGCGAGAATCTGCATAGCTGCCAGCAACGGTCAGCTTGCCGCCCTGAATGGTTTTCAGCACGTCAAAGGCACGCAGTAATTCGCCGCCATTATCGCTGGTAAGGTTCAAGGCGCGGCGTTGACCCTCTGGCGTGATGCTCGCGGTAAAACCGCCACGCCCTGGCAGGCGCGCGGTGATATTGGCCTGCCGCGTGACGCCCAAGGCATTGACCTGGAGCTGCGCCTCAAGCCCCGTGATTTCCTTCCCATGCGGCAGCAATACGCGATCAAACCGCGCTTCAAGTCGTGCGGCAGCGCCCTCCTCGACGGGCTTGTCAGTTGCGGTATGCGAAGCAAGTGCGGGCGCCAAATCCAAGACCGGCCCGCGCAGATTGATGTTCCATTGGCCGCCACCGCGTGTTGCTGGCGGGCGCACTTCGCCAGTGAAGCGAGAACGCCCCAAAGCGGCACTGGTCAATTCAATGCGCTGAGGGACGTTCTGGCGTAGCTCATTCGCGCGGCCCCGTATCAGCGCATCCGGCGTTTCGATGCGGAAGCTTTCAATCAGCGTCACCTGACCGCCCTGCATCAGCACCATGGCTTCCGCATTTCCACTGGTGCCGGGTGGTTTGGTCCAGGCGAGTGGCTCAATGCTCAGCGTCGCAGCGCGCAAATCCGCCCGCACAGCAAGCCTCGCCTGCCCATTGCGGCGCGTTTCATTGCGGAGATCAAGCTGCACCGGCCCTTCCAGCAATGGCCTTCCATCAAGGCCAAGCGCGGCCAGTTGTTTGGCATCGGCGCGGGCGGAGATGATTTCACGTGCAACAATATCCGTGGCCGGGCCGTTGCGAAAATCGGTTTCCTGCCGGATGCGCGCTTCAATATCGCCAAGCACGCCGGTTCCCGTCGCCGTCAAGCCCGCATTGGTGACCGAAACACGCGCCACACCGCGTTCCAGGTCTCGGTCAAAGGCAATGCGCGGAATGCGCAAATCGCGCACGTCAAGCTCGGCCTGAATATCAATATCCTCAATATCGAGCGTCTTGATGAGCGGAAAGACAAGCTTGAGCGTGCCGCTGGTCAATGTGCCGGTCGGGTCATTGATCGGCGGCGGGCGCCTTTCGAAAATCTTAAGCCTGGGATGGCGCAAAACCGCCCAACCATCCGCCAGCGGGCCACGCACCCGCGCTTCAACGCGCGTGATTTCCGGATCAGTCGCGAAGCTGATCGAAACCGTGGCGCTATCCGCCAGAATGGCGGTGCCGGCCTGCTGGCCGCCGGTGGCGGTGATTTCGATCTTATCGAGGGAAAACCGCGCCTCGCCACCGGCATTTTCAAAGGGTGGGATGGGGCGCAACCAATGAACCGTCACGCCATCCGCCCGCGCAACGCCGGAAAGCGCGGTGATTTCGGCAGCGCTGCCATCCGCGCCGATCCTTGCCGCAATCCGCCAATTGCCTTCGCGCAGAATGCCGGCTGTCAGATTCTCGGCCAGCCATTCGCGCGGCTTGGGGGCGACACTCGGCGGCCAGTAATGCGGCAGATCGGCAATATCCAAGCTGCGCAAGGATAATTCGGCGGTTGTCTGCCACATGCCATCCTGCAACCGCGCCTCGCCACTGGCGCGAATGACCGGCGGCGGGGCGGCGCCCGGGCGCTGCGATGGCTGGGGCGAAAAGGCCAGTCGCTCAACGCGCACCACATCTTCGGCCAAGGTGGCGTCCAGCAGGATGGCCGCGAAGGGAAGCTCCCCGCCATTATTTGGCAAATGCAACATGCCCGCCCCGGTGCGCAGCCGCCCCATCAGCAAATCCGGCTGCGGCGCCCCGGCGAAACGCGCGATCAGGGTAATCTCCGCCTCTGCATCCAGCGCCGCCAAGGGGGCCAATTCCGCACTCGCCTTGGCCAATACCGCCGGGCGAATGCCGCGCGCGGTCAGCGATGCCTCCCCGCGCCAGAGTGCCCGTTCCAGATTGCCGGCAATCTCCACCGGAATGCGCTGATCGGCCAATTCCAGCATGGCGCGCCCGGCCAATTCCAAGCCGCCA
>JBIKWX010000219.1:0-6313 GCA_044356095.1 Roseomonas sp.
CCCGGCGGAGGTTCAGGAGGCAGCGCCTCCTGAGCTATCCTTTAAAGTTCGCCGCCCTTGCGGCCAGCCATGGCGCCCAGGCGCAAACGCAGCGCATTCAGCTTGATGAAGCCCTGCGCATCAAATTGGTCATAGGCGCCCTGGTCATCTTCGAAGGTCACATGCTTCATGGAATAGAGGCTATTGGGTGATTGCCGCCCGGTGACGATGGAGTTGCCCTTATAGAGCTTGAGCCGCACCGTACCAGTCACGCTGCGCTGGCTTTCATCAATCATGGCTTGCAGCATGTGCCGTTCGGGCGCGAACCAGAAGCCGTTATAGATGATTTCTGCATAGCGCGGCATTAAACTATCTTTCAGATGCGCGGCTTCGCGATCGAGCGTAATGCTTTCCATGGCGCGATGCGCCACATAAAGAATGGTGCCGCCCGGTGTTTCATAACAGCCGCGGGATTTCATGCCGACAAAGCGGTTTTCCACCAGATCAAGCCGGCCAATGCCGTTTTCCTTGCCAAGCGCATTCAGCTTCGTGAGCAAGGTTGCCGGTGACAGACGCTCCCCATTGATGCCAACCGCATCGCCGCGTTCGAATTCAATGGTGATTTCGGTCGCGCGGTCTGGTGCATCCATCGGGCTGATGGTGCGCTGCCACACCATTTCATCGGGTGCGTCCCAAGGTTCTTCCAGAATCTTGCCTTCGCTGCTGCTGTGCAGAAGGTTGGCATCCACGCTGAAGGGCGCCTCACCGCGCTTGTCCTTGGCGATGGGGATTTGGTGCTCCTCGGCGAATTGGATCAAGCGCGTGCGGCTGGTCAGGTCCCATTCGCGCCAGGGCGCGATCACCTTCACATCCGGCTTCAGCGCGTAATAGCTGAGTTCAAACCGCACCTGGTCATTGCCCTTGCCGGTTGCGCCATGGGCCACGGCATCCGCGCCCATGGCTTCGGCGATTTCGATCTGGCGCTTGGCAATCAGCGGGCGCGCGATGGAGGTGCCGAGCAGATACATCCCCTCATACAGTGCATTGGCGCGGAACATGGGGAAGACGAAATCGCGGGTGAATTCTTCCCGCAGATCATCCATGAAGATGTTTTCTGGCTTGATGCCCAGCAGCAAAGCCTTGTCGCGCGCCGGGCCCAATTCCTCACCCTGGCCGAGATCGGCGGTGAAGGTAATGACCTCACATTTGTAAGTGGTTTGCAGCCATTTCAGGATGACGCTGGTATCCAAGCCGCCGGAATAGGCGAGCACGACCTTCTTCACATCTTTGACGCGCATGATCTTTCCCTTGGGAAGTGCAGAACAGGGGGCGATATGCCCCCCGCGGGCAGTGAGGGCAAGCGGGGCTTGCGGCGGTGGCCTCGGCTTGGGAAAAAGGGTGCGTATTCATGGGGAGTTCGGCATGGCGGCCTGGAAGGGCTTTGTCGCGGTGGTTGCGGGGCTGGTTGGGCTCGCCTTGGCCCCGATCAGCCATGCCCAGGCGCCGGCAGCGCCCATTCTGGAAGCGCCGGCCATTCTGGGCCTGCCCGAGACCAGCCAGGCGAGTGTCCGGCGCTTTCTGAACCTCAATACGCCACGGGTGCTGGCCTTTGGGCCGAATGGCACCTTTGGCTGGCAGGCGGGTGGCGGCGACGCGGCCTTTGTTGAGCAAACCGCGCTGGCCAATTGCGAAAGGCGCGCGGGTTCTGGCGCTTGCACCATTGGGCTGCGTGACCTTGCGATTGTGAAGCCAGGCCGGGAATGGGCACCAAGCCCGCCGCCGGAGGGGGTGGCGATCACCTCCGCCCATCACGCCACTTTGCCGGATGAGCGCTTCATCTGGTGGGGGCCGGAACAGGCGCGCGGTGTGCTGGTATTCGGGCATGGCAAGGAAGCGCTGACCGATTTGCGCGGGCGGCAACCGCAAAGCTGGACACGGCATTTCAACAATGCCGGCTTTGATGTGTGGCGCTTTGACCGGGAACCCAATGCCGATGGCGCGCGCCGCGCGGCGGCCTGGTTGCGCGATGATTTGGCGGAGTTGCGCGGGCGTGGCTATCGGCAGGTGATTGTCGCCGGCCAATCGCGCGGTGGGTGGAATGCACTGATGGTGCTGAACCGCGCTGGCCTTGCCGATGTGGCGATTGCGATTGCCGCCGCCGCGCATGGCCGCCCGAGTGACGAAAACAACCGCCAGCACGCGCAAATCGCGGAGTTGGAAGCGTTATTGACCGAAGCCGCCAATGCGCGGCGCATGCGCCTGGCGGTCGCGGATTTTCGCGATGATCCCTTCATGGCGGAGCCGGACAAGCGCGCTGAGGCGCTAAGGCGCCAACGTGAACGCTTTGGCGCGTTTTTGCTGATTGATCGGCCGGAAGGGGTGGCAGGCCATGGCGCGGGTGGCTCCACCGCCTTCAATGATCGTTACGGGGCGTGTTTGCTGCGCTTTGCAACTGCGCCGCGCCCGCCGGCGAGTTGTTGAAGACGGTGTAGAGGCGATTGCGGCCTTAGGATGAGCATCATGAGCATGACCTATCGGGTTGAGGCCTATAACCTCTCTCACGCTTCCGAAAACCGCATCCATGATGATGCCACGGCGCAGCGCTTTGGTTTTACCGGCGGGCTGGTGCCGGGGGTGGAGGTTTTCGCCTATTGCTGCCACCCGGCGGTGGCGCAATGGGGGCGGGATTTCCTGCGCCGGGGAGAGATTTCGGCCGGTTTCCAAAAGCCGGTCTATGATGGGCACATCGCAACCGTCACCGCGACGCCTGAGGCCGATGGCTTGGCGCTTTCAGTGGAAAGCGAGGGGGTTGGTTGTGCCACCGGTTTTGCGCGCCTGCCGGAAGCGCCGCCTGAAGATGTGGATTTGACTGATTGGCCCGCCGCATCACCGCCCGAAACACGCCCGAAGGCGAGCGATGAAAGCCTGGCCCCTGGGCTTTGGCTTGGCACGCGCGCGCTGGAACTAACACCGCAAGTGCTGGCCGATTATTTGCGTGATGTGCGCGAAGCCGCGCCGCTATATGCCGAACAGGGCATTGCCCATCCGGGCTTGGTGCTTCGCATGTGCAATTGGCTGCTCACGCAAAATACCGTGCTGGGGCCTTGGATTCATATCGGCAGCAAGCTGCGTTTTCATAGCGAAGCGCGGCTGGGTGAAAGCCTGACCGCGCGCGGGCGCATCGCCGCCAATAGTGACCGCAAGGGGCATCGGATTGTCTCGATTGACGCGCTGGTGCTGGCCGATGGTGCACGCCCCGTGGCCCGCGTGACGCATGACGCCATTTGGCGCCCGCGCCAGGTGGCGGAGGCGGGGGGATGAGCTTCGCCATCCGCAGCATGGCGCCCCATGAAATTGGCCCGGCGCTGGATTGGGCCGCCGCTGAGGGCTGGAATCCCGGCCTTGCCGATGCAGCCTGCTTCCATGCTGCGGACCCTGGCGCCTTTCTTATTGCAACCCTGGATGAGGCGCCGATTGGCTGCATTTCCGCGACCGAATATGGCACTGGTTTTGGCTTTATCGGCTTTTACCTGATGCGCCCCGACTATCGCGGCAAGGGATATGGCATGGCCCTGTGGCGCGCCGCGATGGCGCGCTTGCAAGGCCGCGTCATTGGCCTGGATGGCGTGGTGGCGCAGCAGGCGAATTACCAAAAATCCGGCTTTGCGCTGTTGCATCGGAATATTCGCTATGGCGCTCTGGCCCCCTTCATGCCGCCACAGCCAGGGCCTCAGCCAATCGAAGTGACGGCGCAACACTTCCAGCAAATTGCCGCCTATGATCGCCGGTTCTTTCCAAGCGCACGCGATGGATTTTTGCGCCAATGGCTGACTGCGCCCGGGCATATCGCGCTTGTGCTTTTGGGCGCGGAGGGTTTGCAGGCGCTCGGCGTGCTGCGCCCCTGCCGCGATGGTTCAAAAATCGGCCCGCTATTCGCTGAAACGCCCGAAGCTGCGCGCAGCGTTTTCGTGGCCCTCATCGCCAGGGCGCCGGCGGGTCCGGTTTTTCTTGATGTGCCGGAACCGAATACGGCGGCAATCAGCATGGCGCAGCAAGCCGGCATGGCGCCCGCCTTTGAAACCGCGCGCATGTATGCCGGGCCGACACCGGACCTGCCGCTCGCGCAAATCTATGGCATCACCAGCTTTGAATTGGGCTGAGGCGCTTCACGGCTGCACCGTCCGTTGCAGCCTTTCCACCGCAAAGCCTTCCCGCCGCGCAATCGCGACCGCCGCCGCATAATCCGCTTCCGCCATCACCGGCGTGCGCGACAGGATCCACAGATAATCGCGCCGCGGTGCGCCCACCACGGCCCAGCGATATTCAGGATCAAGCCCGATGATCCAGTAATCGCCAAAGAAGGGCCAAAAGAAGCTGACGCGCAGCCGGTCATTGCCGGGGCTGGCACTACGCGCAATGGCGGTGGCGCTGCGCATCGCGCCATCGGCAGCGGCATTGCGACAGCGGTTCAACACATCCACCGCACTATCGGGGCGGAGCGTATATTGCGCCGTCACGCCTTCACAGCGCACGCGGCTGCTATCCTGAAAGCTTGTCGGGAAGCGCGCCGCTTCATGCCAAAGCCCGGCATAGCGCGCGAGGTCCACCTGCCCGACCGTGGCCGGCGTATTCGGCCCAGGTTGGGTCGCACAGGCGCCAAGCGCCAATAATGCAACAAGCAAAAAATGGCGCATTTTATTCCCCCGGAATGCTGCCCTTGGGCAGCGTCAGCACGTGATCATAAATCGCCCCGGCAGTCGTGATCCAGATATCGCTGCGGCGCGCGGTGATGTGTTCCAGCGCGCGGCGCAAATGCCGCAGCCGATAGGGCTGGCCCACCAGATAAGGATGCAGCGCAATCCCCATCACCTGCGTCTTGCCATCAGCGATCTGCCGGCGCCGTTCCTCAAAATCATCAATCACCATATCAGCGAAATAGGCAGCACCATCCTTGCGCCCGATGATCGAGGGAATGTCATTCACCTCCTGCGGATAGGGGATCGCGAGCAGCTTCCCAGCGCGCGTCTGCATCCAGATCGGCGCATCATCCGCGCACCAATTGAGCGTATAGCGATAACCAGCTTCCACCAGCAGATCAGGCGTGGTGCGGCTTTCCGCAATCCAGGGTGAAAGCCAGCCGCGCGGCGCCTTGCCTTCATGTTTGCTGATGGTGGCTGTGCTTTCCGTGATCAGCGCCGCTTCCTCGGCTTCCGGCAGGATGGATTGGCGTTCTGAATTGGTCCGCCCATGGCCCGCAATCTCATCCCCGCGCGCGCGATGCGCTGCCGCCAGGGCGGGCGCGTAATCATAGATGGCAGTATTCAGCAGCACAGTCGCGGGCAGGCGCAATGCATCGAGCAATTCAAGCAGCCGCCAGGCACCCACGCGATTGCCGTAATCCCGCCAAGCGAAATTCAGCACATCGGGCTGCGGCCCGCCCGGTGCCAGCTCGGCGCCCAGCCCCTCACCAAAGGCAAAATGCTCAAGATTGAGGCCAAGATAAACAGCAAGCTTCGCTCCGCCTGGCCAGGCATAGGGCGTGCGGTCCCGCCAGGGGTGGTAGCTATAGCGTCCATGGCTTGGCAGCATTGCGGTGATCCTTTCGTGATCTTGTTTGGGGGTGCGGGTTGGTTTCGGCAAGGGTGCGGGGCTTGCCTGCCGGCCCGTAGCGGGCCAGCCTTCCACCTGACCAGGAAGGAATGATCACATGAAAATCGGCGCCGCCATGTTCTTCACCGATTATTCCATGGCGCCCGGCGAATTGGCTGTGGCCTTGGAAGAACGCGGTTTTGACAGTCTTTGGGCGCCGGAACATTCGCATATTCCACTGGCGCGCACAGCAGCCTATCCGGGCGGCGGCGCCTTGCCGCGCGAATATTATGAGGTGATGGACCCCTTCGTGACGCTGACCGCCGCCGCGGCTGCGACGAAAAAATTACTGGTGGGTACTGGCATTTGTCTGGTCGTGCAGCGCGACCCTATCCAGACCGCGAAAGCGGTTGCCACGATTGACCATATCTCCGGCGGGCGCTTCCTGTTTGGTGTCGGCAATGGTTGGAACCAGGATGAGATTGAAAACCACGGCACCGTCTTCGCCACCCGCCACAAGCTGGCGCGCGAACGCATTGAGGCGATGAAGGCGATTTGGACTGAAGCGCAACCAAGCTATGCCGGCGAATTCGTCAAATTTGCGCCGATGGAAACCGGCCCGAAGCCACTGCAAAAGCCACATCCGCCAATCATCGTGGGCGGCGCCTTTCCCTGGGGTGCCAAGCGCGCGGTGCGTTATGGCAATGGCTGGATGCCGCATCGTGTGCGCAAGCACTATGCCGAT
>JBIKWX010000022.1:0-20461 GCA_044356095.1 Roseomonas sp.
CCTCACCCACACCCGCTCGGCACACCTTGCGCTGTGCACCAGGCCAGCGCTTCTTCCGCCGCCTGCTGATCTGCCGCGCGGATCAAATCCAGATAACCCTGCTCTGCCACGCCAAGTGCGCGGTTGCGAAGCGTGATGATGCCCGGATGGATCGAAGCCCAAGGCGCGCGCTGCCAGGGCAGTGCGACGATATCGCCGTGGCGGAGTGCGTCCATCGCCATGGTCACGCTCACACCGGCCACCGCATCGCATTGCGGCAATAATTTCAACGTGACGGTTGGGCTTTCATGCACCAGCGCGGGAAAGGCCGGGTGCGGCTGGCCCAGGCGGCGCGCTTCTTCCCGTGCGGCGATATGCGGTGCCTGCACCTCGCGCGGTGCGCGGCCAATAAAGGCCAGCGGAAAGGCCATGATGTCGGCCAGGCTCACGCTTGCCCGGCTTGCCAAGGGATGCCCGGCGCGCGCGACGAATATCCCCGGCTGCGGGCGCAATTTCTCCACTGAAAGCCCAGGATCGGCGACAAAACCGCGGATATCCATCATGCCGATCGGTGCTTCCCGATCCAGGATCGCCGCCGGCACCTCAGTCCAATTCGCGGAGACCAGCCGCACCCTTGTATTGGGAAAGGCAGAGAGCATGCGCGCCGCCGCAGTCAGGCAGAGCGTTTCCGCCATATAGGCGCCGGCGATCACATCCAGATCATGGGTCTGGGTGCCGCGTGCTTCAGCCAGATGCCGGTCGAGCTTTTCCAGCCTTTCCAGAATGTCATTGCCCTCGGCGATGATGGCGCGGCCAAGATCGGTCGCGATCACGCCGCGGCGGCTCCGTTCAAACAGCTTGCCGCGCAGCCGTGCTTCCAGCCGCGCCAGCGCCCGTGTCAGGGCAGGCTGTGCAATGCCGAGCACCCGCGCCGCCCGCACCAGGCTGCCATTTTCATCTATGGCCTTGACCAGCCGTAACTCGCGAACCTCGATCATATACCTCCGGTAGAATTACAGATTGCGAAAAAGGTATTGGGTGCTCTTGTCGCAAAGATGGCAGGCTTTGCAAAGGCGTGGGCTCGGCAGGGGTATGGTTTCGGTATGAGGCAAGGGCCAAGCAGGCCCGATCAGGGGGTTGAAGCTGCGGGCATGGCCTGGATTCCGGGCGGCACCTTCCTGATGGGTTCGGATCGGCATTATCCCGAAGAAAGACCCAGCCATAGCGTGAAAGTGGCGGGTTTCTGGATGGACCAGACGGCAGTGACCAATCGGGACTTCGCGCGCTTTGTCGCGGCCACGGGATATAAAACCGTGGCGGAACGCCCGCTTGACCCTGCGCTCTATCCCGGCGCGCCGGCGGATATGCTGGCACCGGGCGCGCTGGTGTTTCGCATGACCGATGGCCCGGTGGATACGCGCGATATTCGCAACTGGTGGCATTGGACCAAGGGGGCGCATTGGCGCGCGCCGGAAGGGCCGGGCAGCGACATTAAAGGCCGAGAAGATCATCCGGTGGTGCATGTGGCATTTGAAGATGCCAGCGCCTACGCCGCCTGGGCCGGCAAGGACCTGCCAACCGAAGCGGAGTGGGAATATGCCGCGCGCGGCGGGCTTGATGGCGCGGAATTCGCCTGGGGTGATGAATTGGCGCCGGGCGATGTGCATCTGGCCAATACCTGGCAGGGCCCCTTCCCCTGGCGCAATTTCGAAGCCGATGGCTTCGCCGGCACCTGCCCCGTGCAAAGCTTCCCGCCCAATGGCTACGGGTTGTTTGAGGTTTGCGGCAATGTCTGGGAATGGACCGTGGATTGGTGGGGCGCGCAACACGCCGCCGATCCGGAAAGCCCTTGCTGCGTCGCTGAAAATCCGCGCGGTGCTGATATGTCTGGGTCGTTTGATCCCTTGCAGCCCGCCATTCGCATTCCGCGCAAGGTTGTGAAGGGCGGTTCCTTCCTTTGCGCGCCATCCTATTGCCGACGCTACCGGCCCGCCGCGCGTCACGCCCAAATGGTGGATACAGGCATGAGCCATATCGGCTTTCGCTGCATCCGCCGCCCATCATCTCAATCATCAAGGGGAACGCTCACATGAGCAAAGACAATCAACGCCCATCACGCCGCGATATGCTGCTGGGGGGTGCCGCGGGGCTTGCTGCCGGCACGCTGGGCAGCGTGCAGATAGCGCAAGCGCAAACTGCGCCTGCACCAGCGCCTGCACCTGCTGCGCCGCAAGCCAGGCCAAACATCCTGGTGATTTTCGGGGATGATATCGGCTGGTCCAATATCTCGGCCTATAATATGGGCATGATGGGCTATCGCACGCCCAATATTGATCGCATCGCGCGCGAGGGCGCGATGTTTACTGATGCCTATGGCGAGAATTCCTGCACCGCCGGGCGTTCTGCTTTCATCACCGGACAAAGCCCGCTGCGCACGGGGCTTTCAAAAGTTGGTCTGCCCGGCGCGCCGGAGGGCATGCGCCCAGAAGACCCGACCATTGCCGTGCTGTTGAAGGCGATGGGTTACGCCACCGGCCAATTCGGCAAGAACCATCTGGGCGACCGTGATGAGCATTTGCCCACCATGCATGGCTTCGATGAGTTCTTCGGCTCGCTCTATCACCTGAACGCGGAAGATGAGCCGGAAAACCCGGACTACCCGCGTGACCCGCGCTTTCGTGATCGCTTCGCGCCGCGTGGCGTCTTGAAGACCTGGGCCAATGCGGATGGCACGCAGCGGATCGAAAATACTGGCCCGCTGACCATGAAGCGCATGGAAACGGTGGATGAGGAATTCCTGGCCGCGTCACTGGATTTTATTGATCGGCAGCACCGTGCCAATAAGCCCTTCTTCACCTGGTTCAATTCCACGCGCATGCATATCTGGACGCGACTGAAGGCAGAAAGCCAGGGCAAGACCGGGCTTGGCATTTATCCTGATGGCATGGTGGAACATGATGGCCATGTCGGCCAATTGCTGAAGAAGCTTGATGATCTTGGCATTACGCAAAACACCATCGTGATCTACAGCACCGACAACGGCGCCGAAGTGATGACCTGGCCCGATGGTGGCGCCACGCCTTTCCGTGGTGAAAAGGCCACCGCCTGGGAAGGCGGCTTCCGCGTGCCCAGCATGGTGCGTTGGCCCGGCCGCATTCAGCCCGGCCAGGTGTTGAACGATATCTTCTCGCATCAGGATTGGCTGCCGACCTTGCTGGCTGCCGCCGGTGAGCCGCAAATCAAGGAGAAATTACTGGCGGGCCATCGGGCGGGTCGGCGCGATTACAAGGTGCATCTGGATGGCTATAACCAATTGCCGCTGCTGACCGGCACTGGCCCCGGCGCGCGGCGAGAAATGTTTTATTTCACCGATGATGGTGATCTTGCCGCACTCCGCTACGATCACTGGAAGCTGCACTTCATGATCCAGGAACATCATGGGCTTGAGGTGTGGGAACGGAACTTCACGCCGCTACGCCTGCCCATGTTGTTCAATCTGCGCGCTGATCCTTTTGAACGTGCGACTGAATCCTTGAATTACGGTCGCTGGCGGGTGGAACGCGCCTTTGCTTTGGTGCCGGCGCAAACCTATGTCGGGCGTTTCCTGGAAAGCTTCAAGGATTTCCCGCCACGGCAGCGGCCAGGCAGCTTCAGCCTGGGGGATGCGATGGAAAGGCTGCGGCGCGGTTCGGCGAATTAAGCCGCCAAGAGTTGCCGCGCCATGATTGCCCTGTGGCGCGGCAGGCGCAGCCTCAATACCGGATGACCGAGAAAGGCCAAACCGATGACCCTGATGCACGCAGAGACTTGCCCGCATGACAGGCAGCTTCGCGCTTTGAATATGCGTAAGGTGCATGCATTGCATTGGCTCGCTTTGGTCTTAGTGCCACTGGCTTTCGCGCCTGTGATGCCTGCCCAAGCGCAAACCGTGCCGCGCACGGAACCGGGGTGGCAATTCTCTGTCACGCCTTACGCCTGGGTGCCATCCATTGATGGCACGTTGCGATATCAGCTGCCCGGAAAATTCGGCCAGGACAGCGCGGATGTGACCACCGAGAATTTCAGCGTGCTGGATGTGCTCAATTTCGCTGCGATGCTTTCTGCCGAGGCGCGCTATCAACGTTATTCGGTGCTGACTGATCTGATCTACATGGACCTTGGTGCGACCGGCAGCAAATTGCGAGAGGTGAACTTCGCCGGCAGTGGCACTACGGGCGTTGGCGGGCATCTCGATCGCGGTTCGGAAACCTCCATGAGGGGCAGCCTTTGGACCTTGATGGGCGGCTATACGGTTGCGCAGGGTGATTGGGGACATGCAGATGTTACAGGCGGCTTCAGGCTTTTCTCGTTGAGTACGGAAACCAATATCCGTCTGGCCGGCGATGTCTCGGCGCCGGGTGGTTCAACAAGCTTCAGCCGCAATACGCGGCTCAGCAGCAACGGCACCTTGGTCGATGGCATCATTGGCCTGCGCGGACGCATCATACTGGGGAGTGGATTTCACGCGCCCTATGCTTTCGATATCGGCACGGGCAGTTCGTCGCTGACATGGCAGGCTTCTGGTGGGCTCGGTTACCAAATGAGCTGGGGGAGTGTGGCACTTGGCTGGCGCCATCTTTCCTATCAGCAGGGCAGCACTGATTTGATTCAGGATCTATCCTTCAGCGGACCATTCCTGGCGCTGAATTTCACCTTCTGACGTGGTGATACGCTTTCAATCCTCCAAAATCGCGGGACAAATGAAGATGAAGACAACAATACCGCATCTCAGCCGCCGCAGCCTTGGCCTTGTCTTGGCCGCGCTCCCGGCCGCGGCCCTTGCGCAAGGCGCGGACCCGCTGCCTTCCTGGCGCGAAGGCCCGCGCAAGCGCGCGCTGCTGGATTTCGTTGCTGTCGTCACGCGCGAAGGCAGCGCGGGATTTGTCCCGCCCGCTGAGCGCATTGCGGTCTATGACAATGACGGCACGCTTTGGGTGGAACAGCCGGCCTATCCGCAGCTTATCTTCATGCTGGATCGCATGCGCACCCTGGCGCCAGAAAATCCCGCCTGGCAGCAGGATGCGGTGTTTCGCGCAGCCATTGCCGGTGATCTGCATGGCGCCATGGCGGGCGGCAATGAAGGGCTAATGCGCCTGGCTGGCGCCGCCATGGCCGGCACTTCGCCCGAGGCATTTCAGCAGATCGCCGCCGATTGGCTGAAGACTGCAAGGCACCCGAAATGGAACCTGCCCTATACCGCGCTGGTCTATCAGCCGATGCTGGAAGTGCTTCGCTTTTTGCGCGCTTCGGGCTTCACGAATTTCATTGTCTCGGGCGGCGGTGTTGAATTCGTGCGCGCCTTTTCGGAAGACATCTACGGCATTCCGCCGCAGCATGTTGTCGGTTCAAGCTTTGCGCTGAAGGTGACGGAAGATGCCGGGCGACTGATGCTGCTGCGCGAACCGCGCGTGGATTTCATTGATGATGGCCCCGGCAAGCCGATTGGCATTGCGCGCCATATCGGCCGGCGCCCGATTGCGGCCTTTGGCAATTCTGATGGCGATTTTGAAATGCTGCGCTACACCACGGAAGGCGCTGGGCAGCGCTTTGGCATGATCATCCGCCATGATGATGCGGAACGTGAATTCGCTTATGACCGGGAAAGCCATATCGGGCGTCTGGCGCGCGCCCTGGATGCCGCGCCGGCACGTGGCTGGCAGGTGGTGTCCATGCGGGAAGATTGGGCGCGGGTGTTTGCGTGAAACGCCTCCAACCCAAGTTGCCTTAATTGCTTCTTGCAGGTAACTTGGCAGGAAAGGGGTTTTCTTACAGAACTACCGATCCAAGTACCAGCATCTCGCGCTTCGGACGATACCAATACGGTTTGGTACTGTTCGCATTATAAGCGCATTAGTTGATATTGGGAGTCAAAGATGATGCTTGAAGCGATCCTTGCGGAGGCAAATGAGGGCGTCAACGCCATAAAGCTGAGGGTTTTGTTGGAGCACCGTAGCCGGATTGCGACATCGTCGCGCTGCGAGACGTTTTTTCCCCCGGTGGAAATTGGAAGCATTACTCTGGTTGATCAAATTGTGCTGCTAGCTTTGGCTGAGTTGATTCGCCCCTCCAAAATCATAGAAATCGGAACCTATATGGGGTTTACCACGGCCTTGCTTGCGTTGAATGTGAAAAACGCAAGTATTTTCACAATCGATTTACCGCGAGACGCTGAGATCGCGGCTTGGCATTTTGATGAGCAAAAAATTCGCGAAAATGATCGGGATAACGACAATTTTCTTCGCACCATGCAGCATATTGAGGGGGAGAAATACCTCCAAGAATTAACGGAATCCGACAGGCGAAGAATTTCCCTGATAAAAAAAGACTCCACTCAGATTGATTTCCGGCATGAATTCGGCTCTTCGGAATTCGTGTTCATTGACGGTGGTCATGATTTGGAAACCATAAGGAAGGATACTTTGAACGCACGTTCTGTTGTCAAAAGAGGCGTCATTATTTGGCACGATTACGGTTCAAAAATTCATGGAGATGTTACGGCGTTCCTGGATGCGGAAAAAGACCGGAAGATGTTTCACGTTCTTGGATCTTTGTGTGCTTTTGAACTCATTGGCGCTGGAGATTGAAGGTGGGCGATGACAATTGCTAGCTACATAAGCCGCTCAGAATTTCAGGAGCTTAATCGTCCCAACGACTGGAAGGCATCCATTGATCTTTTGATGAGGGTCCTCGTGTCGGTGGGTTTATTGGCGGCGCTGATCCTCAATTTTCACGCTCATCCGGTTCTTTCCCTGTTCATTGCGTATCTATACGCTGTTCAGTTGTCCTTTTGGGGTTACGCGGGCTTGGGCCATGAAGCCTTCCACAAGAAGGTGTTCTCACAGAAGAAACCGAACACTTGGCTTTTCGTGTTTTGTTCGGCGATCACTTGGAGCAATGGCGCTTTTTTCGAGAAATCGCACCTGCATCATCATCGGAATACTTTTGCGCAGGATGACTCTGAAGCCCATTCTGAGCAATCATGGTCCTTCATGAACCTGATTGCCTACGCGTCCATTGATTTCAGGTTAATGAAACGACGCATTTTTTATGCAGCCCTGAACGCCACGGGTTATCTTCCGAACTTCAAGAGGGTTCAGGATAAGGGGATTGTATCTGGCGCGAGATCAATACTGGTCATCAATGCCCTGCTGTTGCTTCTGATCTATGCTTTATCTGGAAGTGTCCTCATAACGGCGATTGTCTTCGTAAGTCCATTCACGGGGACATTACTCAACAAAATTCTAGCCAAGTCCCAGCATCACAACCTCGCTGCCCTAAAATCGAGCGGGCCACTTGCGCATAGCAGGACACTGATGCTGCCGAGATTTTTGAGTTTTCTGTATGCAAACATGAATTATCATGCTGAGCATCACCTAGCGCCCTCGATACCCTATTATAATCTGCCAAGATTACATGGAATACTCCATGAGCGTGGCTATGTGACATCGTGCTCCTTGTATGATTTTATCGTTGACTGGATGGCGAAGGCTGAAACTGTGAAGCCTGCCCCGCTTTCGGGAAAACGAAAGGGTTGACGGAATTCCAGATCAGCATTCGTGCGGTCGGAGCCACGACCGAACCACCAGGCTACCTGTTTCAAAACCGCCTGAGCAGCCGATCAATATATTCCAACTCCACCGGCGCCCGTTCGCGTTCCGCGCCGCGGCGGCGGAGTTCCTGTTGTAGTTGATGCGACCGCAACCTTTCAGCTTCCCCCGGCACCAAGGTATCGCCGGCATTATCCTGCGCTGACCCACCCGTTTCGCGCCGGTCCCGCCCGAGCGGATCGCGGCCTTCGCCAAGCTGGTTTTGCTGATCCTGGCCTTCGCCGCCCTGCTGGCCGCCGGCCATTTCCTCACCCTCACCTTCGCCTTCACCTTCGCCGGGCTGCGGCGGGCCGAATTGGCGCTGCATGCGTTGCGACATTTGCCGCCCGCCTTCGGTCAGCGCGCGAATGGCTTGCTGCTGCGCGCCGCGCGGGTCCCGCCCTTCAGCGAGCGCCTCTGCCGCATCACGCATGGCGCGATCAGCCTCGGCCAAAGGTGCCGGCACATCGCCGGTCAATTCGCCGAATTGCTGCATCAATTCACCAAGCGCGCGGCGCAGCGCACGTTGGGTGCGCGCATCGCGGGCGGCTTCTTCGCGCGCCTCGGGTGTTTGCGGGCGCGGCGGCGGCGGGCGCCGTTGATCACCGCGGGTATTTTCCTGTTCACCGCTGCGGCGATGCGCGCGGTCCAGCATTTCTGCCTCGCGCAGCACCATATCCTGCAAAGCGCCCATCTGCTGCTGGCCGCGCTGGCGTTGCTGGCGCTGACGATCCTCGGTCCGGCTGGTGCGGCCTTCTTCCAGGGCTTGCAGCATTTCCTCAAGCTCGGCCATTTCGCGTTCGGCATCTTCCTGCCGGCCATCGCGCGCCGCGTCTTCCAGGCGGCGCGTGCGGCGTTCCAATTCGCGGCGATCGAAAACGCGTTGCTGCGGGTCATAGGCCAGCGCTTCATTGTTTTCGCGCTGCATGCGTTCAGCGAGGGCTTCCAAATGTTGGCGGATCGCTTCGCGCAATTCCTGAATGCGGCGCTGCAATTCGGCGCGCTGTTCGGGGCTGCGTTCGGGATTGTCGCGCCGGGCTTCTTCCAAAGCCTCACGCAATGCCTCACGCGCCTGGTTCAAGGCGCGCGCGGTACGGTCCGTGCGCCCTTCTTCCAAAGCCACCGCCACATCCCATAAAATCTGCTGGACTTCCGGCACAGCCTCATCACGCCGATCACGCCCCAGCCGATGCCGCGCCGCGCGCAAAGTCAGGAAGACGCCCGTGTCATGTTCGAAGGCTTCCGGCGCATTGGTGATGCGGTCCAATTCGCGCCGTGCGGGGTCCCGCGCGCCGGGGTCTAGTGACAGCGCGCGCCGGAGGGCAATCAATTGCTGCGCGACAGGATGCGAAAAGCGCCGTTCCGGCAGCACCAGAAACGCGCCTTCGGATTTGCCTTCCTGTTCCGCGCCATCGCGGGCGAAAAGCCGGGCTTCCACCTCCAGCCCGGCCCAGGGATGGGTGGAAAAATCATGCTGCGCCGCGCCCTGAGCCTGACGCGGCGCGCCACCTGGCAAGGGCATGTCCTGCACCAATGGCGGCGCGGTTGGCCTTTGCTTCAGGCGCAATTCGAGCCTGAGCGCCACCAAGCCCCAATCATCTTCCGCCTTCCAAGGCAGCCGCAGCGCAAGCCCGCGCCCTGCGCGCGCCGGGGCGGGGTCCCAAGCAACCAAGGGCGGCGCATCTGGCGTCAGTGTCAGCGCCCATTGCGCCACATCGCGCCCATCGCGCTTCAGCACCAAGGTGCCGCCCTCGGTCAAAGGCAGTTCAACCGCATGGCTTTGCGCATCCATGCGCGCAAAAGCATGGGTATTGCTGCCCAGGCGTAATTCCGGCGGATTGGCGCTGCCCGAGAAAACCATATGCAAGCGGCTACCCGCCGGCACTGCCACCACGCCGCCTTCTGCCTTCAGGAATTGCGGCGGAGCCCCGGTATAGGCGGGCGGCGTCACCCAGGCTTCAAACCGTGCCGCCAAGGCTATTGGCGCGGCAGGCGGTTCCGCAAAGGGCGGCATCAGGGCTGCGAGCAGCCGTTCCGGCGCTTCCCGCCCCGCCATGCCAAGCCCCGCCACCAGCGCCACCAACACGGCAGCGCGCAAGGCGCGCGGGTCTCGTGACGCGAGCCCAGGGGAGGGCCGCGCCACGCGCAACTGCCCAAGCTGCGCCGCCGCGCGATCCCGATGCGCCTGCCATAGCGCCTGCGCCATTGGGTCATTACCGGCGGGGCGATCCGCCAGCACGGCAAGGGGGCGATGCGCCAGGCCGGAATCCCGTTCCAACCGCCGCGCCGCTGCATCGGCTGCGGGTGCGCTCAGCCCAAGCGCGGCGCGATAGGCAAAATACCCAAGTGCCGCAACAAAGCCGATCAGGATTAGCAGATGGAGCACCGGCGGCAGCGCGGGCAGCAGCCCGGTGAAAGCGAGCGCGAGGAAGGCCCCAACAACACCCAGCGGCGGCCAAAGCGCGCGCCAAGCGCCTTCCCACCAAAGCGCCAGGCGCGAAAGGCCGAGCTTGATCCCCAAGGCCGCAAGGCCCCGGTTTTCAGGCGGCGCTTTCCCCGGCGTTTTGCTCATTCCATCAGCCATTCCGGGACGCGCTGGCCGGCGTGCAAAGCCTCATAGGATTGGCGGTCCCGCACCACGGCGAAGCGCACGCCATCCACCAAAACCTCGGCCGCCAAGGGGCGCGCATTATAGGTGGAAGACATGGTGGCGCCATAAGCGCCCGCATCCAGCAGCGCCACCAGGGCGCCGGGCGGCAAATCCGGCAAGGCGCGATCCCGCGTGAAGCAATCGCTGCTTTCGCAAACCGGCCCAACAACATCAGCCGGCGCCAGCGGCGCCACCAAAGCGGCGGGCGAGACCGGCAAAATGCCATGCCAGGAATCATACATGGCCGGGCGCAGCAGATCATTCATCGCCGCATCCAGCACCACAAAGCGCCGCGCCGCGCCCTGCTTTTGCAGAATGACACGAGACAGCAATACCCCCGCCGGTCCGGCAATCCAGCGCCCCGGTTCCAGCATGACGGGCAGGCCAAGCGCGCCAAGCTCTGCCTTGATCGCGCCGGCCAAAGCGGCTGGCGCGGGGGCGATTTCATCGCGATAGGCAATGCCAAGCCCGCCGCCGCAATCAATGCGCTCAATCGGCAGGCCCTGCGCACGGATGGCCCGAACCAGCGCTGCAAGCCGCGCATAGGCGGCGCGATAGGCACCCATGCCGACCGTGATCTGGCTGCCGATATGCGTCGCAATGCCAATCGGGCGAATGCCGGGCAGCTTTGCCATGCGGGCGTAAAGCGCCATTGCGTCATCATAGGCGACGCCGAATTTGTTTTCGCTAAGGCCTGTCGTGATCTTGGCGTGGGTCTTTGCATCCACATCCGGATTGACACGAATGGCAACCGGCGCGCTGCGCCCCATGCCGGCGGCGATTGCGGAAATCATGTCGATTTCTTCAATGCTTTCGGCATTGATTTGCATGATGTTCTCAGCAAGCGCCAAGCGGATTTCGCGTTCGGTTTTTCCCACTCCGGAAAAGACAATGGCGCTGGCGGGAATGCCGGCGGCACGGGCGCCGCGCAATTCGCCTTCGCTCACCACATCAGCGCCAAGCCCTTCGCGGCCCAGCAGCGCCAGCACGGCAAGATTATCATTCGCCTTGGTGGCGAAATGCACGCTGGCGGTCAGCCCGGCATCGGCCAGGGCAGCACGTAATGCCCGCGCCCGGCGGCGCAAGGTGCCGGCGGAATAGACCCAGGTTGGCGTGCCCACCACCTCGGCAATGCGGGCCAATGGCACATCTTCCATGACCAGCCCATCATGCGCATGGCGCGTAAGCTGCGGGCGCTGCGCGAGCAATTCGGCAAAGGACGGGTCATTGCCCGGATCAAGGGCGGGTGCGGGGGAAGCCATCCGCCTATTGTCGTGATGCGTGCGGCTTATCGCAAGCGCTAAATCAGGCGCTCAGCGATTTGGGTACATCCGCGGATGGGTCACTTCCTCCGCCGGCCCGGGAGGGCGGATCGGTCCCATGCGGCCACAAGCCGTGGCCAGAAAGGCCACTGCCAGCAGCAGCAATAGGGACCGCGCACCACGCCTCATACCAGCTTGGCCTTCCATTCGGCGGCCATGGTGGCGACATTGGCCGGCGCTGTCCCGCCATAGGAAGTGCGTGACCGGACGGAGGCTTCAACCGTCAGCACATCAAATACGCCCTGCGTGATGCGCGGTTCCACCGCCTGCATTTCCGCGAGCGTCAGGCCGGAAAGATCAACGCCGCGTGCTTCGGCCTTGGCAACCAGCGTGCCCGTGACATGATGCGCATCGCGGAAGGGCATTTTCAGGCTGCGCACCAGCCAATCCGCCAAATCAGTCGCGGTGGAAAACCCAGCGCCGGCGGCGGCGGCCAACCGTTCCGTCTGCGGCTTCATATCTCGCACCATGCCAGCAGTGGCGGCCAAGGTCAGGGTCAGGTTTTCGGCGGCATCAAAAATGCCTTCCTTGTCTTCCTGCATATCCTTGAAATAGGTCAGCGCCAGGCCCTTCATCACCGTCAGCATGCCCATCAGCGCGCCCATCACGCGGCCCGTCTTGCCGCGCACAAGCTCCGCCGCGTCAGGGTTGCGCTTTTGCGGCATGATGGAACTGCCGGTGGTGAAGGCATCGGATAGTTTCACGAAACCAAAATAGGGGTTGGTCCAGATCACAATCTCTTCCGCCAGGCGCGAAAGATGCACGCTGCACATGGCGCAGCAGAACAGGAATTCAGCGGCGAAATCACGCGATGCCACGGCATCCAGGCTGTTCCGCATGGGCCGATCAAAACCCAAAGCCTTCGCGGTCATGTGCCGGTCAATGGCGAAGCCTGTACCCGCCAAAGCTGCCGCGCCAAGCGGGCTTTCATTCAAGCGCGCCCGACAATCCGCGAGCCGAGACAAATCACGCGACAGCATTTCAACATAGGCCAGCATGTGATGGCCGAAGGTGACAGGCTGCGCCGGCTGCAAATGCGTGAAGCCCGGCATGACGCTGCCCGCATGTTCTTCCGCGCGCGCGACCAGGGCGCGCATCACATCCTTGATCTGACCGGACAGCCCATCAATCGCATCACGCACCCAAAGCCGCACATCCAAGGCCACCTGGTCATTGCGCGAACGCCCCGTGTGCAGGCGCTTGCCGGCCTCCCCAATCGTTTCCGTCAGCCGCGCTTCGATATTCATGTGAATATCTTCAAGCGCGTCATCAAAGGGGAAATCACCGGCTTCGATGCGCGCCGCGATTTTTCCAAGGCCGTCCCGGATTGCGGCCTCGTCTTCTGTGCTGATGATCCCTACATGCTTCAGCATGGCGGCATGGGCCAAGCTGCCTTGGATATCCTGGCGCCACATCTTGCGGTCAAACCCGATCGAGGCATTGATGGCTGCCATGATGGCCGAGGGGCCTTCGGCGAAACGTCCGCCCCATTGCTGGTTCGCGCTGCTGCTCATGCGGAGGGAGTATCTTTCGTGCTGGTTCTGAAACGCCGTGCTGCGATGTTTGGCACCCCGGCCTTGATTGGCGCGACCCTACTCGCGCCCGGCGCATCGCGGCAAGGGTGGGCCGCGAAGGGGCTCGAGAAATTGCGCGAAGCGGCCGCACCGGTGCCGGCGGCAGCCATCACCTTCACCGATGCGGATGGCAAGGAAACGGCGCTGGCGGCCTTTGCCGGGCAGGGGCTGGTGGTCAATCTCTGGGCGACCTGGTGCCCGCCCTGTGTCGCGGAAATGCCGGCGCTGGACCGCTTGCAGGCGATGCTGCGGGCCGAGCGCATTACCGTCCTGGCGCTGTCTTCCGATCGCGGCGGGCGGGCGCAGGTGGAACCCTTCTATCAGCGGCTGGGGCTGAAGGAGCTTGCCATCTGGCTCGACCCGCGCGGCGCGGCGGCGCGGGCCTTGGGGGCGCGGGGCCTGCCGACGACGGTGATTATTGACCGTGCCGGGCGGGAAGTGGCGCGGTTGGAAGGCGAAGCGGCCTGGGATGCACCGGAATGGGTTGCGGCGGTGCGGCGGCTCGTTGGGTAACCCTTCAAGCCTTTCGCGTGCCATGTCATGCTCGGCACCCAGCAACAGGAACCCACACCATGCGCCTTGCGGTCATCTCCGACATCCATGGCAATGTCGCGGCACTTGAAGCGGCTTTGGATGATATCGCGCGGCGCGGCATCACCAACATCATCTGCCTTGGCGATTGCGCGTCCGGCATGTGCTGGCCTGGTGAGACAACGCGCCTGCTGATGGAAAAGAATATCCCGACCATTCGCGGCAATCATGATCGCTGGCTGACGGATCGTGTGGCCGAGGGTCTGAAGGGTCAGGATGGCTTCGCCTTTCAGGAAACCACCGCCGATCAGCGCGCCTGGCTTTACGCCTTGCCGGAACGCCTGACACCTGCGCCGGGAATCCTCGCCTGCCATGGCACGCCCGCGTCCGATGTGCGCAACCTATTGGAAGACCCGCGCCACGGCATTCTGGTGCCATCGCCGCTTTCCGCCATTCGCGACAGGCTTGGTGAGGATGGCATGGCAGCGCGCGTCGTGCTGTGCGGCCATAGCCATCAATCGAGCATCATCCACATGCCGGGCGATGGCCCGCTTGTGGTCAATCCCGGCAGCCTTGGCCTGCCCGGCTTTCGGGTGACACGCGGCGATCATCCGCATCGCGCCGAGGCCCGTTCCCCCCATGCGCGCTACGCCATCATCCACGCGACCGAGAGCGCGAAGCCGATGGCGGAGCTGATTTCCCTTGTCTATGACTGGGAAAGTGCCGCGCGGCGGGCAGAAGCGGTCGGCGCCAATGCCGCCTGGCCGCATGTACTGCGCACCGGGTATTTGCCGGAATCGCTCGACGAATAGGCGATCAGCCGGTCAAATCCGCCCAAAGCGCTGCAAGGCCGCATCCAATTCACCCGCGCGGCGTTCAATGCGCTGCACCTGATCCGCTGATGGCCCACCTGATCGTGCCGCAGCAGCGCGGATGTCACGTTCCTGCGCCTCCAATTCCGATTGCAGCCTGGCACCTTCCGCCGCCGCGGCCGGGTTTTGCGCACGTTCAGCACGCAGCCGCTCAAGTGTTGCGCGCTGCTCAGCAAGGCTGCGCTGCTGCGCCGCCAACCGCGCCTCGGCATTGCGCACCGCGGCACCCGTGCGCGCCGCTTCTGCCTGCGCCGCGGCATTGCGCTCAGCCGCCATGAGTGCTGCGCGTTCCTGCAACGCGGCAGAGCTTTCCAGCCGTTGCGCGCCGCGCACATCTTCACCACTCGCGGCGGCGGCAATGCCGGTGAAAAAGCCGCGTTCGGAAGCAGGGCCGGCGCCGGCACCAGCGCAGCCCGCAAGGATCAGCAGCGGCGCAATGGCGCGGAAGGTTTTGAGCGTCATGGCGGATCAACCCGTGGGTACGCGGCGGAGCGCGGATTCAAGATCATCCGCGGCGGCTTCCAGCCGGCGCTGCGCCTGATCAATCTTCGCTTCCTCAGTCATCAGTTGCGGCACCTGCCGCGCACTTGCCACCAGACGCTGACGCGCATCACGCGCTTCGCCGGCGGTTTTGCGCATCAGCTCCGCATCTTGGCGCATGCTTGCGGTCTCGTTTCGGTATTGCGCTGCCGTGATCTGCCCCGCGCGATATTGCCGATCAAGCTGCGCCAGCCGCTGCTGATTCTGCTTCGCCACCTGTTCAGAAGCGGCGGCGGTATTGTTCAGATTGCTCGCGACCTGCTGCGCCGATTGAATGCGCTGGGAAGCGCTGGCTTCACGATTTTCGAAGCCAAGATTGCGTTCCGCCACCGCCATGCCGGCAGCAAGCCCGACCAGCGCACCAATGCCCGCACCGATCAGCGCATTCTGCCCGGTATTGCCGCGCCCAAACGCCGCCGCGCCCGCCGCACCCATCGCCGCACCCGCGAGCGCACCGGTCGCGGCCGTTTGGTTCCAGCGCTGCGATTGCTGGCGCATGGCCTGCTGCTCGGCTGTTAGGGGCTGGCCGCCCGCGCCCACATTGGGATTTTGGCAGGCAGGCAAAAGCAGGGATAGCGACAGCAATGCTGCCGCGCTTTTGAGTGTGGGCTTGCGGCGGGCCACGGCGAATACGGTCATGGAGGAGGTCTCCCTTCAATCATCGAATGTCATTCTATCACTATGGCAGTACCAGCGCAGCATTGCGGCGAAATCATCGCAATTCCATCAGCGCCCGCCCCCCGGACAACCGATGCGATAATCCCAACGGGTAGAAGGCGAACCAGGCGTGCCCATCACCTCAACGGTCACGACATAATCCTCAGCCGAGCCACCGCGTGGTGGGTTCCAGTCAAAAGAAATGGCGCCATTCCCGGAAACGAAGCCCGGCGTTTCCGCCAGTGACCGCCCACGGTGATAAACGCGGATCCGATCCGGCTCCATCCGCGTATTGTAGGTGATCGTCACGCGCCCGGGGTTCGGCCCCAGGAAATGCCGCGTTTCGGTAATGCCGCGCCCACCGCTCTGCACTTCGGTATTGCAGGGCTCGACATTGGGCGGGCGTTCCACGGGGCGTGGCGGCGGTGGCGGCGGCGGGGTTGGGCGCGGCGGTGGCGGCGGGGGGGGTGTCGGCGGGCGCGGCGGCTCTGGCGTCGGTTCTGGCCGAGGTTCCGGCTGGCGCGGTGGTTCTGGGGTAGGTGGCGGTGGCGGAGGTGGCGCTGCCGGCAGCGGGCATTCGGCGCGGCGGCGGCCCAGTTCTTCCTCAAGCGTCGCCAGACGGTGGCGGAGTTCGCGCTCCCGCTCCCTTTCGCGGAGCAGGGTTTGCATGGCGTCCAGATCGCCTTGTTCGACGCGGCACATGCCAGCTTCCGGCGCCAGCCAGCGCGCGATCCAGGGTGAGGCAAAAGCTGCCAAGGCGCCCAATAGGAACAGCCCAAGCATGGCCGCACCAAGCGCGGCCAAGGGGGCGCGGGCCGGCGCTTCGGCCGGCTTGCCATCATCCAAGTCGCGCAATAGGCCAAGCCCGCCCGGCGCATTGCCGGGTGCGGTGCCCCAGCCGGCCAGCACAGGGCGGCCTTCATGGGCAAAAACCTGTTCAAAGCTTGGGACTTCAATGGCGGCGGCGACCAGCGCGGGCATATGCCCGGCCCCCGCCGGATTTTCCGCCGCCGCCAGGGCCGCAGCGCGGCGGAGTTCGCTGATGATCCGCCCGATCTCGGCACGCAGCCTGTCGCGCCCGATGGCATCCAGCTCCGCAAAACGTGCCACTCGGCCTTCGGGGGCGAAGAAGCTCAGGCCATGCTCGGTGGCGCTGACGGGGGCGAAAAAGCCGGTCACCTCCGGCCCCAGAACATCATTCAGCAGCGCCGTTAAAGCACGATGCGCCGCCGCGTGATCCTGCCCAGCCGGCAGAATCGCCCGATAGCCATCAAGCGGCAGGGTGATCAGCGGCTGCATGGCGCATCAGGGCACATCGAAATGCCCCACTTCCACTTGTTGTCCAGCCGCCACGCGCCCGGTGAAAACCTGATCCGGCCTGCCTTCACGCTTCAGCGTGACGCGATAGGGCGAAGATGCCGGTGCCGGCGGGTTGTTCTGGAAATGCCAGACCATGATCCGGTAGCGCCCTGGTGCGGGTTCGCCGGCAAAGACAATGTTTTCAACCGGTGTCGCGATCAGCGCGCTATTGCCCGCATTGCGGTCCACATCCAATTCGGCGCCACAGGCCTGCCGACGGTCGAAATAGAGTCTTTCGCCATTCGGGCAGATCATCATCAGGTCAAGATCATTGCGGTCATCCCAGGCAAGGATGATCTGCACCCGCCCGCTGCGTGCGCCTTCACGCCGCGCACGTTCCGCATCTTCCTGGCGCGGCGGCGGAGGCGGAGGGGGTTGTTCAACCCGGCGCTGTGGCGGTGGTGGCGGTGGCGGCGGCTCAGGCGGCGGACAGGCGGTGCGGCGATCCCCAAGGCGCAGCATCTCTCGCGCGATATCGCCGCGCAGTGCTGCCTCGCGCGCTTGCGCCGCGCGGAGTTCATCCAGCAATTCCGCATTGCCTGGCTGCACAACGCATTGCGGCAGCGCGGCCTTGAACCAACCAAAGGGATCACGCCATAGCAGCAGCAACAAAAGCAACAGCAGCAAAAGCCCAAGCAGGCCGAGCAGCCAGAACAGCAGCGGCCGCTTCGCGGGCGGTGCCGCAGGTGGGCCAACAATCTGCATCGGCGCCAAGCCGCCACCACCACCGCCCCGCCGGCGCGTCATGCCAATCAGCAATTCGGGGCTGGGTGCCTCGCCCAGCTTCGCATGGCCCCAAGCAACCAGCACGGGCTGGCCATCCACCACACGCAGGCAATCAGTCGCGGGTGTGATCAGCGCAAGGGCGATCAATTCGCCAAGAAACCGCTCACTTTCGCGGGTGCTGGCGCGGAGCCGTTCGGCTTCTTCGCGGATATCACCATAAAGCCGGGCGAATTCCGCGCGCGCGCCATCCTGTTCGGCTTCGGGCAGGGTTTCGAGCGGCGGCGCCGCACCCTGACCCGCCGCATACCAATCCGTGATGCCGCGATCCGCATCCGGATTGGGCTCGGCGAAAAGCGCGGCATGGGCGGGGCTACGCGCGCGGCGCAGATAGCCGGTGATCTGATCCCAAGCCTGGACCGCAAGCTGCCCGCCCGTGCCCAAGACCTGCAATTCCGCATTGCGGGTAGTGGCAATCAGGCTGCCATCGCCGGAGCCGGACATGCGCGCGGCGCCGCTTTAACGCGGTGCCCCAGCGCCGGCAGGTGGCGCGGGGGTTGCCGGCGTTGCAGGCGTATTGGCGGGCGGCTGAGGTGTCGCCGGCAGGCCGGGGGTTACAGGCTCGCAGGCTTCGGTCTTCACCACCGCCTGCACATTCTGCTGTTGCAGCCAGGGCAGCAGGCTTTCGGTCTTTTGGGCGTATTTCACCCGATCCACGAATTGGGACGCGGCGCTGACAAAGGTATTGATGCCCACCACGCGCCCGCATGTATCCACCAGCGGCCCGCCGGAATTGCCCGGCGAGATATCAGCGGAATGTGGCATGACCACCAACCCGTTTTCGAGCCGCTGAATGGTGCTGATGCTGCCCCGCGTCAGCACCAATTCCGGCGGCGTGCCAAGCCGGCCCTGCTGCAATTCCTGCATGCCCTGTTCGACCTGCACGACCGAAGCCGGGTACCCCGCCGCCACCACATCCAGCAGCTTATCGGCCGTGGGTGTCAGCGCCAGCGGCTGCGCGCCGGCCACCGCTTCCGGCAGCCTGAGCAGTGCTACATCCAACATGCCTGGTTCAACCGGGCCGCCGCCCGCGCCGCGCGTCATGCTGACCAGCTGCGCCTTCACCGCACGGCCCATGGCGCGCGACATCACAAAAATCTGATTGGGATCGGCCTGCTGCACGACATGCGCATTGGTCAGCACCAGATCGCCCGCAATGAAAAAGCCGCTGCCATGGCCAATCCCCGCCGGCCCGGCCGAGGCGATCATCACTGTCGCATGTTCCAGCAATTGCGCGAGGGAGCCGCTGAAGGGCCGTGGTGCCTCTCCCTGGCGCTGCGGGATGGCGGGGGGCACGGCTTCAGGCCGCACCGGCTGGCGCTCTGGCGGCGGGTTCAGGCCGAGCGGGCCTTCCGGCGTGCAGACATTGGGGGTCGCGGCCAGGCGGCGCATGCGTTCCAGGTCACGCTCCAAAGCCTCATTGGTTTCGCGTTGCAGGCGGATGGCGTTGCGCGTTGCGGCATCATCCACGATCGAGACGCTTTGCTGCCGCCCCGCCAGATCGCGCTGCATCTGTGTCCAGGCAAGCCAGAAGCCGAGTGCCAAGAAAATCAGCGCCACAAGGGCGAGCAGCGGGATAAGCCACGCCGCCCCGCCAAAAGGTGCACGCGGCGCGGCGGCCATCACAGGCGCGGGCGGCGGTGGCGGAGGTGGTGGCGCTGCCGCGCGGGGTGCCGCCGGCGGCGGCGCGGCAGGAGCTGTCGGCGCGGGTGCCGCCATGGCGGCGTTGGTCAGAAAGCCATCGGGCGCGGAGGCCAAGCGCTGCGCATAAGGTCCCAAAACGCGGCGGAGTTGCGCCGCGAGCGCGGCGGGGTCTTCGGCTATTTCGCGCGCTGCCAGACCCCAGCCGGTCAGGATGATCTGGCCATCCAGCACCAGGATGGAATCGGCGCTTGGCAGCACCAAGGCGCGGCGGAGCAGCGGGCCAATTTCGGCATCATCCAGCAGCGGTTCGAGCGCCTGAAGCTGGCGGGTCAGCGAGGCCTCCGCCTCTGCCCGGCGGGCGCTGGAGAGTGTGGGCAGCGGCTGCGGTTCGCCCGCCGCTTCGCCATACCAGGAAATGGCCCCGGCGCCGGTAATCGGCTCGGCAAACAGCGCGGCGGGCACGCCCCGTGCCGTGAGTTGGTCGGTCAGGCGCTGATGCAGCGCTTGCACCGGTTGGCCGCGCAACAGCAAGGGTTGCAGCCCGGCAAGATCAGTCTTCAGGAGCAGACGTGGCGCGGCCATGGGACCTCGGGTTCTAGCGCTGCAAGGCTAGATCAATTTGCGCGGGTTTGGGAACACCCGCGCAACAGTAGCTAACGCCGCGGGGATGGCAGCATTGTGGCGGCGCAGTGGCGAGGGCTGGCTACGCCGCCGCTTTTGCCGGTTCACGCTGAAAGCGCAGCCAGATCACCGCCAGCACCGCCACCAGCAGCAGCGGGATCGAAGCCCAATTCAGCGGCACCCAACCGAAATGCTAATTCAGCGGCACCCAACCGAAATGCTCATGCAGGAAGCCGGCCAGGAAGCTTGCGGTCGCGGTGGTGCCGAACACCAAAAAGTCATTCAGCGCCTGGGCCTTGCCGCG
>JBIKWX010000220.1:0-6221 GCA_044356095.1 Roseomonas sp.
ATCTTCCACGCACCGGCGGCACCACTATCAACCGCATGTTGAAATACACCTTCGGAGATCGCGCCATCTTTCATGCCGATCTATTGGCCGATCATGGCGGGGAGGCGGGGCTCACCGCCGCACTCGCTTGCGAAAATGGCATTCATCATCGCGCGCTGACGGTGGCTGGCCATTTCGGTGTGGCCCATCCGCTGGTGGCCCTATCCCCCCGCCCCATCGGGATCGCCGCCGTGCTGCGTCAGCCGCTTGAGCGTATTGTCTCTCTCTATGATTATGTCCGTGGCACGCCGGACCACCCCGACCATGCCGCCTTGCGCAGGCTTTCGCTCAACCAGGCCTTGGATGCCGTGCCGGCTTTCGCCCGGCATTGCCGCAATGCGCAATTGCTTACCCTGTTCAACGTGACGGAACGGGATGGGATCAATGGGGCGCTTCGTCGCTACCCCTATTTGCTTGGCCGGATGGAGGCTTTGGATGTTTTTGCCCAAAGGCTGCTTGCGCTGTTTGGCCTCAGGCTCGGCGGCGCCTTGCCGAGATTCAATGAAAGGCCCGCGCTGGCAGGCGTGATTCCAGCGCGCTTTCAGCCGGATTTCGCTGCGGCGCTGACGCGGCTTGAAACCGACAACCAGGCAGAGCTTGCCTTCTTCGCGCGCCTGCCACCAATACTCGCGACGCGGCCAAGCCCTGCCCAGATGGCCGCCGGGGCTTCATGACAGCACCCGAAGGCGCTGCCGGTTTTGTTGTTCGTCTGCGGCATGCTCATTCCACCTTGATCGCGGCATCGCGCAGCAATTTGCGCAACTCCTCGGTCGCTGGCGTCATTTCCGCCATGAAGGCTTCCGGCGGGCCGGGGCGCGGGGGCACGCCTTCATTCGTCAGCCATTCGCGCATGGCGGGCTGGTTGATCACATCCTGCAACGCGCGATTGGCGCGCGCGATGATCGCCGCTGGTGTCGCGGCCGGCGCCAGCACTGCCAGACCATCGGTCAGTTTGGCGCCCGGAATCACCTCCTGCACCGCGGGCACATTCGGCAGCACGGGGGAGCGTTCGGCATTGCCCACGGCAACCCCAATGCCGCGATTATCCTGCATATAGGGCCGCGCAAACAGCAGTGTCGCGAGTGTCGCATCCACCCGGCCCGCGAGGAAATCCGTCATGGCCGCAGCGCCGCCGCGATAGGGCACATGGGTCATATTAAGCTTGCCATAGGCAATCATCTGTTCGATCAGCAAATGATAGGAACTGCCGACACCAACACTCGCGAAATTCACCCGGCCCGGATTGGCGGCGATGTGGCGCACGAAATCCTGTAGCGTATTCACTTGCAACCCAGGGCGCACCAGCAGCACCACCGTCATGGGGCCGATCATGCCAACCGGCGCCAGATCCCGCCAAGGATGAAAGCCGACATTCAAATCAGCGGCGGCAGCGATGATCAGATTGCCGTAGGAGGTGAATAGCAGCGTATAGCCATCCGGCGCCGCCCGAGAGACAAAGGCGGCTGCGACATTGCCGCCGGCACCGCCGCGATTTTCCACCACCACTTGCACATTAAGCGCCTGGGAAAGCCGTTCCGCCACGCGGCGCCCGACCGTGTCGGTAATGGCGCCAGGTGGATAGGCGACCACCATGGTGATGGGCCGCGTTGGCCAAGTGGTCTCGGTGCTTTGCGCTTTGGCCGTCATGGTAAAACCGCAGAGGCAGCCAAAAGCCAGCAGTGCGGCAAGCAATTTCTGGCGCATATCCTTCCCCCATTCCTATTGGGGGAAGCTAATCACGCAAGGGGGGCGCGTGCCAGGGGGTTCCTACCAGGGCGGCGGATCATCCAAGCCGGGTGGCGGCTCGGCCAGCGGATCACGTTCCAATAGCGCCGCATCATCTTCCGCGATGCGATTGACGCGCGACGATACCGGCCACACGCAAAGCCCCTGGCGCGGGAAGGGCCGTAGCAGTGCTTTTAACCGCGCCGGTTCGGCGGCTGTTTCGCCGAGCCATTCATCCCAATCCTCGGGCGGTAGGATCACCGGCATGCGATCATGCAACGGCGCCAATTCCGGCGCGGCATTGGTGGTGATGATGGTGTAGCTGCGGATGATCTCGCCATCCTTGCCGCGCCAGCCTTCCCACAGCGCCGCAAGGGGCATGGGCGCGCCATCGGCCATGGCAACGGCAAAAGCCTGCTTGGGCGCCTTGGGGCCTTCGCCCAGGCGCTGCCATTCATAAAAGCCATCAGCAAAGGCAATGGCGCGGCGTTTCACGAAAGCCTCGCGGAAGGAGGGTTTTTCTGCGATCGATTCGGACCGCGCATTCATCATGCGGCTGCCAATCGAAGGATCATCCGCCCAGCGCGGAATGAGGCCCCAGCGCAGCGCATCCAAATGCCGCGCGCCGGTCTCCGGATGGCGGCGCAGCACCAGCCCATCCTGTGTGGGCGCGCGGTTGAAGGAAGGTAGCAGATTGGGCGGCGCATTCACGGCGCGGGCATAGCGCGCGATCTCGTTGCTTGAGCGATGCTGGAAATAGCGCCCGCACATGGCGGCTAGTGGTCCGATCGCCGCTGTCGGTTCCCGACAGCGGCGTGAATCGGCCCACCGAATATAGGGCTAGTGGTGCGTAGGGGCAGTTTTGGATTGGGAAGGGTGAGCATGTATCGCACCACTAGCTTGCCAGTTTTTCCGGATAGAGCGCGGCCAGTGCCGCTTCGCTTGCGGCCACGCGCCCGCGTTCGGTAATTAGCCCCGTCACCAACCGCGCCGGCGTGACATCAAAGGCAGGATTGGCGGCAGGGCTGCCGGCGGCTGCCACCCTGATGCGCGTGATGCGGCCTTCAGCATCCTGGCCGGTGATGTCGGTCACTTCCTCGGCGGCGCGTTCTTCGATGGGGATATCGCGCACGCCATCGGCGACGCGCATGTCCAGCGTCGAATGCGGCAGCGCCACCCAGAACGGCACGCCATTATCCTCTGCGGCGAGTGCCTTCAGATAGGTGCCGATTTTATTCGCAACATCGCCGCGGCGCGTGACGCGATCCGTGCCCACAATCACGATATCCACTTCGCCATGCTGCATCAGATGCCCGCCGGCATTATCCGCAATCACGGTATGCGGCACGCCATGCGCGCCCAATTCCCAGGCGGTCAGCGCCGCGCCCTGATTGCGCGGGCGGGTTTCATCCACCCAAACATGCACGGGAATGCCGGCATCATGCGCCATGTAAATCGGCGCGAGTGCCGTGCCCCAATCCACCGTCGCGATCCAGCCGGCATTGCAGTGCGTCAGGATATTCACGCGCTTGCCTGGCTTGCGTGCGGCAATCTCCTGCAACAGCGGCAGGCCGTGGCGGCCAATCGCTTCGCAGGTCGCGGCATCATCATCGCAAATCGCTGCCGCTTCGGCATAGGCGGCGGCGTGGCGCGCGGCCAAGGGCAGCGGGCGCAGCACCGCGAGCATTTTTTCGAGTGCCCAGCGCAGGTTAATGGCCGTCGGGCGGGTTTCGCCCAGCATCGCCGCCACGGGTTCCAGCGCAGCGGGATCACGCCGCATCGCCAGCGCCAGGCCATAAGCCGCCACCGCGCCAATCAGCGGCGCACCGCGCACCTGCATGGAACGGATGGCATGCGCGACCTGATCCTCATCCGTCAGGCGCAGCCATTCCACCTGCCAGGGCAGCTTGGTTTGATCGAGGATGCGGATGGACCAGCCATCAGCCTCATCAAGGTGGATGCTGCGATAGGGGATGCCGTTGATCTTCATGGCCGGGCTTCTAGAGCGGATCGCGCCGCGACGGAACAACCTGCTTAGTCCAAATGAATGATTGACAGGGCCAATCCCGCCTTGCTCACTGCATGCCCGCAACAAAGACGAGGCTTGACCATGGCGCCGCAACAGGGTTCTGGGCAAGCGAGCCCGCAGGATGAGGGCCGCTTGCGCTGGGCCATGCTCGCGCTGTTGTTCTTCTGCCGCACCAGCCTTGGCTTTCAATTCCAGACCATGGGCTCTGCCGCGCCAGGCGTCACGGCGGAGATCGGCCTCAGCCTCACGGAAATCGGTACGCTGATCGGGTTCTTCATGCTGCCCGGCGTGGTGCTTTCCATCCCAAGCGGCTATGCCGCGCGCTACATGAGCGACAAGGGCTTGCTCGTGCTCGGGCTTCTCGTGATGGGGCTTGGCGGCGCGACAGCCGCGATTGCCGCCGGCTTTGGGATGCTGGCGCTGGGGCGCATCCTCTGCGGCGTCGGCTTTGTCATTGGCACGATCTATTTCGCGAAAATGGTGCAGGATTGGTTCGGCGGCAAGGAATTGGCGACTGCCATGGGCATCTTGGTGGTGAGCTGGCCTTTCGGCATCGCCATCGGCCAAGTCACGCATGATTGGCTGATGACGCAATTTCATTGGCGCCTGCCCTTTGCGATTGCTGCCGCCTATTGCAGCACCGCGGCGCTGGCGCTTTGGCTTGGCTATCGCGCCCCGCCTGGTATCGCTGCCCCGCGTGGCGCCGCCGCACCGGCGGGCCTGCCGCGGCGCGAATTATGGCTCACGCTGCTCGCCGCCAGTGTCTGGGCGTTTTTCAATGCAGGCTATCTGGTGTTCTTGAGCTTCGCACCCAAGGCGCTGCTGGAAAGCGGTTTTGCCGCGCAGCAGGCCATTCCGATGGTAAGTGCCGCGAGCGCGCTGATGATGATTTCAATCCCCGTGAGTGGCGTTATCGCGGATCGCAGCGGGCGGCCGGATATGGTTCTGTATCTATGTAGTGCGGTTGGCGTGATCTGCCTTTTGGCGCTGCCCTATGCGCCCTTCGCCGTTATTTCCTGTGTGCTGTTTGGGTTGATTGGCATGGGGCCGGCGGGGGTGATCATGGCGCTGACGGGGCAAGCCATGTCGCCGGCGCGGCGCGCCTTTGGCATGGGGGTATTTTCCACCATCTATTACGCCATCACCGCGCCTGCACCGGCGCTGGCGGGCTGGATCGTGGATCGCACCGGTGCGCCGCAGGATGCGTTGATGTTGGCAGCGGCGTTGTTTGCGCTGACCATGGTGGCGAATCTGGCGTTTCGGGTGGCGGTGCGGCGAATAAGGTAACGCCTCAGAACGCCGCACAGCCCGCGCGAAATACCGTCAGCACCGATTCCTGCGCAAAGCGCGCCTTCCAGGCGGCGGTCACCGGGGCAAGCCGCGCGGCAGCCGCTGCCTGATCCTGACCGGGCAGCACCAGCAGCAACACCTTGCTGTCTTCGCGGCTGATGCGCCCTGCCGCGTTGCGCCATTGCCCAACACCATCCAGCACGGTCAGGCCATCGGGGAAGGCGGGGGTTACTGTTTCGGCCATGAAGCGCGCCCATTCCGCATCGGTCACGGGTGCGCGGCCCTTCACATTTCGCCCGAAATAGGCTTCCGCAATCGTCGCTGGCGCCGCGCCCACCGGGCAGGCTTCCGGTGCGGCGGCGCAAGCCCCCAGCAACAACAAAAAGCCAAGTGCGGCCTTCACGCCGTGGTCGCCAGCAGCGCGACACCGGATGCGATCAGCGCGATGGCGGCGATTTTCTGCGCGCCCAGGCTCTCACCAAAAATCGCCCAGCCGATAATGGCAATCACGATATAGGAAGCCGCCGTGCAGGGCAGCGCGACACTCATTGGAATGCGGCGGAGTGCGATGATGTAAAGCAGCGCCGCGCCGCCATAACACACCAGCCCCACCATGGTCGGCAGGCGAAAGAGCTGATCGAAAAACCCGCCCTCAGCCGCTACCGAATTGGCAGCACCGGATTTGAGCAACACCTGTCCGATCAGCGAGGTCGAGATCGCCGCTGCCAGCGCCAGCCAATAGATTGTCATCGTGCGCGCCCCTCATCGCGTGCCGGCAACACCTCACGCACCACGCCTTGCGGCTTGCCATTGGCCGACATGAAGGACCGCCCGACATATTCGCCGAGCACACCTAGGATCAGGAATTGCACGCCGGCAATCAGCAGCGTAACGGTCATGAGTGACGCCCAGCCCGAAGGCGTATGCCCCATCATTCCTTCGATAATCACATAAAGCGCCGCCAGCAGCCCCAGCACACCCATGCCCGCACCCGCGAGTATCGCAAGCCGCAAAGGCAGTACCGAGAAATTGGTGGCAAGGTTCATCCAAAGCCGGATCAGGCGCCGCATGGTGTAATTGGAACGCCCCTCAGCGCGCGCAAAGTGCTTCACCTCAATCGAATCAAGCCGCTGCGTTA
>JBIKWX010000221.1:0-6204 GCA_044356095.1 Roseomonas sp.
AGGCGATTTTCTTCCGGCACAAAAACCTCATCCATCATGATCATGCCGGTGACGGAAGCGCGCAGGCTGAACTTGCCTTCGATCTTGGGCGTGGTGAGCCCCTTCATGCCGCGATCAAGCAAAAAGCCGCGCAGAATGCCCTCATCATCCTTGGCCCAGACCAGGCAGACATCGGCGATGGGTGAATTGGAAATCCAGGTTTTGGAGCCACTCACGATATAACCGCCATCCACCTTCCTGGCGCGCGTGCGCATGGAATTGGGATCAGACCCCGCATCGGGTTCGGTCAGGCCAAAGCAGCCCACCCATTCGCCGGTGCGCAGCTTCGGCAGGTATTTTTGCTTCTGTTCTTCCGAGCCATAGGCATGGATCGGGAACATCACGAGCGATGACTGCACGCTAAACGCGCTGCGATAGCCGGAATCAACGCGTTCCACTTCGCGCGCCATCAGCCCATAGGAAACATAGGAAACGCCGGCGCAGCCATAGCCATCCAGCGTCGCACCCAGAAAACCCATTTCGCCGAATTCATTCATGATCTCGCGATCAAAGCGCTCATGCCGATTGGCTTCCAAAACGCGCGGCATCAGGCGTTCCTGGCAGAATTGCCGGGCGCTATCGCGGATCATGCGTTCTTCTTCCGTCAGTGCTTCTTCAAGCAGCAGCGGGTCTTCCCAGGTGAAGGGCGCGATGGCGGTCTTCTTCGGTGGGGTCACGACATTCATGTGGCTATCCTCAACTCTGGCTTTGCTTTGCAGGATAAAATGAAGTTTGCGGGCGCGTCAGGCGGCGTCAACCTCGGGCGCTGCCTCCACCGCAGCCGGCGCGGCGGCACGACGAGGGCGCGGGATCGGGATCAGCATGAAGGCCGGCACCAAATCACCGAACCCCTGCACGGGCGGGCCAAGGTCATCGCGCCGGTCGCGGTTGCGATAATCGCGCTCCTGGCGCGGTGCCTCACGTTCACGCGGCGGCGGGTCACGCATCGCGGCTTCACGCAGCGCGAATTCGCTTGGCTGCGCATCACGGTCGCGTCGCGGCGCGCGATCGCGCCTATTTGCATCGCGGCCTTCCTGCGCTTCGGGGCGCGGGCGGCGTTCTGGGCGCTCCCGCCGCGCAGGCGCTTCGGCCATAATTTCTTCCGACGCTTCCGGGCGCGGCGCGCGGTCCGGCGCATCACGGCGGCCACGTTCCGGCCGCCCCCGCCCGCCATCGCGGCGATCCGGCCGACGCGCGGGGCCAGCGCGGCCACGGCCCCGCCTGGTGGAGGTGAGCGCTTCCTGAATCTCCGCCTCCGTCACCGGCTCCAGCCCTTCGATATCCAGAAGCGGGATCGGTTTGCCGGTCAGTTTTTCGATAGCGGCGACATTCTTCGCATCATCGGCGGTTGCGATCGTATAGGCATGGCCCTCACGCCCCGCGCGACCGGTGCGGCCAATGCGATGCACGTAATCTTCCGAATGGAAGGGCACATCGAAATTGAACACATGCGAAAGCCCGCCAATATCAAGCCCGCGTGCGGCGACATCGGAACAGACCAGCAGCTGCAATTCATCCGCCTTGAAGGCATTGAGTGTCGCGAAGCGCTGGCTTTGATCCATATCGCCATGCAGCGCGCCCACGCTGAAGCCATGCTTCTTCAGCGATTTGTACAGGATATCCACTTCGATCTTGCGATTGCAAAAAATCAACGCATTGGTCACCTGTTCGCGTCGGATCAGCCGGCGCAAGGCCTCGCGCTTGTCAAAAGGCTGCACGTAAGCAAGGCCCGTCGTGATCGTGGTCGCGACCGAAGCCGGGCGGGCGACCGTGATTTCCTTGGGATTGGACAGGAAAGCATCGGCCAAGCGCCTGATTTCCGGCGCCATGGTGGCGCTGAAGAACAGGGTTTGGCGGAGCGGCGGCAGCATGGACACAATGCGTTCCACATCCGGAATGAAGCCCATATCGAGCATCCGGTCCGCTTCATCAATCACCAGCACCTTGCAATCGGCGAGCAGCACGCGGCCACGATCAAACAGATCCAGCAGGCGGCCGGGGGTCGCGATCAGCACATCCACGCCCTTTTCCAGCACATCGCGCTGGTCATTCATGCTCTCACCGCCAATCAGCAGTGCGTGGTTGAGCTTCAGATATTTGCCGTATTTCTCGAAATTCTCGGCAACCTGCAACGCCAATTCGCGGGTCGGTTCCAGGATCAGGCTGCGCGGCATGCGCGCCTTGGCGCGTGAACCGGTCAGGATATCGAGCATGGGCAGCACGAAGGACGCGGTCTTGCCCGTGCCGGTTTGCGCGCAGCCCAGCACATCGCGGCCCATCAGCACATGCGGAATCGCCTGTTCCTGAATGGGCGTTGGGTGGCGATAGCCCGATTCCGTCACCGCCTTCACGATTTCCTCAGACAAGCCGATGGAATCGAAAGTGGCGCGGTCTTCTTCCGGGATGGGCAGCGCCTCGGGCGCGGATTCCGCCGCTTCCGGGGCGGCTTCCGCGGTTGGCGCTTCGGCCAGCGGGACTTCTTCGGCTGGCGCGGCTTCAGACATTGCGGGCGCCGGGGGAAGGGTTTGCGGTTCGCTTGGGACAGCCTCGGCGGCAGTCACTTCAGTATTTTCGTTCAACTTCAATCGCTTTCTAGGCCCGCGCTATCAGCGCTTGGCGGTGGGTGCGGGAAAGGCCGAGCCCCGGCGGGGCGCGCATGCCGGGGCCGGCGGATCCGGCCCGCCTTACCGCGAGCGCGCCCCCTATGCGCCCATACCGCGCGGGAATCAAGGATTTCCGTAGTTTTGCGCTGGGCAAGCCTTCCTTGACATGGCTTATAACACAGGGATGATCCCCGCATGGACCCAACAGTCATCTCCTCTTGGTCGCTCGTCATCTCCTCTTTGGCTCTTTTGGCATGGCCGGCGGCGATGTTTGGGATCGCTTGGCTTTACAAAAAGGAAATTACTTCTCTTTTCAAGGCATTTTTGGGGAAAAATCTTTCTGTGGAGCTGCCCGGCGGTATCAAGATGAGTGTGCAAGGGGCCGATCAGCAAAAAGCTGAGACTTCTTCAGTTCCCGCAAAGCTCCGTGAGGTCCCTAATGTGCGCCGCACACCCGCTATTGAAAAATTGGAGCAAGAGCTTCTTAGTCAAATTAAAGCGTTTAAAGAGGAAGATCGTGTTGGAATACTGGCATTGAGCCTTGCCGAAGCTCAGCTAGCCGCTGCTTTCGGGCAAATCTACGCCCTAATCTTTGGCAGTCAAATTCTTGGACTTTCTGAGCTCGCAAAGCTTAGCAAAGTGACCAACGAAGAGGCGAATTTATTTTTCATCGAATACGCGGCCAAACGCTTTCCACTTATTTATGCAAACTATGATTTCTCTGGATGGATGCGCTTTCTGTTGTCAAATAATCTTATTGAACAAGATCAAAACGACATAAGGATCACAGACACAGGCCGGTATTTCTTGCTTTGGCTTGAAAAAACTCGTCTTCCTGTGAATAAGCAAGGCTAGTATTGCTTCATTATCCCATGAAGCCGCGGTTTAGGCTCACACCCTGACACCTGACGTTTCTACAGCGAGAAACATGCATCAGAACGAAACCCTGCTGCTACTACCCGGCTTGCTCTGCGACGGGCGGCTCTGGCGCGACCAGATCGAAGCCTTCAGCCCCTCCCGCCGCGTGGTGGTCGCTTGCCTGACCGGGCAGGACAGCATCGCCGCCATGGCGGAAGCCGCCCTTGCCGGGCTGGATGGGCCATTAGCCGTGGCTGGCCTTTCCATGGGTGGTTATGTGGCGCTGGAGGTTGCGCGCCGCGTGCCGGGGCAGGTCAAGCGGCTGGCGCTGTTTGATACCTCCGCCCGGCCCGATACGCCGGAACAGACCGAACGCCGGCGCGGCTTGCTGGCGCTGTCGCAAAGCGGGCAGTTTCGCGGCGTGACGCCACGCCTGCTGCCCATGCTGGTGCATCCTTCCCGCCTGGATGGCCCCTTGGCCGCTGAGGTGATGGCCATGGCTGAACGGGTTGGGCGCGATGCTTTCCTCCGCCAGCAAACCGCCATCATGGGACGCGTCGATTCCAGGCCCGATTTGCCCAGGGTCCGCGCCAAGACCTTGGTTGCGGTGGGGGAGGATGATCTGCTGACACCACCCCATTTAGCCGCGGAAATGGCAGCTGCCATTCCCGGCGCGCGCCTGATCCGCTTCGCCGGTTCAGGCCATCTGCCAAGTATGGAAGTGCCGGAAGCGGTGAATGCCGCGATGGCCGAATGGTTGGCCGACTGAACATAAAAAAAGCGCGGCGCTTTCGGCACCGCGCTTTTGTACTGGTGCGGCTAAATCACGCCGCCTTCGCCATCCCGCGCAGCACGTAATGCAGGATGCCGCCATTCTTGTAGTATTCCACCTCATCGGCGGTATCCACACGGCAGAGCACCTGGGTCTTCACCGTGGACCCATCGGCGCGGGTGATGACAACATCCATCATCATGCGCGGGGAGAGCTTTTCCACGCCCAGGATGTCAATCTTCTCATCGCCCGTCAGGCCAAGGCTCTGGCGGCTTTCGCCTTCCTTAAACACCAAGGGCAGCACGCCCATGCCAACCAAGTTTGAACGATGGATACGCTCAAAGCTTTCGGCAATCACGGCCTTGATGCCAAGCAGATAGGTGCCCTTCGCCGCCCAATCGCGTGAAGACCCCGTGCCATATTCCTTGCCGCCAATCACCACCAGCGGCACGCCTTCATTCTTGTAGCGCATCGCCGTGGTGTAGATCGGCGCCACATCACCCGAAGGATAATGCTTGGAAATGCCGCCTTCCACGCCGGGCACCATTTCATTGCGGATACGCGGATTGGCGAAGGTGCCGCGCATCATCACCTGATGGTTGCCGCGCCGTGCGCCATAGCTGTTGAAATCTGCCTGACGCACCTGGTGTTCCAGCAGATATTCACCGGCCGGCGACGCCTTCCGGATATTCCCCGCCGGGGAGATATGGTCGGTGGTGATCGAATCCGCGAGCTGCGCCAGGATGCGCGCCCCCTTCACATCACCCACCGGCTTCGGATCGGCGGTCATGCCTTCGAAATAGGGCGGGTTCTGCACATAGGTGCTGCCCGAATTCCAGCGATAGGTATCGCTGCCGGCTTCAACGCGAATGGCCTGCCATTGCGTCGGGCCCTTGAAGACATCGCCATAACGCTCCTGGAACATCTCGCGCGTCACGGCGGCATGCACCGTGTCGTTCACTTCCTTCTGCGTCGGCCAGATATCCTTCAGGTAAACCGGCTGGCCATCGCGGCCCGTGCCAATCGGTTCTTTCGTCAAATCCTTGCGGATCGTGCCGGCCAGCGCATAGGCCACCACCAGCGGCGGGGACGCCAGGTAATTGGCGCGCACATTGGCATGCACACGGCCTTCGAAGTTGCGATTGCCTGACAGCACCGAAACACCGACCAGCTTGTTGTTTTCAATCGCATCCACAATGGCATCCGGCAGCGGGCCGGAATTGCCGATGCAGGTGGTGCAGCCATAGCCGACCGTCTGGAAGCCAAGCGCATCCAGATGCGGCGTCAGCCCGGCCTTGTTCAGATATTCCGTCACCACCTGAGACCCAGGCGCGAGCGACGTCTTTACCCAAGGCTTCGCCGTCAGGCCCTTCTCCACCGCCTTCTTCGCAACCAACCCGGCTGCCACCAGCACATAGGGGTTGGATGTATTGGTGCAGGAGGTGATGGCGGCAATGACAACATCGCCATGGCCGAGGTCATAATTCGCCCCTTCCACCGGCACGCGCAAATCCGCCTGATCGCCCGGCACGCCCATGGTGCCCGCCGCCAGATCCTTCAGGAAGGCCGGCGCGGCATTGCTGAGCGCGACCCGATCCTGCGGCCGCTTCGGCCCCGCCATGGAGGGTTCCACGGTGCTCAGATCCAGTTCCAGCGTATCGGTAAATACCGGATCGGGCATGCCTTCCTCACGGAACATGCCCTGCGCCTTCAGGTATTCGCGCGTCAGATTGATGCGATGCTCATCGCGGCCGGACAGACGCAGATATTCCAGCGTGGTGTCATCCACTGGGAAGAAGCCACAGGTCGCGCCATATTCGGGCGCCATATTGCCGATGGTCGCACGATCCGCGAGTGGCAGATGCGCGAGACCTGGGCCGAAGAATTCAACAAACTTGCCGACCACGCCCTTCTTGCGCAGCATTTGTGTGA
>JBIKWX010000223.1:0-6190 GCA_044356095.1 Roseomonas sp.
GACAATGCCAAGGCTGCGGCTTGGAGCGGCTTTTGGTATATCTACCATATCGGGCAGGGATGGGCGTCGGACCCCGCCGCAAGCATAAGAAAGGCGCAAGAGCTGGCTTTCGGCGCCATCAAGAGTGACCCCGAGAGTGCTGAGGCTCATGCTGTATGTGGCCACATCTGCGCTTTTCTTGAGAAGGATTTCGACTCTGCGCTGCATTATTTCAGTGTTGCTACGCGCCTAAATCCAAATATAGCTGTTATCTGGGCGATTAGTGCGGCGACCTATTGTTACATCGGGCAGGCGGATAAAGCACTGAGGCACCTTGAGCGATACAAAAGTTTGGCACCATCTGACCCGATTACTCATGTATGGGACAATGTGTTTACAATGGCTTACTTCATGGGCGCTGATTACGAGGCAGCCTATCGGCATGGCCGTCGTTTTGTGCGTGAAAACCCGGACTTTTCCAATGGTTACAAACCACTGATCGCGGCGCTTGGCCATCTGGGCCGACGTGAGGAAGCGGCGCCTTACGTCCAAAAGCTCCTACAGATCGAACCAAATTTCAATGTTTCGAAGTTCGCGCAAAGCTATCCTTTTGCGCATCAACAAGACCGCGATCACTATGCGCGCGGTCTGGAATTGGCCGGCGTGCCGAAGGGTTGAAACCTTGCGCTACTCAGCCCCGCTTGCGTGACTGAACAAAGCGTGTCGGCCCATGCCCAAAACGCCTCGGCCGAGCCTATGATGAACACTAGGCTTCATGGCACGCTCTGGGCCGTGCTCACTGTCATTGTCTGGTCGGCCTGGCCGGCCTTTACGCGGCTGGCGGTTACCGAATCTGTCACCCCCGCTGATATCGTTCTGCTGCGCTATGGTATTGGCGGGTTGATCCTGCTGCCGGTGCTGCTGCGCCTTGCGGGTTCCATGCCGCGCCATGCCTGGCTTGAGGGGCTCTGGTTCGCGCTGCTGCAAGGCGCGCCGCTGGCGATGCTGACGGCCCAAGGGCTTGCCCTTGCCCCGGCGGGGCATCTGTCGCTTTCCACCGGCCTCATGCCGCTCTTTACCAGCCTGCTCTGCTTTTATTTTTTGGGTGAGGCGATTTCACGCCTGCGCAAATACGGGCTGGCGCTGATCACTCTTGGCGCGCTCGCCATTGGTGGGGTCAGCCTTGCCAGCATCCATCTTGATTACTGGAAGGGCGATATCCTGTTCGTCTGCGCAGGCATCTTGGGTTCCACCTATCTGCTGCGCATGCGCCGTTCCGGGCTTTCCGCGCTGCAAGGTGCGGCCTTGCTCAGTGTCTATTCCATGCTGATTTATTTCCCGTTTTTCGTGCTGTTCTTTTGGGAATCGTCAAAGCTCACGCAGATCCCGACCTCGGACCTGCTGTTTCAGGGCTTTTATCAGGGCGTGCTGATGGGCGCCCTGACCATCTTCTCGCTCGGGCGCACCACCATGCTGCTCGGCGCGCCGGCAGCGGCGATGAGCCTTGCCTTGCTGCCAGTGGCAAGCTTTCTGCTGGCGTTTTTCATCCTTGGCGAAGTGCCGAGTATGTTCGAAATCCTGGGCGCTATCGCGATCAGCCTTGGGGCTTTTCTGGCAGCCCTTTCAGCACGCGATCGAATATCCCAATAAACTGCCCATTCCTCGCGCAGGGACTGCGCCGGACGCATCATTCTGCATGATTTTTCTCTGCCTCGCTTGCGTTTCGCGTGGTAACCTCGCCCCGGTTCGCGCTCCGGCCCGATCAAGGCCTTCGATGAAGCCTTCCGCACCGCTATCGCTGGCTGACGGCTTTTGTTACGAAGCTCGCGCAAGGCCTCACATTCAGACCTTTACAGGCGAGAGAGACATTTACTAACTACCTTGTGATCTGGCAGCCTCACGCTGTTTAATTGGCTAAGAAATAATTTTCCCTGGGAGTCCGAATGATGCAGGAAGACGATCTCCGCGGCCTTATTGGTCGCGTCAAGAATGGGTCAATGTCACGCCGCGCCTTTGTCCGGCGCATGGCGGCGGTGGGCTTCACCGCGCCCATGGCGACGCAGCTTCTGGCGATGACCGGGGCAGCCAATGCACAATCCACGGCGGCAAGCGTCCCGGCCTATGGCGGCACGCGCCGCGGCGGTGGTGGGCATTTGAAGATCCTTTATTGGCAAGCCTCCACGCTGCTCAACCCACATTTCGCCGCCGGCACCACCAATCAGGATGCCAGCCGCGTCTTTTATGAACCCCTGGCCGGCTGGTCTGCGAATGGCACGTTGCAGCCGATCCTGGCCGCTGAAATTCCTTCCATCGAAAACGGCGGCCTGGCGCAGGATGGCCGTTCCGTCACCTGGAAGCTGAAGCGCGGCGTGAAATGGCATGATGGCCAGGATTTCTCGGCCGATGATGTGGTCTTCAATTGGGAATATGCGCGCAGCCCGCAAGTTGCCACGGTCACCGCCGGTTCCTATCGCGATGTCAATGTCGTCAAGGTGGATGATTTCACCGTGCGCGTTGAATTCCCGGCGCCGACGCCCTTCTGGGCGGATGCTTTCGTGGGCTCGATCGGGATGATCATCCCGCGGCATTTGTTCCGCGATTTCGCCGGCGCCAATTCACGCGATGCGCCAACGAATATCCGCCCCGTGGGCACGGGCGCTTATCGGCTGCAAAGCTTCGCGCCGGGCGATCTGCTCCGCGCCGAGCTTAATCCCAATTACCACATGAATAATCGCCCCTTCTTTGATTCCATGGAAATCAAGGGCGGGGGCGATGCGGCATCGGCGGCGCGCGCCGTGCTGCAAACCGCTGATTTCGACTATGCCTGGAATTTGCAGGTGGAAGACGCCATCCTGCAACGCCTGGAAGCTGCCGGGCGCGGGCGTGTGAACGTGATTGACGGCGGGAATATCGAATTTGTGCAGCTTAATGCCGCCGATCCGAACCGCGAGGTTGAAGGCGAACGCGCCCATCCCAGTTCACGCCATCCGGCCTTCCAGGACCCTGCCGTGCGGCAGGCCATGGCGCTGCTGATTGATCGCCAGGCGCTGACGCAGCACATTTATGGCCGCGGCGGTCCCGCCACGCCCAATTTCCTGAACAACCCGCCGCGTTTCCGTTCGCCCAATATGCGCATGGAATTCAGCGTTGAACGCGCCAATCAAATCCTGGATCAGGCGGGCTGGGTGCGCGGTTCGGATGGCATTCGCGCCAAGGACGGCGTTCGGCTGCGGTTTGTTTTTCAAACCTCGGTCAATTCGCCGCGCCAGCGCACCCAGGCCATCTACAAGCAGGCCGCCCAGCGCGCCGGCATTGATCTTGAACTGAAATCCGTTGTGGCTTCAGTGTTTTTCTCATCTGACGTCGCCAACCCGGATACCTACATCAAATTCTGGGCCGATATGCAGATGTACACAACAACCATGCCGCAGGCGGACCCGCAGCGCTTCATGAACCAGTATGTCTCCTGGGAAATGGCGCAGCGTTCCAATTCCTGGCAGGGCCGCAATATCGTGCGCTGGAAGAATGACGAATATGATGCCGCCTTCCGCACCGCGGATGCTGAGCTTGACCCCGTCAAGCGCGCCGCGCTTTTCATTCGCATGAATGATCTTATTGTGGGATCGAACCATGTCATTCCGCTGGTGATGCGCCCGACCGTTTCCGGTTCGGTCAATAATCTCCGGCATGTGCTGTCTGGTTGGGACCAAACCATGTGGATGATCCAGGATTGGTGGCGACAGACCTGATGGGGCCAGCACGATGGGCGGTCGGCAATCCAGCATGATCGCCCCATGACCCAATATCTGATCCGCCGCTTGCTCATTGCGATCCCGAGTATTTTCGGGATAAGCATTGTGCTGTTCACCGTGCTTGCGCTCGCACCCGGTGATCCGTTTGAGGAGCTGGCGACCAATCCCGCCGTGCCGCCCGATGTACGCGCGGCGCTGCGCCAGAGCCTCGGCCTCGATGATCCGGTGCATGTGCGCTACATCGCATGGCTCACTTCCATGCTGCGCGGCGATTGGGGCTATTCCTTTGTCAGTCGCATCCCGGTTGATCAGCTTATTGTCCAGCGCATCCCAACCACCCTTTACGTCATTGGCCTTTCGCAGCTTGTGGCGCTGGCGATTGCGCTACCCGTTGGGGTTTATGCCGCAACAAGGCCCTATTCCATCTTTGATCAGATCGCGAATACGCTCGCCTTTATCGGCTTTTCGCTGCCTACCTTCTTCACTGGGCTGCTGCTGATCCTGCTGTTTTCCATCTATCTGGATTGGCTGCCCTTTGTGTATCGCACGAATATCGAAGCGACCGGCTGGCGCTGGTGGTGGGAACAATTCCGCCAATCCATCATGCCGATCATGGTGCTTGGCCTGTTTCAGGGCGCGGCCTGGACGCGCTTTGTGCGCTCTGCCGTGCTGGATGTGATCCGGCTGGATCACGTGACTACGGCGCGTTCCAAGGGCCTGCCGGAAGGCAAGATCACCATGCGCCATGTGGTGCGCAATGCCATGATCCCGGTTGTCACGCTGGTTGCGCTGCAAATGCCCGCGGTTTTCGGCGGCGCGATTGTGACCGAGCAAATCTTCCGCGTGCCTGGCATTGGCAGTCTTTTGATCAGCGCGATCCTGGCCAATGACACGCCGGTGATCATGGCGGTGACCTTTGTCTTCGCGTGCCTGGTTATCTTCTTCAATCTTTTGGCGGATATTCTTTATGGCTGGCTCGACCCCCGCATCAGCTACCGCTAACGCCAGCCCTCGCCCCCTGACCAGCCCATGGTCTGAGGCCTGGCGGCGCTTTCGCAAGCACAAGCTTGCCGTCATCAGCGCTGTTCTGCTGGGTTTCCTTATTCTGGCGGTGCTGTTTGGCCCCTTGGTCTGGCGCGTGCCGATCAATGACATTGATTTTTCCGTGATCCTGCAAGGGCCTTCCCTGGCGCATCCCTTGGGCACGGATGATCTTGGGCAGGATCTGCTGGCGCGCATGCTCTATGGCGGGCGGATTTCACTCGCGGTCGGCTTCACCGCGATGTTGGTGGCCGTGAGTGTCGGCATTCTGATTGGCGCCATTGCAGGGCTTGCCGGTGGCAAGACCGATGCGGCGCTGATGTGGCTCACGGATCTGTTCCTGTCCCTGCCGCAATTGCCGCTGCTGCTGCTGATCATCTTCCTGTTTCGCGACACATTGAAGGCGATTGTGGGGCCGGAGCTTGGGGTCTTCATTCTGATTGTCATCATCATCGGCCTGTTCAATTGGATGCAGGTGGCGCGCCTGGTGCGCGCGCAGTTTTTTTCCCTGCGGGAGAAGGAATTTGTCGAAGCCGCACGCGCGCTTGGTGCGTCCCGCTTTCGGCTCGCGCTGCGCCACATCCTGCCGAATTCGCTCGGCCCCGTGATTGTCGCAGCGACCATTGATGTCGCGGCCGCCATCATTGCGGAAAGCACACTGTCCTTCCTCGGGCTTGGCTTCCCGCCCGATATCCCGACCTGGGGCAGGCTTTTGTTCGATGCGCGGGATCATTTGGATTTCGCACCGCATTGGGCGCTGTTTCCGGGGCTCGCGATTTTCCTGACCGTGCTCACGATCAATTTCGTGGGCGATGGCCTCAGGGATGCGCTTGATCCACGGCGCGTGGTCTGAACCGCGATGGATAATCTTCTCGACATCAAGGGCCTAAAGGTTCATTTCAAGACCGATGATGGTTGGGTGCGCGCGGTGGATGGCGTGGATCTTTCCGTCGCCGCCGGGGAGACCGTTTCCATCGTGGGCGAATCCGGCTGCGGCAAGACCGTGACCGCCATGACGATTCTGAAGCTGATCGCCATGCCGCCCGGCAAGATCGTGGCGGGTGAGATCAATTGGCGCGGCGAGAATCTGGTGGAAGCGCCACCCGCCCGCATGCGCGCGATCCGCGCCGCCGAAATCGGCTTTATTTTTCAGGAACCCATGACCTCACTCAACCCGGTCTATACGGTGGGGGAGCAGATCGCCGAAGCGGTGCGTCAGCATGAAGGCCTGTCGCGCAAGCTTGCCATGGAACGCGCGGCAGAGATGCTCAATCTGGTGCAAATCCCGAATGCATCAAAGCGCGTGCATGACTACCCGCATCAATTCTCGGGCGGCATGCGCCAGCGCGTGATGATTGCCATGGCGCTATCCTGCAACCCGAAGCTTGTGATCGCCGATGAACCGACTACAGCGCTGG
>JBIKWX010000222.1:0-6190 GCA_044356095.1 Roseomonas sp.
GGTCCAGCGCTTGGTATGCCGACATCAAGGACCCGATCAAATTCAACCCCGGCATTATTCGCGGCGGTGATTGGGCATCTTCCACCCCCGCCTGGTGCGAGGTGGATTGCCGCATTGGCCTGGTGCCCGGTACCTCCCCGAAAGAGGCCATGGCGGGCATTGAAGCGACCGTGCGCGCGGCCGCCAAGGGTGATGGCTTCCTGGCCAATAACCCGCCTGAGATCGTCTGGACCGGCTTTCAGACCGACCCCTATGTGCTGGAACCGGGCAGCGAGGCCGAGGCCGTGCTGGCTGCCGCCCATGCCTCGGTGCATGGCGGGCAAATGCCGGAACGGCGCACCACGGCGGTGAATGACACGCGCTATTACGGGCTTTATTTCGACATCCCCGGCCTTTGCTACGGCCCGAAGGGGGAGGGGGCGCATGCCTTTGATGAGCGGACCTCGATCGAGGATTTGCGCAAATGCACCCGCACCATCGCGACCTTTATTGCCGATTGGTGCGGGGTCAGGCCCCAAAGATAAACCCGGTGGGGGCGCCGCCAAGAAAAGGCTTGGCCTTGGGCCCGGTCACGTTCATGTTATAGGGGTGTGGCTGGCGCAAACCGGCTTCCTGAACCTATGGGAGACAGAAGAATGATCCGATTTACCCGCGTCCTTTCCGGCGCGGCCCTGGCTGGGCTGATGGCCATCACCTCCATCCCGGCCATGGCGCAAGCGCCGGCGGCTGATACCATGGCTGCCATCCGCGCCCGTGGGCAGTTGATTTGCGGCGTTTCCACCAATGCGCCGGGCTTTGCCCTGCCCGATAGCCGTGGCGAATTCCGCGGCCTGGATGTGGATACCTGCCGTGCGGTCGCCGCTGCCCTGTTGGGCGATGCGACCAAGGTGCGCTTTGTACCCAATACGGCGGTGCAGCGCTTCCCCATGCTGCAATCGGGTGAATTGGATATCCTGGCGCGCAACACCACCTGGACACTGGCGCGTGAAAGCTCGCTCGGCCTCGCCTTCGCGGGGATCAATTTCTACGATGGTCAGGGCTTCATGGTGAAGAAGAGCTCTGGTGTGACTTCAGCAAAGCAGCTTGATGGCGCGACCATCTGCGTGCAGCCGGGCACCACCACGGAACTCAATCTGGCCGATTACTTTCGCACCAACCGCATGCGCTTCACGCCGGTGGTGATTGAACAGGCGGAAGAAATCCGCGCGGCTTTTGTCTCTGGCCGGTGCGATGCCTATACCAATGATGCGTCTTCGCTGGCGTCTTTCCGCGCCACGCGCACGACGGATGCGGCGGATTTTATCCTGCTGCCGGAAATCATTTCCAAGGAACCGCTTGGCCCCGTGGTCCGCAAGGGCGATTGGAAATTCTTTGATCTGGTGCGCTGGTCGCTCTTTGCGCAAATCGCCGCTGAAGAACTTGGCGTGAATAGCCGCAATGTTGAGGAATTGGCCCGTACCAGCACCAATCCGGATATTCAGCGCCTGCTCGGCCGGACCGGTGATCTTGGCAAGTCGCTTGGCGTTGAGAATGACTGGGTCGTGAAGATCATTCGCCAGGTCGGCAATTACGGTGAAATGTATGAACGCAGCATCATCCCGATCGGTATTCCGCGTGGCGTGAACAACCTGTGGAATAATGGCGGGCTGCATTACGCGCCGCCTGTGCGCTGATTGGCGCTACGGCAAAAGGAAAGGCGGTGGAAATCCCACCGCCTTTTTTATGGCGTCAGGCTTGTTCAGCCAATCGTCAGCCGCCGATCCATGATCTGCTGCCGCATGGATTTTTGCAGCTTTTCAAAGGCGCGCACTTCAATCTGGCGCACGCGCTCACGGCTGATGTTGTAATGCTGCGAAAGTTCTTCCAGCGTGGTCGGTTCTTCCTTCAACCGGCGTTCGATCAGGATATGCCGTTCACGCTCATTCAGCGTTTTCAGGGCACCGCTCAGCAATTCGCGGCGGTTTGACATGTCCTGATGTTCGGCGAGTTCCTGTTCCTGGTTGTCGCTTTCATCCACCAGCCAATCCTGCCATTCGCCTTCGCTATCGGCGCGGAGCGGGGCATTCAGGCTATTATCGGCAGCCGCCAGGCGCCGGTTCATGGAAATCACGTCCTGTTCCGGCACTTGCAGCACATGGCTGATCTTGGCCACCTGTTCGGGCTGCAAATCGCCTTCTTCCAGGGCCGACATTTGCGCCTTCAACCGGCGCAAATTGAAGAACAGCTTCTTCTGCGCTGCCGTGGTGCCCATTTTCACGAGCGACCAGGAATGCAGGATGTATTCCTGAATGGCCGCGCGGATCCACCACATGGCATAGGTCGCCAGACGGAAGCCGCGATCGGGATCGAAGCGCTTGACCGCCTGCATCATCCCGACATTGCCCTCAGAGATCAGTTCACCAACCGGCAGGCCATAGCCGCGATAGCCCATGGCAATCTTGGCAACCAGGCGCAGATGGGATGTGACAAGCTTATGCGCAGCCGGCTCATCGGCATTGTCGCGCCAACGGCGCGCCAGGCTGAGTTCTTCCTCAGCCGAGAGCATCGGGAATTTGCGAATATCCTGGAGATAGCGGGAGAGGTTGCCCTCAGTCGCCATCGGAATGGCCATAGAAGTTGCCATGGTTTCATACCCTCCTGCACCGACCTGCTCTGCCCCAAAGGCGGCATCCTGGGCCGATCATTACAATTACGTCATCTACCTCAAAGCCCTGACTGGTCGCCTGCCCCTTGCTGGGGCCTTGGCCGGCCGGGTCGCACTGGCGCCCTGAGGAATCCGACACCCGGTTAATAGCGGGAATAGGGGGTGAATGCAAGAAAAACCGACTGAAATAGTCGGGTTACTCGGCGTTACCATCCAGTAATGTAAGCAGCGCGGCCATATCCTCGGGCAGCGGGCGTTCGAAGTGTAGCGGCTGGCCGGTGATGGGGTGGCGGAAGCCCAGGCTGGCGGCATGGAGCGCCTGGCGCGGGAAGGCCAGAAGCGCATCGCGCACTGGGGGCGGCAGGGTGCGGGCGGTCGCCGGCGTGCGGCGCAGATAGACCGGATCGCCCACCAAGGGATGGCCCAGATGCGCCATATGGACGCGGATTTGATGCGTCCGCCCGGTCAGCAGCCGGCAGGCAACCAGGGCGCAGGAAGCCCCCCAGGAACGCAGCACCTTATAGCGCGTGATGGCCGGCTTGCCGCGTTCCACCACTGCCATGCGTTTGCGATCCGCCGGGTGGCGGCCAATCGGGGCGTTGATTTCGCCCTCCATTACCGCCGGCAGACCCCAGCAGAGCGCCAGATAATGCCGGTCCAGATCACGTTCGGCGAAGCTTTCGGACAGCCGGCGCAAGGCCAGTTCCGTCTTGGCCGCGACCATGACGCCGGAGGTGTCCTTATCCAGCCGATGCACAATGCCGGGCCGCTTTTCCCCGCCAATGCCGGGCAGATCATCCCCGGCATGGGCAAGCAGCGCATTGACCAAGGTGCCATCCTGATTGCCCGGCGCGGGATGCACCACGAGCCCTGCCGGCTTATCCAGCACGATCAGGTCCGCATCCTCATGCAGGATGGTCAGCGGAATATCCTGCGGCTGGGGCAGGGCAGGGATGGCCGCCGGGATTTCCAGCGCGTAAAGCGCGCCGGGGCGAATGGCCTCGGCGGGTTCCCGTAGTGTCTGACCATCCCGGCTGGCATGGCCTGCGACAATCAGGGCCTTGACGCGGGAGCGGGAGAGAGAACCTATCGCCTCGGCAAGGAAGCGATCGGCACGGAGCCCGGCCGCTTCCGGGGGCGCGCGGAATTCGTGGCGTTCGGCGTTCAAAAGGGGGTCTTCCGTGCGGTTGCTCAAGGCTTTGGTGATTGGGATGGGGGTGCTGATTGTGGTCGGCACCGTGACGCTGATTGTGCTGATCGTCCAGCGCACGGCGAATATGGGTAGCAGCTTTACGGCTTCGGGGCTTGGTCAGCCCGAAGGCTCGCGCATTGCTGGCATTTCCGGGGCTGATAAGACCATCGCGATATGGGTGGTGCGGCCCGATGGGGAAAGGGTGCTGTTGTTTGACCCGGCGCGCGGGCGCGTGGTTGGCGAAATCCGGCCGGGTGATTAGGCGTGGCGCATCGCAAGCCCAATTTGCCGCAAAAGCTTTGCGCGGCCTGCAACCGCCCCTTCACCTGGCGCAAGAAATGGGAACGGGTGTGGGATGAGGTGCGTTATTGCTCGGACGCCTGCCGTGATGGGCGCCGGGCGGCCAGCATCCAAAAGCGCAAGGGCTGAACGCGGCAGGTTCAGCGGCGTGGTGCCGGGCGCATCATGCCAAGCAGGGCCAGGAAAAACGCCCCAAAGGCCAATTGCAGGCCAAGCAGCATGGCGGTGACGGAAGCAATCGCAAGGCGCATGACCTTGCCGCCGGCAAGCGCGCCGAAATCCTGCGTGCCCCATTGCGCAAGGGCGACAAAGCCAAGCCCAAGGCCGAGCAGCAACAGCACCCCCGCCACCACCAGCGCCGCTTCCAGCCCGAAACGCGAGAGGTTTTTGGGTTCGGGCAGTATCCCCGTCACCGCGCCATACGCCCGCGCAAAAACCCAGAACTGGATGGCCTGAAACCCCATCACCACAGCACCCGAGGCATAGAGCAGGCTATGCACATCAAGCGTAATGCCGCCCAGGCGAACAGGCCCCGGCAAAAGTGCCGCCATGCCAAGCGCGCCCAGCGCGAAAAGCACTGCTCCGGGATAAAGAAACAGCCAGCGCGGGCAAAAAATCAGCAAAAACCGCAAATGCCGCCAGCCATCGCGCCAGGACCGGAGATGCGGCGGGCGGGACCTTCCATCGGGGGAAAGCGTGGTTGGCACTTCGGTGGTGCGGAGCCCGCGCATGGTGGCCTTCACCACCATCTCTGACGCGAATTCCATCCCCGGTGCGCGCAGATCAAGCGCGGCAATGGCGGCGCGCGAAAATCCGCGTAGCCCACAATGAAAATCGCGGATCGGCCCGCCGAAGAAAACCCGCCCAATGGTGGACAGCACGGGATTGCCCAAATAGCGATGCAAGGGCGGCATGGCGCCAGGGGCAATGCCGCCCTTGAAGCGATTGCCCATCACCAGATCATAGCCATCGCGCAGTTTCGCGATGAAGGGATCAAGCGCGCTGAAATCATAGGAATCATCGCTATCGCCCATGATGACATAGCGGCCGCGTGCGCCCGCAATGCCGGCAATCAGCGCCGCGCCATAGCCTTTTTCGGGCACATCAATCACCCGCGCGCCAAGCCCGCGCGCAATTTCCTGGCTGCCGTCGGTGCTGCCATTATCGGCGATCAGCACCTCACCCGAAACACCGCTCCGCGCCAGATAGCCCAGCGCCTTTTGGATACAGGTCGCGAGGGTTTCCGCCTCATTCAGGCAGGGCATGAGGATGGTGAGTTCAAGGGGGGTAACCCCCTGATCCAGTCTCGCTTCCGGGTGGGTAACCGCTGCGCTGGCCATTACGTCTCCGCTGATTGCATCCTGGGGCGCTGCCGCAAGATGATGCCGTTCCTATAGAAAGCGGGCGGCTTTTGCCAACGCCGCTGCCTCGGCCGGGCGGCTTCCCCCTTTGCTTGCTGATTGGCTCAGGCAAACCTATCTCCTGGAAGGAAGGCGCGCCGGGTGCTATTCGCATTCTGGCGCTGCGATGCTCGAGAAAGGGATGCTGCCTTGGATCAGGAAGACGTGCCACTGGAAGGGCAAATCCGCGAAAAGCTGGTGCGCACGAAGGAGCGCTGGGCGGAAGAAGGCCGCCTGCTGACCGGCACCACGGCCGACCCGACGCGTGAACGCCTGCCGCCTGGCCAAACTTTGGTCAAGGATTGGCCAGTGCTTGATCTTGGCGTGCAGCCTGATGTCAGCACGGCCAAATTCCGGTTGCGCCTTGAAGGGCTGGTGGAAAATCGCCTCGCCTTCGATTGGGACGGCTTCATGGCGCTGCCGCAAACCGATATGGTTTGCGATATCCACTGCGTCACGCAATGGAGCCGTTATGACAATCGCTTCACCGGTGTGCGTACTGCGACGCTGTTGGAATTGGCCCGCCCGCGCCCTGAGGCGCGTTTCGTGTCCATGACATCCTATGATGGCTACACCACGAACCTCACGCTGGAAGCCTTCGCGGCCGCCGATGTGATGGTGGCGCATTCCTGGGAAGGGGCGCCGATCACGCGC
>JBIKWX010000224.1:0-6136 GCA_044356095.1 Roseomonas sp.
TGGGTCAGCCTGATAGATGGCGTTTGCATGGGTGGCGGCATTGGCGTTTCGGTGCATGGCAGCCATCGCATCGTCACCAACCACGCCATGTTCGCCATGCCGGAAACGGCGATTGCGCTGTTTCCGGATGTGGGTACTTCCTTCGTGCTGCCGCGCCTGCCAGGCGCGCTTGGCATGTGGTTGGCGCTGACTGGCGCGCGATTGAATGGCGCGGATGCGGTGCATGCCGGGTTGGCCACACATTTCACCACACGAGAAGCACTGCCAGCTTTGCGCGCGGCGCTGATTGCCGGCGACATGGGGGCCGCATTGCAACTTTGCGGGCCAGCGCCCGAGGCAAGTTTCGTGCCGCAGCGCGCGGCGATTGATCGCTGCTTCGGGGCAGGGTCCATCCCTGCCATCATCGCGGCGCTGGAAGCGGAAGGCACGGATTGGGCGCGTGAACAGCTTGGCATTTTGCATCACGCATCACCCACATCGCTGTTCGTGACGCATGAATTGCTCAGCCGAGGCGCCAAGCGTGATTTGGCCGGGTGTCTGGCGATGGAATTGGCGCTGACGCGCGCGGTGGTGAATGACCACCCGGATTTTCGCGAAGGCGTGCGCGCCGTGCTGGTGGATAAGGACCACAAGCCACAATGGCAGCCGGCGAGCATCGCCGCCATTGATCAGGCGGCAATTCGGGCCATGTTCACCGCGTAATCAGCGCCCGATCAGCACCAGCACGACGCCAGCCACAACCGCAAGCGCACCGATGATATCGCTGCGCTTCATCTTTTCCTTCAAAAAAAACTTGCTGAAGAGCAGCGTGAACAGAATCTCCACCTGACCCACCGCGCGGACTAGTGCCACGGGTGCAAGTGCGAAGCCCGTGAACCAACAGGCGGAACCGCAGGCCGAAAGCGCGCCCACCTGCGCGGATGAACGCCAGGTGGAGAAAACCGCGCGCACACTTTCACGTTCGCGCAGCACCAGCCAGCCACCCTGCATAATGGTCTGCATGACATTGATGACCACCAGGGTTTCCAGCGCGCGCAGCACCACATCCGGCCCCTGCAATTCATGCGTCGCTGCACGGATCGCGAGCGCGCAAAGCGCGAAGGCAAAGCCGGCACCAAGGCCGCAAAGCGCTGCGGGCTGCACCGTGGCGCGCAGTATTTCGCCAAGTGAGCCAACACGTCCGGCAAGCGACAGATACAGCGTGCCGCCGACTGAGACCGCAATACCTGCCCAGGCAAGCGGCGCGAAATTCTCACCCAGCAGCAAAAGGGCGAGGAAGGCCGCCTGCACTGCCTCCGTCTTGGCGTAAGCGGTGCCGACGGCAAAACCGCGATGTGCGAAGGACATAATGAGCAGATTTGTACCGATGATCTGCCCAAGCCCGCCGAGTGCGGCGTAGAGGAAAAACATCGGTGTCGGCGCGGATAGCGCACCGCCAAAAATCAGCAGATAGAGCCCCACCAGCGCCATGCCGACCGGCACACCGTAAAGATAGCGCACCACGGCGGCAGCATTGACGGAAAGCTGCCCGCGCAGCCTTTGCTGCAAGGCAGTGCGCCAGGTTTGAAACAGCGCGGCGGTGATGGTGGCGGCAACCCAAAGCGGCATCAGCCGAGCCTCGGGTCCAGCCAGGGCTGTGCCATGGGCTGCCAGGGGGAAAGCCGCGCGCCAGCCTCATCAAGCTGCACGCCAAGGCCGGATGTTTGCGAAAGGCTGGCTGTCCCGTTCTGAAAGCGCAAATCATGGCCGGTGATCATGGTGAAGAAGCGCTCCGTTTCGCCGAATTGCACTTCCAGCGGCAAAAGATTGGGCAGTGTCGCGCAAAGATGCACGGAATGCGCATGGCAGATCGGCCCTGTTGGGTTATGCGGCGCAATCTCAATCCCTGCCGTATGCGCAAGGGCGGCAATGCGGCGGATTTCCTCATGCCCGCCGGCATATTTGATGTCGGGCATCAGCACATCATAACAGCCGGCTTCGATGATGCGGCGATAGGCGCCGAGCCCTGCAAGGGTTTCAGCGCCGGCCAAGCGCATGCCGCGATCATTCGCCATGCCGCGCAGCCTGGTGATGGCCGTGTGATTGGCCTCAGCGACCGGGCATTCCAGCCAAAACAGGTTGAAGGGCGCAACATCACGGATCAGCGCTGCCGCGCCGCCGGGCGAAAAGCGCCAATGCGCATCCACCATGATGTCAATAGTGCCACCTACCGCGTCCCGTACCGCGGCAATGCGCGCAAGACCTTCGGCATAGGCCGCGCGTTGCGTGGGGTTCGCGGCATCTTCCCAAACCATGGGTTCAAAAGGTGCGAGTTTTACCGCACGAAACCCGGCCACCACCGCGCGCCTGGCGGCATCAGCAAAACCGGCGGGCGTGCGCGGCAATGCGCCGCGATTGATATTGGCATAAAGCGGCACGCTCTCGCGCAAGGCACCGCCCAACATGGCATGGATGGGATGGCCCGCTTCCTGCCCCGCCACATCCCACAACGCCTGTTCCAGGCCAGAGATCACCGTATGCGCAACAAGGCCCGCCGGCGCATGTGGCAATAACCGCGCGAGCCGATTGCGCGCACTGGCATCCTGCCCCTTTAGTGCTGCCGAAAGCCGCGCGACTTCGGCTGCCAATAGTGCCTCGTGATCCGACAGCGTGATTTCGCCAATGCCAGACCGGCCATCTTCCAGGCGCAGCGACACAAAACACCAGTTGGTCTTGGGCGTGACATTCACTCCAAGAAAATCAAGCGCAGCAATGCGCATCAGCCGCGCGCCTTTCTGAGTTCAATCGCGAGCGGCGGATCATCGGTGGCGAAGGCATCCATGCCAAGGTCAAGCGCTTTCTCAATCTCGGCACGATGATTGGCCGCCCAGACACCGGTGGTGAGGCCCGCCTTGCGCGCCGCAGCGATAAAAGCGGGTGTGACATCACCCATGGAACATTCGCATCCCGTCACACCAAGCGCGCGCGCTGCCGCCATGCAGGCATCCGGCCCCAGGCTTGCCAGGATGGCGCTATTCACCAGCCAAATCGCACCGGCCAGCCGCTTTTCCTGCGCTGCCGCCGCTGCCGTGCCGCCGTGGAAGGCGATGATGATGGTCCGCGTCAGCATGCCCTCCGCTTCCAGCACATCAAGCACGCGCGGCAGAAAGCCCGGATAGGGTTTGTGGTCGCGGTCGCCCTTCACTTCCACGCGCAGCAATTTGTCGCTGGGCGCCACAAGCCGCGCCAGCGCGGCGAGTGTCGGGATGCTTTCCCCCGGTGCGCCACGAAAGCGCGCCTTGCCAAGTTCAGCGGCGCTGCGCGCCACCAAAGGCCCGGCAAGATCGGTCATGCGTTCCAGCGTGGCATCATGATGCACCATCGGCACACCATCGGCAGAAGGATGCACATCACATTCCAGAACCTCCACCGGCAAGGTGAGGCTCTGACGGAAGGCGAGCAGGCTATTCTCCGGCCAAAGATAGGCGCCGCCGCGATGAGAAATGATCTGCGCTTGCTTCATTGCCATCAACGCGCCGCGCGTTCGGCGTGTTTGCCCATGGTGTTGAACGGCGCATAGGGCGGGAAAGGCCCGATCGCGATCATATCAACCTCCACCAAGGCAGGGCCGGAAACCGCGAGGGCTTTTTTCAGCACATCCGTCACTTCCTCTGCTTTGCTGATGCGGAAGTAGGGCATGCCGGCAAGGGCAGCCAAACCTTCCAGATTGGGGTTCAGGATATCATCGCCAAACAAGCGCCCATCAGCGAGCGCGTCTTGGATGTGACGAATCACGCCATAGCCACGATCATTCATGACCATGGTGACCAATTCGGCCTTTTCCTGTGTTGCGGCCCAAAGCTCATTCATGCCTAGCGCGAAGCCGCCATCGCCCACCATGGTGATGGTCTTCCGCCCACCCGCGCCAAGGGCGGCGCCGATGCCAAGCGCCAGGCCAGGGCCAATCGCGGCACCCACCGGATGCACCGCATTGCACGGGTCATAAATCGGGAAGATGCGATTGCCCCAGGTGGAGTTTGAGATGGTGATATCACGCACCCAAACCCCATCACGCGGTAGCGCGGCACGCACTGCATCGGGGAAGCCCTGATAGGGGCCGAGCGTTTCGCGATATTCCTGGCCCGCACGGGATTTCAGCGCAGCGAAATCAGCGGCGAAGCCAGGGTCAACCGACATTTTGCCCGCCAGCCGATCCGCAAGTGCGGCCATGGTCAAAGCCGCATCGCCATGGACAAACAGCGAAGACGCATAGCCGCGCCCATTGGCCGCCGCATCGCCATCCACGCGGATCAGCGTTTGCGGCAGCTTCATGTTGAAATCCATCGTCTCATGCCCGCGCAGGCGCGACCCCACGACCAACATGGCATCCACGCTGCCATAAAATTCCTGCACGCGCGGCGATCCATTGCCATGCAGTGCGCCGAGGCTCATCGGATGGTCTTCGGAGATGATGCCGCGGCCATTCCAGGAATTGACCACGCCAAAGCCCAAAGCCATCAAGCGCGCCGCTTCAGCGCCCGCCTGCTTGGCGCCATTGCCAAGCCAAATCATGGGGCGTTTGGCCTTGGACAGTATGGCAACCGCGTCATCCAATTCCGCTGGATTGGGCGGCAAGGGCGCGGTGATGGGCAGCACCAGCGCATCCAAGCCGGCAGGGCGCGGGATCGCTGTGCGTTGCAGATCAATCGGGATTTCGACCGAAACCGGGCCACGCGGCGCTGAGAGCGCTTCTGCCGTCGCACGCACCAGCACGCCAAAGGCTTCACCGGCGCTGCGCACACGATAAGCGGCCTTGCAGACCGCCGCGAGCGCCTGCGTCTGCCCCGGCACGTCATGCACCGTGCCGACATCACGATCAATAAAGCGCGTTGCGGTTTGCCCGGTAATGTGCAGCACGGGGCTGCCGGCAAAACGCGCTTCTACCAAGCCCGGAATGGCATTAGCCATGCCTGGACCCGTGCTGGTGAAGATCACCCCCAAATGGCCGGTGACGCGCGCATAGGCATCGGCCATGTGGGCGCCACCCATTTCTCCGCGCGCCTTCACATAGCGCAGGCGATTGCGCTGGCCGATTGCATCCAGCATGGGAATATTATGCACGGACACAATGCCGAAGACGGTCGAAACACCGATCTGCGGCAGGAATTCCGCCACCAGATCGGCGACGGTGTATTTCTCGGCCATGGCGCGGCCTCCCTATTTTTTCTGTACTTCAGAAACCGACCAGATCACCGCCCTTGAGCTTCAGCATTTCCCGCGCTTCCGCAGGTGTGGCGATTTCCAGGCTCAGCTCTTCCAGGATGCGGCGAATTTTTGCGACCTGTTCGGCATTGGATTTTGCCGGCACGCCCTTGCCGAGCCAGAGGCTATCTTCCAGCCCAACGCGCACATTGCCGCCCATCATGCCGGCCATGGTGGTGAAGGGCATTTGGTTGCGCCCCGCCGCCAGTACGGACCAAACATAATCCTTGCCGAAAAGCCGATCTGCCGTTTCCTTCATGAACATCAGATTGCGCGGTTCCGCACCGATGCCGCCCAGAATGCCGAAAATGGTCTGGGTGAATAGCGGTGCTTCGACAATCTTGCGGTCCAGCATATGGGCCAGATTGTACAAATGCCCAACATCGTAACATTCAAACTCAAAGCGCGTGCCATGCTCCTTGCCGAGCCGTTCCACGACCTGTTCAATATCCTGGAAGGTATTGCGGAAGATGTAATTGGTGGTGCCTTCCAGATAGGGCTTTTCCCAATCATACTTGAATTTCTTCACCCGCGCGGCCGATGGCGCGATATTGAAATTCATCGAACCCATATTCAGGCTGCACATTTCGGGCTTCGCCAGCAAAGGCGCAGCCAGCCTTTCATCCAAGGTCATGCCAAGCCCGCCGCCGGTGGTGATATTGATCACCGCATCGGTGGATTGCTTGATGACGGGCAGGAATTGCATGAAGACCTTGGGGTCCGGCGTGGGCTGGCCATTTTGCGGGTCGCGCGCATGCAAATGGATGATGGAAGCGCCCGCTTCCGCCGCCGCGATGGATTGTTCCGCAATCTCCTTCGGCGTGATCGGCAAGTAATCCGACATGGAAGGCGTATGGATGGCACCGGTGACGGCGCAGGTAATGATGACCTTGGT
>JBIKWX010000023.1:0-19980 GCA_044356095.1 Roseomonas sp.
CGAACCGCTCGGGCTCGGACCTCAGGAGAAAATTTGTTCGTCGTCTTGCTCATAACGGCTACATCCTATTTGGAAGTTGGAGCCTCCGACAAACCCGGGGCGGTTCAAAGATGTGCGAAGTATCCCAGCCCGCCTTAGCTTTGCCTCGGCCACCTTGCCAAAAACAACCCGGATCAAGCGCGCCGGATCACTCGATTGCTTGGATCATTCGATGAACCAAGACTTGGTGCAGCTACCGTAAATGAAGATCAACGAGGGGCACGTTAAACCTGTGCTTAGGAACGGATTTCTTGTACCGAGTGGCCGGCAGCCGTGTCGCCTTAACCAGGGCGCCAGGGCTCCCATTTATTGTAACACTGCCTTACCAAGACGCTGGCAATACAAGCTTTCGCATGGCGCAGGACGCCAGAGCTGCCCTCTCGCCTGACCACCGCCCCAGTTGCCGCCGTGCTCCGGCTGGCGTAGTGCACCGCGACCGCCTCACTCGCCTACGCAAATTGCAGGCCCGCAAGGCAAAGCCGGCCCCGCCACCTTCTTCCCGCTGTTTGTCAGCGCACTAGTCATGCTACGGGCGTTCGGTAGGTCAGGTTGCGTGACGCTATTGCACGGCTGACAAGACAAACGCGGGCGTGATGCCTGCCGCCAAGGTTTCTGCCCATGAACACTGAACTTCTTCTCGTCCTGCTTCTGCTCGCGGCCGCGATCGTGATGTTCGTGGCGAACCGCCCTCGCATGGACGTGGTCGGCTTGCTGATGATCGTGTTGCTGCCCTTCACCGGCGTGCTGACCATGGGCGAAGCGCTTGCCGGCTTCGCCGATCCAAGCATTGTATTGATCGCCGCACTTTTCGTGATCGGGGAAGGCCTGGTCCGCACTGGTGTCGCGCGCCGTATCGGGGATTGGATCGGCGAAACAACAGGCGGCAGTGAGGCGCGTGCGCTGGTGATGCTGATGCTGGCAGCCGCCTGTCTCGGCGCTTTCATGAGCGGTACGGCAGTGGTGGCGATCTTCATCCCGATCGTGCTGCGGCTTTGCCAGGGCACCGGCGCCTCACCGCGCGCGCTGATGATGCCGCTCTCGGTCGCCGCACTTTTGAGCGGCAAGCTCACACTGATCGCGACCGCGCCCAACCTGATGGTGAATGCCGAGCTCGCACGACGGGGTTTCGAAGGGTTTGGCTTCTTCGGCATTACACCCTTCGGGCTGCCGATCCTTGTGCTTGGCATCGCCTATATGTTGCTCGCACGGCGCCTGCTTCGGAACGAAGGCACAACGGCAGCCAGTGCGACGCCAGTTGCGCAACGCGCGCGGTTGCAGGACTGGATCGAACTCTATGACCTGCCAGACCGTGAGTATCGGCTACGCGTCGGGGAAGACTCGCCACTCGCCGGACGTCCGCTGCAGGATCTCAAGCTGCGCGACAGGGGGCTCAATATTCTTGCCATCGAACGCGCGGGGCGCTTCGGCGTGGTGCAGCTGGTACGCCCACGTGGCCAAGAGGTTCTGGCAGCGGGCGATATTCTTCTGGCCGACATGCAAAGCACGAACGAGGACGCGGCTGCCCTTTTCGCACTCAATCGCCTGGAGGAATTGCCGCTCGCTGAAGGCAGCCGTTATTTCACTTCCCGTACGCAGCAGATTGGTATGGTCGAAGCGCTGGTGCCGGCGGAATCTCCGTTGATTGGCCAAACCATCCTGCAAGCGCGCCTCCGCTCGGATTTCGGCGTGACCGCCATTGGGCTGCGTCGCGGCCGGAAGCCTGCAGGGCCAGGCCTGCTCGAACAGAAGCTCGCGGTTGGCGACACGCTACTGCTATTCGGCTTCTGGTCGGACCTTCAGCAATTGCGGCGCGATGATGCAGATCTTGTGCTGCTCAACCTGCCTGCCGAGTTCGATGATGCGCTACCAGCGCCAGGCCGGGCTCTTCAAGCAGTGTTCAGCCTTGCGGTGACAGTCGGGCTGATGATCTCCGGCATTGTGCCGAATGTGCAAGCGGCGCTTCTCGGCTGCCTGCTGATGGGTCTCTTCCGCTGCGTGGATATGACGAGCGCCTATCGGTCAATCAGCTGGAAAACCCTTGTGCTGATTGTTGGTATGCTGCCCTTCTCCATCGCGCTACAGCGCACCGGCGGTGTCCAATTGGCGGCGGATGCCCTGGTCGCCTTGGCTGGCCATTACTCATCCTATGTGGTGCTTGCGCTGCTGTTCATGACAACGGCAATGCTTGGCCTATTCATTTCGAATACGGCGACCGCTGTGCTGATGGCGCCTGTCGCTATTGCGGTTGCGGTCGAACTCGGCTTGTCGCCCTATCCCTTTGCTATGATCGTTGCGTTGGCGGCATCATCCGCCTATATGACACCGGTATCATCGCCGACAAACACGCTTGTCGTCTCGCCGGGCAATTACAGTTTCAGCGATTTCGTGAAGGTCGGCGTCCCCTTCGCCTTGGTGGTCATGGTGGTAAGCGTGGTGATGGTGCCATGGTTGCTGCCGTTGAAATGACGGGGCGTAGAGCACAATTTCAGCGGCTTGCATCATCCAAAGTTTCGGGGGTATGTATGTTCACTATAGAAAACGAAAGCTCTTCTAGCGTGATTTGACCAGCCCTGAAAAGGCAGCGACCGCAAGCAGGCTGAGAGCCCAACCGATCAGCGACTGGAAATAGAAGAAACCCATGACAAACATGCCGCCTGGCTCAGAGGAATTAAGGCGCCAGAAGGTCTTCTGACCGATTTCGAGAATCGGAAAAAGTGTCTCCAGGGAGAACATCCAGGGATTGAATGTGGGGTAGCCGATGGCTTCGAACTGTTGCCTGAAGCAATCGAGCTGCGCCTGTCCCGGCGCAGCCAGCCCGTGCATCTCCTGCCGCGTTGTTATCAAAAAACGGGTCTCGCTGCGTTCCAACCCGCACAAGGTCCACTCCAACGAACGCAGCACGACCGGACTATTGGGCATGATCGCATTTATCCGCTCGGCATGATGAAACACGCCTGCACCCAGCAGCCAGAAGAACATGAGCCAGGCGAAAGCAAGCAAGGGCTGGCGTCCGTAGAGCAGGGTTACGGCCAATATCCCGTCAGAGACGCCAAGCAGGAAGCGCCACATCCGGTTGGGTGCTCGCTTGCGCCGCGCGCTGCGCTGCAGACGTTCCTTGGCGATGAGTACGCGACGCGCATCTTCATCATGTCCAAGGTCGCGGAACACCCGCGCCAAATGCTCATAGGGTTGCGGCCAGAAATCCTCTCCCCAACGATGTGGCGCTTGCAGCGCAAGCCAGCCCAGCCTTGTGCTAGCATCAACGGGACCCTCGGCGATGGCTTCATACAGACAGCGATTGAGCAGCAGATCGCCCGCTTCGGGCCAGGCTGTGATGGCGTCGTGAATTGTGCCGATTGTGGCGCCGGTAAGGTCAAGGACACCGGACACCTTGGCGCGGCCATTCAGCATCAATACGCCGACAACGCCTGCATTGTTGAGTTGCAAGGCAGACTGCCCAGGATTGCTTAGGATGGCATCGTGAAGAATCAGATCGCTGCTGATCCGGGAACTTACCAGGCGGAGCGTTCCTTCAACGCGCGCCGACCGCAGCACGACACTGCCGCGCGTTTCGATCGCACCCGCATCAATCGCGGGTTTGGCCGCGCAGACTACCCGCAGATTGAAGCCATCCACATCCGCCGAAAGCCGAGCACCTGACAGGCGGATACTGCCTTTGATGACCGCGCCGCGGAGCAGCACGCTACTGGCCACAAGGTCTTCGGCGTGGATCGCAAGTTCCTCTGCCTTGTTGATGGTAACGCCGGTGCAATCCAGATTGCCGCCGATGCGCCCGCCTTCAATCAATAGGCCGCCGCCAAGCACAGCGCCGCGCAGGGAAATGCTTCCGCGTGCCTCGATCCGGTCGGCGTCGAGACCTGGCAGGATGGAGCCATCAAGAAAAAGGCTATCGATAATGGCGGAACGCAGGATCGGCGCCGCATCGAAACGACATTTCTTCAGGCCGATGTCACGCGGAATGCGACATCCTTCAAGGTCCAGTGTGCCGATGACCCAGGCGCCCTGGACGCGAACGCCTTTCTCATGCGGGCGCGCGCCTTCTTCGCCACCAAGCAGCAGGAATCGTAAGAACTCGGCGCGAACAGCCCGTGTCTCATCCTCAACCTCCGGCAGGGATCCCGCGGCTTCAAGGCCCAGCCTGTCGAAATCACCGCTGCGAAGCGTGGCAATGATCTCCTGCTCAGCTGGGAGCAGTGGTTGAAACTGGGCAAGGCAGATTCCTGCCATTTGAAAATTTTCTCCAATTCATCGAGATTTATGATGATGGCGGCATGTTGAGGCCATGTCCAGTGCGTCGAAGGAGGTTCGGGCAGGCGTGCCGGCGGGTTGCATATTTCGGAAGATCATCGCAAAGCCAAATGCTCTGCCCGGGCAATACCAATTGTTGTCCGTTGCCCGTCGGCAAATCATTCGAGACCGAAAGCCTCCTATGCTCGCCATGTTGAATCACATACACACCGCGTCGGGGAAGACCGCAAGTGAGTCATCAGGCGCAGGATTTGGTATTGGCTTTTGCGCTGAAATGGTGACCAACGAAGGAAAGGAATCGTCAGGATGAAAATCGCCCGCCTCAAGATCACCCTGGATGACGTGGAACCCCGGGTCATGCGCCGGGTTGAGGTGCCTTTCGACATTCGGCTTGACCGGCTGCATCTGGTCATCCAGGTAGCCATGGGCTGGACCAATAGTCATCTTTTTGAATTTCGGCTTGGTGATGAGGGTTGGGGTATTCCGAACCGAGACTTTCCGGATGAAGCACAGGATGCACGTAAGGCAAGTCTGGCGACGCTGTTGGAGTATGGCAGAAAGAAATTTGGTTATATCTATGATTTCGGAGATTGCTGGGAACACACCATCTCTATCGAAAAAATCCTGGAAGCTGCGCCTGGCCTGGAATATCCCTGCCTGATTGAAGCCGAAGGAAATTGCCCGCCGGAAGATGTTGGCGGCTATCCCGGTTATGAGGAATTGCTTGCTGCCAAGGCAGACCCGTCACATGAACGACGCGAGGAATTCGAAGAATGGATGGACATTGACGCGTTTGATCCCAGAACGCCCGATATTGCTTACATCAGGCTCGCCTTGAAGGCTCTCGCGAAGCAATGGGCACGAAAGCCAAGAGCCAAATCAGCGAAGCCGCGAACATAAGTCGGATCGCTGACACCTACCCCCGCCTCAACACCACTGCCGCATCCACTGCGAAATAGGTCAGAACCCCCGCCGCCCCCGCGCGCTTGAAGGCCAGCAGGCTTTCCATCATCGCGCGTTCGCGATCAATCCAGCCATTTTGCGCCGCGCCTGCGATCATCGCGTATTCGCCACTCACCTGATACGCGAAAGTCGGCACGCCAAAGCGTTCATGCACACGCCGGACAATATCCAAATAGGGCATGCCCGGTTTCACCATGACCATATCGGCACCTTCAGCGAGGTCCATGGCCACTTCGCGCATCGCCTCATCCGAATTGGCCGGGTCCATCTGATAGGTTTTCTTGTCGCCCTTCAGCGACGAACCGGACCCCACCGCATCACGGAACGGCCCGTAAAAGGCCGAGGCATATTTCGCCGCATAGGACATGATGCGCGTATGGATGAAGCCGCGCGCATCAAGTGCTGCACGAATGGCGGCGACGCGCCCATCCATCATGTCGGATGGCGCAATCACATCAATGCCCGCTTCCGCCTGATTGACCGCCTGCGCGGTCAGCACCGCAAGCGTGTCATCATTCGCGACATAGCCATCACGGATCACGCCATCATGCCCGTGATCGGTATAGGGATCGAGTGCGACATCACCCACCAGTCCAAGCTCCGGGAACTTCGCCTTCAGCAAGCGCGAGGCGCGGCACATCAGATTATTCGGATTGGTGGATTCCGTGCCCTCCGCATCCTTGATCTCGGATGGCGTCATCGGAAAAAGCGCAACAGCCGGTACGCCGAGCTTCACCGCCGGCGCGACATGTTCCTCGAGCTTATCAATCGTCACGCGCACCACGCCCGGCATGGAAGCGACCGGCATGATGGTATTGCTGCCTTCCATGATGAAGATCGGCCAGATCAAATCACCAACGCTCAGCACATTTTCCGCCACCAGCTTGCGCGTCCAGGCGTCATAGCGGTTGCGGCGCAGGCGAATGGCGGGGAAGGCGCCAAGCGCAGGGGTGGGCTCGGTCAGGCCAAGCCCTTCGGCCATACGGCGACGATCAGCGTTCATGCCTGGGCCGCCCTCAGCGCCTGATCAAGATCCGCCAATATGTCGTCAATATGCTCAATGCCGATGGAAAGGCGCACATAGCCAGGTGTCACACCCGATGCCGCCTGTTCGCTTTCATCCAATTGGCTATGCGTTGTGGTGGCGGGATGGATCGCAAGGCTGCGCGCATCGCCGATATTGGCAACATGGTAGAACATCTTCAGCGCCTCAATAAAGCGCTGCCCGGCTTCCTTACCGCCCTTCAATTCAATCCCCATCAGGCTGCCATGCCCTCCGCGCAAATAGGCGTCCGCGCGACGGCGGCTTTCGCCTTCCATCAGCGATGGGTGGATCACGCGCGTCACCGCCGGGTGCTGCGCCAGGAAGGCCGCCGCACGCGTGGCATTGGCGCAATGGCGTTCAATGCGCAAAGGCAGGGTTTCCATGCCTTGCAGGAACAGAAAGGCATTCATCGGCGGCATTGCAGCGCCCAGATCGCGCAGCAGGCAGGTGCGCATGCGGATGATGTAAGCAATGGGGCCAAGCGGCTTCACCGCTTGAGTCCACACCGCACCATGATAGGAAGGATCAGGCTTGTTCAGCGTCGGGAAACGATCCCCATGCGCTTCCCAATCGAAATTCCCGCCATCCACCACCATGCCGCCAATGCTGGTGCCATGCCCGCCAATCCATTTGGTGGTGGAATGCATGACAATCGCCGCGCCATGATCAAGCGGCCGACAGATCACCGGCGCCGCCGTATTATCCATGATCAGCGGAATGCCGAGCTTCCGACCAATCGCCGCCACTTCCGCAATCGGGAAAACCTGCAGCTTCGGGTTGGGCAAGGTCTCGGCATAATAGGCGCGCGTCCGTGCATCGGTCGCGCGCGCAAAGCCTTCAGGATCGGCGGGGTCAACGAAGCGCACCTCAATGCCGAATTGCTTCAGCGTATTGGCGAATAGATTCCAGGTGCCGCCGTAAAGATCGGTGGAGGAGACAATATTGTCTCCTGCCTCACACAGATTCATCACCGCGAAGGTGGTCGCCGCCTGGCCGGAGCCCAATGCCAGCGCTGCCACGCCCCCTTCCAAAGCCGCAACGCGCTTTTCCAGCACATCCACGGTCGGGTTCATGATGCGGGTATAGATATTGCCAAGCTCGGACAGCGCGAAAAGCCGCGCCGCATGGCCGGTATCCTGAAATTGGAATGATGTGGTCTGGTGGATCGGCACAGCGACCGAACCGGTTGTCGGGTCCGCACGCCAACCGGCATGCAGCACCAGGGTTTCAGGATTGGTCCAATTCGGTGCCGACATGGCATTCTCCCATCCCCGCTTGGCGTATCAGGCGCGCGGGGCGATCTGTTCAGGGCGCGGATGTCTCCGCGTCAGCACGAAACCTGCCACGCCACCGCCGGTTGCGAAAGGGTTTTCCGCACAAGGCAAGGGCTTTGCCTGGTGCTTCGCTGGTGCGCGGCGCCTGTTTCGCTTGAAGCCTCCTGCAGAGCAATTTTTTGCCTCGGCCTCCTGCCGTCTCAAGCTTCCCGCCAGCATCGCTTCGGCTTAGCTTCAGGGCCATCAGCAGGAGCCAACCCGTATGCCCATCATCACCCGCCGCACCAGCCTTGGCCTTGTCGCCACCGCGCTTGCCAGCCCTGCCTTGGCCCAGGCGCCTGCCTTCCCCAATCGGCTGATCCGGATTTTCGTGCCCTTCGCTGCCGGCGGCACCACCGACATCCTGGCCCGCGCCCTGGGCGAGAGGCTCGCCACCGCGCTTGGCCAGCCCGTGGTGATTGACAATCGCGGCGGCGCCGGCGGGACCGTGGCCGGCGAAGCCTTCGCCCGCTCCGAACCCGATGGCCATGCGTTATTGGTCGCGACCGCCTCACTTATCTGCATCAATAAGGCGCTGTATCAGCGCCTAAGTTTTGATCCGGATACGGATTTCCTGCCCATGGCCATGCTGGCGCAGCAGCCCAATGTGCTGGTAGTCAATCCGCGCGCCCTGCCCATGACTGACCTACCCGCGCTGATCGCCCATATCCGCGCCCGGCCTGGCCAGATCGCTTTCGCGTCTTCCGGCACCGGATCGCAGCTGCACCTGACCGGGGAGATGTTTCGCGCTGCCATCGGCGCCGAGATGACCCATATCCCCTATCGCGGCAGCGCGCCGGCCATGACCGATCTGGTCGCCGGCAATGTGCCGATGATGTTCGATGGGCTTGGCACCGCCCTGCCGCAAATCCGCGGCGGCGCCATCCGCGCCCTTGGCGTGGCCTCAGCCGAGCCCAATGCCGCGCTTCCCGGCGTACCCCCTATCGCCAGCGTGCTGCCCGGCTTTCTTTCCGTGAATTGGACAGGGCTTTTCGCGCTCCGTGGCACGCCGGAGGCTGTCTTGGCGCGGATCGAAGCCGAAACCACCAAGGCGCTGGCCAGCCCCGAAATGGCGAGGCTTTTCACGGAGCGCGCCTTTGACCCCATGCCCATCCCGCGCGCGGCATTGCCTGGCTTTGTCGCGGGCGAAAGCCAGCGTTGGCGGGACGCGGTGCGTCAATCCGGCGCCAAGGCCGAATAGGCCAAAGCCCGCTTGATGGCCCGGCTTTCCCCTGGTGTGGCGCTGGTCTTGGCGCTGGCGTTACTCACCGGGCTCAGCCAGTTCCATCGCAGCGCCCTTGGCGTGATTGCGCCGGAATTGAGCGCCGATCTGGCGCTGACACCCGCCATGCTGGGCGCGGCCAATGGCATGTTCTTCGCGTCCCTGCTGGTGATGCAGCTTCCGGTTGGCATTGCGTTGGATCGGCTCGGCCCGCGGCTGGTGGTGGCGGGGCTGAGCGCCATCGCCGTGCTGGGCCTCGTGCTGCAAGCCTTGGCGACGGATGGCACTGCGTTGCTGATCGCACGCGCGCTGATTGGCATTGGTTGCGCGGCTTCCTTCATGTCGGCTGTGGTGCTTTGCGCGCGCTGGTATGGCGGGGGGCAGATGACGCTCGCGCTGTCACGGGTTTTTGCCTTTTCGCAACTGGGGATTTTGCTGGCCGGCGCGCCACTGGCCTGGCTGGCGGGATGGCTTGGTTGGCGCGCGGCGTTTCTGATCTCAGCCTTTCTTACCGGGTTGGCCGCTCTGCTTTGGTGGCGGCTGGTGCGGAATGACCCGCCGGATCGGCCCGCCCCCACGCGCAAGCCGGAAACCCTGCAGGAGGCGCTGCGCGGGCAGTTCTCCATCTGGCGCCTGCCGGGCCTGCCAAGGGTGCTGGCTTTGCATCTGGTGGCCTATGCCGCCGCCGCCACAGTGATCGGGCTTTGGGCCGGGCCTTATTTCGCCGATGTGCATGGGCTGAACGCAAATGAACGCGGGCTGGCGCTTGCCGCGATGGGGCTTGCCATGCCGATCGGGCTTTTGCTGGTGGGCCCGCTGGAGCGGCGCTTTCTCCGCCGCAGCGCCATGATAAGTGCCGGCGCGGCGCTTTCGGCGGCCATGCTGGTAATCCTCGCCGCCTGGCCGGCACCGCCCTTGCCCGCAGCGCTTGGCCTGCTGGTCGGGCTGGTGTTGTTTTCCAGCTACCCGGTGCTGCTGGTGACGGAAGCGCGCATACTCTTCCCCGATCATCTGGTCGGGCGCGGTGCGAGTACGGTGAATATGGCGCAGGTGCTCGGGTCTTCCCTGCTGCCTTTGCTGGTGGGCCTGGTCATTGGCTTCTTCCCGATGCAGGAACTGGCACGGCCCGAGGCCGCCTATCGCGCCGGTTTCGCCGTATTGGCAGCCAGCCTGGTTTTGGGTCTGGCGGGCTGGCTTTTGCTGCCACGGGCCAAAACCTGATGGCGCGGCCCGATTTCAGCCTGGAAGCGGCGCTTGGCGGTCGCGTCGCGGGTGTGGATGAGGCCGGGCGCGGCCCCCTCGCTGGACCCGTATTGGCCGCTGCTTTGGTGTTCCTGACCCCACCCCCCGCAAGCCTTGCGGCGCTGTTGCAGGATTCCAAAAAGCTCAAGGAAGCGGCGCGGGATGCTGCCTTTGCGGCGCTGCAAGCCGCCAAGGCCGAAGGGCTGGTTGAAATCGGCGTTGGCGCGGCCTCGGCGACGGAGATAGGGCGGGTCAATATCTTGCGCGCCACGCATCTAGCCATGCGCCGCGCGGTGGCGAAGCTGCCCATGCCACCCGATCTCGCGCTGGTGGATGGCAATCAGCCGCCGCCTTTGCCCTGCCCGCTGCGCTGCGTCATCGGCGGTGATGGGCTCAGTTTTTCCATCGCCGGCGCCTCGATCATTGCCAAGGTGCTCAGGGATCGGGCCATGCGCCGGCTCGATCCGCGCTGGCCCGCTTATGGCTTTGCGCGCCACGCTGGCTACCCAACTGCGGCGCATCGGGAGGCTTTGGAAAGGCTCGGCCCATCGCCGCATCATCGGCGCGGTTTTGGCCCGGTGGACCAGGCCGTTTTGAAACTGACTTGACCGCGCGACTCCGGCGCGCGATTCTCGCGTGATCAACAAGGGATTTCACGGTGGGAACGCAGCTGGAGCTGCTCTTGGACCAGGTTCTGGTCGGGGATTCGATTGCCACGCTGCGCCGCCTGCCGCCGGCCAGCGTGCATGCGATCTTTGCTGACCCGCCCTATAATCTGCAATTGAAGGGCGAATTGCGCCGCCCGGATGAGAGCATCGTGGATGGCGTGGATGACGCCTGGGACCGCTTTCCCGATCTCGCTGCCTATGACGCCTTCACCCGCGCCTGGCTCACGGAATGTCGCCGCGTGCTCCGCAAGGACGGCACGATTTGGGTGATGGGCGCCTATCACAATGTGTTTCGCCTGGGCGTGGCGTTGCAGGATCTCGGCTTTTGGATCCTGAATGATGTCATCTGGCGCAAGGCCAATCCCATGCCGAATTTCCGCGGCCGGCGCTTCACCAATGCGCATGAAACACTGATCTGGGCAGCGCATGGGCAGGAATCCAAATACCGCTTCAACTACGCCGCCATGAAGACGCTGAATGATGATGTGCAGATGCGGAGCGACTGGTTCATCCCGCTGTGTACGGGTGGTGAACGCCTGCGCGATGAAAAAGGCGACAAGCTGCACCCGACACAAAAGCCCGAAGCGCTGCTGCATCGCGTGATCCTGTCCTGCACCCAACCGGGAGAGGTCGTGCTCGACCCCTTCCTTGGGTCTGGCACCACGGCGGCGGTCGCAAAGCGGCTCGGCCGACGTTTCATCGGCATTGAACGTGAAGAACGCTACGCCAAGGGGGCGCGCGCCCGGCTCGCAGCCGTGGAGCCCATGCCGGAATCAGCTGCGCTTGCCCTGCCATCACGGCGCGAACAGCCACGCATCCCCTTTGGCACGCTGGTGGAACGCGGCCTGGTGCCGGCGGGCAGTGTGCTGACCGATGCGCGCCGCCGCTGGCGGGCCGAGGTTGGGGCCGATGGCACGCTCCGCTGCGGCAAGGCAGCGGGGTCCATCCATCAGGTGGGCGCGGCGGTGCAGGAAGTGCCTTCCTGCAATGGCTGGTTGTTCTGGCATGTGGAAAACAAGGCCGGCGGCTTGCGCGTATTGGATGAATTGCGCGCGGAAATCACCGGCGGTTGAACCCCTCAGCCCGTTTGATCATCAAAGCGCCGCCGCCACGCGACGCTGAGCTTCTCCGGCCCCGCAATATCATAGGCGATATCGCGCCAGCGCATGCGCCGCGCCGCCACCGAAGAGAGAATGACCAGCAATAGCGCAAGCACCGTCAATGGCGGCAAAAGCGCCATCACGATCTGGCGCCAAATCTCAGCCCCGGTCATGGGGGAAGCGATTTTCTCGGCCACCGCAATATGGCAGCGCAGTGCTGCAATCCGCAGCAGCAGGATCATCGCAAGACAAAGCTGCGCAACAACATGGCCACCGATGCTTGCCGCCAGCAATACGAAAATGCCCAAGCCATGCAGCGTGGTCACCCCCAAGGCCATGGCAGGTGCGGCTGGCTGATAATGCCAGCCATATTGAAATTGCCGCCGATAGAAAGCAAAGCCGCGCGCGGCACTTGGCAGCGGCACCAACAGCGCGCGCCGCGTCAATATGCGCATGCTGAGCGCGCGCGCCTTGAGCCCCGCCGAAAGATCATCCACCAATTGCCGCGCATAAAGCCTCGGTAGATCAAGCCGGCAGAGCGCCGCAGCACCATATGCGGTAGACCCGCCCCATAAGACCGTAATTCCCTTCAACCTCGGCAATAGCGCCACGCCGTGATCGAGCCAGGCAATCGCCTGCGCTACCCATCCCGCGCTACCTGGTTGCAGCCAGCGATAGCCGGTGACGATGTCATAGCGCCCATCCAGAATGGGGCCGACAAGGCACCCGAGCCAATAGGGCTGCGGCCTGATATCTCCATCCAGTACAACCACCGCGTCATCATGCTGATCAATCAGCACCATCGCCGCGGCAAGATTGGCGCATTTCTGCGCGGTCACCTCAGCCTCCCCAGCGATGACGCATTCCAGCGGAAAGGGCAGCCGATCAGCCAGCGCGCGGGATTGCGCCAAGGCAGGATCAGCCGCGCTTTCAACTGCAATGATCAGCCGCCGCGCTGGAAATTCCTGCGCTGCCAGTGCGGCGAAAAGTGCCGCCAGCCCAGGCTGATCCCCGCGCAGCGCCAGCACAAGCGAAACCCGGCCCGCCCGATCGGCGCCCGCGCGCCGCAAGCTTCGCAAATGCCAGATGGATAGTAGCAAAAAGCCAAGCGTAATCAGTAATGAAACGCTACCCAAAAACCAAGCCAGCCAGATCATGCGCGTGTCTCGCGCCGCGCCATCAGCATCGGTAAGCCACCATCGGGCCGCAAGGTCAGCCTGAGCTTCGGCATCACGCGATGCCCGGGCGCGACCCGGAAATCCAGGCGCCGCAACAGTACCGGCAGAAACACCAGCATCTCTGCCATGCCAAAGGCAGCACCGGCACAAACCCGCGGACCAAGCCCGAAGGGGATATGCGCAAAACGCGGCGGTTTCACCGGCGCATCCGGCAGAAAGCGTTCCGGGCGATATTCATGCGGCGCATCCCAAACCAAGCCATTGCGCTGCAAGAGCCAGGGCAGGCAGGCAACCGTCCCGCCCTTGCGGATATCCCAACGCCTGATGCGATCAGCGCGCATGGCCTGGCGCGAGAGAATGGCAACCGGCGGGTAAAGCCTGAGCGTTTCCTGCACCACCGCGCGGGTAAAGACCAAAGCCGGCAGATCAGCCGCTTCCGGCGCACGCCCATCCGCCAAAACTTCCTGCCATTCGGCACGCAACCTCTCGAGCGTGGGCGCATGGCTTGCGGCCAGATAGAGCGCCCAAGCCAAGCCATTGGCCGAGGTCTCGCTGCCTGCCAGCAGCATCATCGCAATTTCATCCACCAGCGCCGTGTGATCCAGCACAGCGCTACCATCATCGCGCTGCGTGGCGGCAAAGCGCGCAAAGGGCGCGGTCAGCGCATGGCGTTGCAGCAGGGCTTCGATCAATGCGCGAATATCGCGTGCTGCCTGGCGTGCGCGGCGGTTTTGCGGTGTTGGCACCCAGGCCGGCAGGCCGAGCAGATGGGCAAGGTCAATATTCTCCACCGCATCCTGATAGATTGCGAAAGCGGCCGCCAGATCGCGCGCTGCTGCTGGTGCCACTTCGGGTCCGAAAACTGCCAGCATGACGATCCGCGCGGTGGCAATCGCAAGATCAGGCGCGATATCGCGTGGCGGTCCGCCCGCTGCCGCTTCCCATTCCGCCGCCAATTCGCCGGCGACTTGAACAAAAAGCGGGTGGAATTGCGGAATCCCAGCCGGGTGCAGCGCCGGGGTAAGCGCTTCACGTCTTTCGCGCCAGGCTTCGCCATGATTGATGAAAAGACTCTCACCAATCACCGGCGCCAAGGCGCGGTCCATGAAGTGGGATTTGCGGCCATAGATATCGTCGCGCAATACGAAAATCTCTCGCACCAGCTCCGGCGTATTGATAATGAGCATGCGCCGACCAAGCAGATGCAAGGGGATGCATTCCGACTGATAGCTGCGGGCGAGAAAGCCGCTCAGAATATTGCCGCGCAGCAGGCGAATGATTTCGAAAGGCCCCGGCAGGCTTTCGCGCGGTTCCGGAAAGGGGGGGATGAAGGGTGCGGCGGTCACGATGGAGCCGAGTATAAGCGCGGGCTTGGCGCGTGGCGAAACCTCACGCGGATAGCCCAGCCAGCACCAGCAATTTCCGCATGACACTCGGCAAGGCCTGCGCCGCTTCTGCGGGTACCAGCCATTCCCCCTCTGGCCGCTTGGCACGTTTCGGTAGCCGCGCCTGATACAGCCGCATCGTCAGCGCGAAATGCGTGAAGACATGTCGCGCTTCCCCCGCCACCATCTGCCAATCAAGCGCGATGGGCGCTTCCGCCAATGCCTCGTCCTCAGCCCAAACCGCCTCTCGCCAGGACGTGCCGGGGATTTCCAACATGCCACCCAATAGCCCGCGTGGAGGGCGGCGCTTCAGCCAAACCTGACCCTCCGCATCAATCAGCAGGAAATGCACGCCATGGCGCGTGGGGCGCTCTGGCTTCGGTGCCTTGCGCGGCAGGGCCTCTGTCAGACCAAGCTTCTGTGCCTGACATGCGCGCCGCCAAGGACAGAGCGCGCAGGCGGGCTTGCGGGGCGAGCAAATCCCCGCCCCCAAATCAAACAGCGCTTGCGTAAAATCACCAGGTCGGGCGCGGGCGGCCTTATCGGCCAGAAAACCCTGCGCCAGAGCATCAAGCCGGGGCTTGGCAGTGGGCAGGGCTTCCTCCACCGCGAAGACCCGCGCGGTGACACGTTCCACATTGCCATCAAGGGGCACCACGGGCGCGTTGAAAGCGATGGCGGCGATGGCGGCGGCGGTATAGGGGCCAATGCCGGGTAGGGTGGCCAGACCCTCTCGTGTTTCCGGGAAGCCGCCCAGGGTAAGGATTTGCCGCGCCGCCGCATGCAGGTTGCGCGCCCGCGCGTAATAGCCAAGCCCGGCCCATTCCGCCGCCACATCCTCCCACGGCGCCTCGGCCAAGGCAGCCAAATCGGGGAAGCGCGCGAGAAAACGGGCAAAGCGCGGCCCTACCGTTGCCACTGTCGTCTGTTGCAACATGATCTCGGAAAGCCACACGTGATATGGTGCGGCGCGTTCCCCCGGCGGGGCGCGCCATGGCAGGATGCGGCGGTGCCTGTCATACCAGTGCAGCAGATCGGCGGCGGAAGGGGGTTTCACGGCATGTCCCGGGATAAGGAGGAAAGGCGGTTCTTCGGCGGGCCTAGACCCCTCGGCGCCCTGATTCCAGCCCTGACGCGCCCGGCCTTCAAACGCAAGAGCCCCGCCGCCGCGCAGATCATGGCGGATTGGCCGGCGCTGGTCGGCCCGGCGCTGGCTGCCGTGACGCAGCCGCTGCGCTTGACCTCGGGCAGTCTGACCATTGCCTGTTCCGGGCCGATTGCGCTGGAACTCAGCCATTTGGCGCCGGAACTCATGGCCCGGATCAATGGCGGGTTGGGGCGGGTTGCGGTGGAAAGGCTCCGCTTTGTCCAGGGGGCGGCGCCCGCCCGAAAAACCAGCCAGCCGGCCCTGCCGCCACGCCCCGTGGCGCTACCCAAGCGCGTGACGAGTGCTTTGGAGGAGTTACCCACAGGGGATTTGCGCGAGGCGCTGGAAAGATTGGCGCGCGGCGTCTATCGAAAACAAGGCTGAGGGGGCCGAGTCGCACCCCCAAGGCCAAATCGGCCCGGCAGCCTCCCCCCGAAAAGGCGCGCCGGCTCCGGAGGAGAGAAATTGATGCCTGATCGTCGCTTGTTGTTGGGCGGATTGGCTGTTGCGGTTTTGGGTGGCGGCTTTCTCGCCTCGCGCTGGCTTGCAACGCCGCCCGCCCCGGTCGCGACCGCGCCAACGCCGCCGCCGGCCCCCGCCCCGGCGCAGCCCGTCGCACCCCCACGCCCGGCCACTGTGGGCGGCTTGGATGAACGCAGCCTTGGTCGTGCCGATGCACCCGTGACAGCGATTGAATATTTCTCCCTGACCTGCAGCCATTGCGGCGCCTTTCACCGCGACACCTGGCCGCGCGTTAAGCGCGAATTGGTGGAGGCCGGGCGCGTGCGCATGGTGTTCCGTGATTTCCCGCTGGATGAAATCTCGCTCCGCGCCCATGCCGTGGCGCGCAGCTTTCCGCCCGATCGCTACGAACCCTTCATCTCGGCGCTATTCGCGACACAGGATCGCTGGGCCTTCGCGCGCGGCGTGGATCACAAGGCCGAGATCGGCAAGATCGCGGCGCTTGCCGGCATGGGTGCCGATGCCTTCAACGCTGCCTGGGCGGATGACGCTCTGGCCCGCGCCATTCTGGAAGCGCGCCAAAAGGGTGAGACCGAACATCAGGTCAACGCCACGCCAACCTTCATCATTGGCACGCAAAAACTCCCCGGTGCCATTTCCTTCGAACGCTTCGAAGCCGCAGTGCGAGAGGCAACGCCGCGGTGATGGACGAAGTGATCCCGCCAGAGGCCGAAGCCGAAGCTGCAATCAGCACGGCGGAAGCTGAGGCAGCACGCAGCGAAGAACAGGCACGCGCGGCGCATAACGCCAAGCTGTCGCGCATCCGCATCGCCGGTTTCAAATCCTTCGCCGAAGCCACAACGGTTGAAGTGCTGCCGGGGCTGACTGGCATTGTCGGCCCCAATGGCTGCGGCAAATCCAATGTTGTCGAAGCGCTGCGCTGGGCGATGGGTGAAACCTCGCCCAAGGCGATGCGCGGCGGTGAAATGGATGATGTGATTTTCGCCGGCACCGCAACGCGGCCCGGGCGCAATGTCGCGGAAGTGATGCTGTTTCTGGAAGATGCGGCGGGGCTGGCGCCGGCACCCAATAATGACATCGCCGAATTGGAAGTAACGCGTCGGATTTCGCGCGGCGAGGGCAGCAATTTCCGTGTCAATGGCAAGGAATTGCGCGCGCGTGATGTGCAGACCATGTTCGCCGATATCGGTTCCGGCGCAAGGTCCTCTGCCCTGGTCAGCCAGGGCCGCGTTGCCGCGCTGATCCAAGCGAAGCCGGATGATCGGCGCGGTGTTTTGGAAGAAGCCGCCGGCATTGCAGGGTTGCGCGCGCGCCGCCATGAAGCGGAATTGAAGCTGCGGCAGGCGGAAACCAATCTGTCGCGTGCGGAAGATTTGCTCGGCCAATTGGATGCGCAGCGCCAGGGGCTGCAACGCCAGGCGCGGCAGGCCAATCGCTATCGCAATATCTCGGGCCTGGTGCGGCAGGCGGAAGGCGAATGGCTCGCCCTGCTCGCCGCGCGCGCCAAAGCGGCACTGACCGCAGCAGCTACGGCGCTGGCAGCAGCGCGGACTGCCACCAGCGCCGCCGAACAGGAAGCCGAAGCGGCGGCGATTGCGCTGCATGAAGCGGAACAGGGCCTCGCCGCGCCACGCGCCGATGAAGCCGCCGCGCGCACCGCGCTTGAGCGTCGTCGCGTTGAAGCGGAAGGCATGGAGGCGGAAGAAAGCCGCGCCCGCGCGGCACTTGAAGCCGCCGAAGCGCGCCTGACTGAACTTCGCCAGGATCTCTCGCATGCCGAGGCCCTGGCGCAGGATGCGGAAGCCGCGCGCGCACGCATCGCGGAAGAAGATGCGGGGCTGGTTGAACGCGAAACCGCGCTCCCTGCACGGCGCGATGCTGCCGCTGTGGCACTTGTGGAAGCGGGCGAAGCCGTGCGTGACGCGGAACGCGCCGCCAATCAAGCGACAGAAGCCGCCGCCGCCGGTGCCGCGCAATTGCAGGCTGCCGAAGCCGAATTGGCCGCGGCAGAAACCCGTTTGCGCCGCGCCCGCGAAGCCCATGCGGCGCTGTCTGCGGATCATGAAGCCGCCTTGGCCCGTGCGGTTTCAGATACAGAAAAACAAGCCGCCACCCAGAGTGTCACTGAAGCGGATGCCGCCTTCACTGCTGCGCGCGACGCCTTGGAACAGGCCGAAGCGCGCCGTGCCGAGGCTGTTGCCGCCCATGCCGAAGCGCGCCGCAGTGCTGAGGAAGCAAGCGCCGAAGCCGCGCGCCGTGAAGCTGCCCTGCAAGCCGCTGATGACCGCCATCGGCGCATTGTCGCGCAATATGCCGCGCTGTCGGGCGAACGTGACGCTGCGCTTGCTGAGCGTATTCCTGAGGTCACGCGCGATGCGGCGATGTCCTCCGCCCGGCTTGCGGAAGCCACATTGATCGGCAGCGCGGCGCGGTTGCGTGAAGCGGAAGCAGCCCGCAGCACTGCGTCAGAAACCCTGGTGCAAGCGCGCCGCAAATCCGCCGAAGCCGGTGCCGCGCGCGCGCGCATCGCCGCCGAAGTGGCAGCGCTGACGGAGGTGCTGGAATCGCGCGGCACGGCCTCGGCGCAGCCTATTCTCGATCAGGTGCGCGTACCGCCCGGCCTGGAAGCGGCGCTTGGTGCGGCATTGGGGGAGGCTTTGGAAAGCCCTGCCGATGCCTCTGCGGCGCGGCATTGGCGCAATTTGCCGCCGCTCGCCGTGGCGCAAGCCTTGCCCGATGGCGCGGTGCCTCTTTCGCGTCTGGTTGAAGCGCCGGCGGCGCTGGCGCGCGCGCTATCGCAAGTGGGTTTGCTCGCGCGCGGCATGGATGGCGCGGCGCTACAAGCAGGGCTGCGGCCTGGTCAGGCTTTGGTGACGGAAGAAGGCGCGGTTTGGCGCTGGGATGGTCATACGCATCACGCCGGCGCCCCCACGCCGGGCGCGGTGCGGCTGGCGCAACGCAATGCGCTGCGCGCTGCCGAAGCGCGGTTGGATCAGGCGGAAGTCACGGCAGCGGAAGCCGAAGCCGCGCGCATTGCCGCCGAAGCCGCCGAAGCGGAAGCCGCCAGCGCCGAAACTGCCGCGCGTAATGCCCGGAGCGCCGCCGAAGCGGCTGCATCCGCCGCGCGTAGGGCTGAGGGTGAATTGGCCGCACGCGATGCGCGCGCCGAAAGCCGCATCGCAGCCCTTGAACCGCAGCTGGCACGGCTTGCGGAAGACCGCGCCGAAGCCGATGCCGCGCGCCTGGAAGCCGAGGCACTTTTCACCGCGCGCCCCGATGTTGCCCTGCTGCGTCAGGCGGAACAGGCCGCCGCCCAAGCCGAAGCCGAAGCGCGCAATGCGGAGGCGAATGCGCGGGAAGCGCGTCGGCGCGCTGAAATCGCTTTGGCGGAAGCGCGCCAGCGTCAGTCAGCCTTGCTGAACCGCGCGTCAGAGGTGGAAAACCGCCTCGCCGCGCTTGCCCCGCAATTGGAACGCATCGGCGCGGAATTGGCGGAAGCCGAAGCCGCGCGCACCGTAGCTGTGCAAGCGCGCGAAGCGGCGCCCGATCTGGTGCAGCTTCGTGAAAGCGTGGAAGCGGCGCGGTCCCACTTGGCGGAACAACGCTCTGCAGAGGCTGCCGCGCGTGATGCACAAGGCGCCCTGGCGGCAGAGGCTGGTTCCATCGCCGCGCGCCGCGCGAGCCTTGCCAATGAAGCAGGCCTTTGGGCCGCGCGCGCCGAAGATGCTGCCGCGCGTGTTGCTGATCTGCGCCGCCGTGATGCCGAAGCGGAAGCCGAGCGTGATGCCCTGGCCGCCGCACCGGAAGCCGCAGCGCTCCGCCGCGCGGAAGCCGCGCGCCTGCTGGACCAGGCAAGCGAAGCGCATGCCACCGCCGCTGCTGCGCTGATGGCCGCCGAACGGCGCGTGAGTGAGGGCAGCCAATCC
>JBIKWX010000225.1:0-6115 GCA_044356095.1 Roseomonas sp.
CCGTATGAGAGCCGCGCGGCTTCCGCTTCGGTGAGGGCCAGCGCCGGGATGTCGGCCAGCGCGGTCGTCACCGGCAGCAGAAGCGCCGGGGAAGGGGGCGGCGTATCGCCGGAAACGGTGATCTTGTCCAGGGCCACGGCATCTTTTTCGTGAAATGGACCGACACGCATGCGCCGGAGCGCCACAATATGCCCAACCGAACCACAGGCCCGCGCGATATCGCGCGCCAGGCTCCGCATATAAACGCCCTTGCCGGATTCAACGAAAAACACCGCCGTATCGGCATCCGGGCGTTCAATCAGTTCAAACCGATCCACCCGGGCCGGGCGCGGCGCCATTTCCGGGATTTCGCCAGCGCGCGCCAGATCATAGGCACGTTCGCCCGCGACCTTGATCGCGGAGAATATCGGCGGCACCTGCATGATATCGCCGATGAATTGCGGCAGGGCCGCGCGAATGGTCGCGTCATCCGGGCGCATATCGGATGTCGCAATCACCTTGCCATGGGCATCATCGGAATCCCGCGCTTCGCCGAATTTCAGCGTGAAGCGATAGGTCTTCGTGCCATCCATCACGTAAGGTACGGTTTTGGTCGCCGCACCAAAGGCAATCGGCAGCACGCCGGTCGCCAACGGATCGAGCGTACCACCATGGCCGCATTTCTGCGCATTGAAGCCGCGTTTGCAAAGCGTGACCACATCGGTCGAACCAACACCCGTTGGCTTGTCAATGATCAGCCAACCATCAAGGGCGACACCCTTCGGCTTCTTATGCGGGCGATGCTTGCCGCGCGGTGGGCCGGGGCGCCTTTCGCGAGCCTCGCTCATGGCTTGTCTTCCCCTTCGGGCTTCGCTTGCAAATCGCGCTGCACTTCGGGCCGGCGCATCACCTCATCTATATGCATCGCGTAATCGAGTGCCGTATCAGGCTGGAAATGCAGGTCTGGCGCATATTTCAGGCGCACCGCGTGGGAAACCTCCCGCCGCAGGAAGGAACTCACGCGCTTCAGGCCGGCCAGCTCTTCCTTCGTGATTTCCCGCCCGAGTGCCGCGACAAAGGCAGTCATGTGCTTCAAATCCGGTGAGGCACGCACTTCTGTTACCGTCACATGCAGGCCTTGAAGCGCGGGATCGCGAAATTCTTCGCGGGCGAAGGTGGCGGAAAGCGCATGGCGCACTTCTTCCGCCACGCGCAATTGGCGCTGGGAAGGGCCTTCCGCCCGGCCGTGATGCTGATGCTTGCTCATGAATATTTCCCTGCCCGGGCCGCATAGCCCAGGCTTGCCAGAAAGGCGGGGCGGTCGCGGCCTTGGCTCAGCCCGCTACCGTCTCCGTCTCATAGCATTCGATCTGATCGCCAACGCGGATATCGTCGTAATTGGCGAAGGACATGCCGCATTCCAGGCCATTGCCGACTTCACGCACATCATCCTTGAAGCGGCGGAGCGTGGACAATTCGCCCTGATGGATCACGACGCCATCGCGCAGCAGACGCACCCCCGCGCCGCGCTTGACCTGGCCTTCGGTGATGCGGCAGCCGGCAACCTTGCCGATGCGCTTGACTTCGAAGACCTGCAAGATTTGCGCATAGCCCAGGAATTTTTCGCGCTGCACCGGGGCCAACTTGCCCTTGACCAGCTTTTCAATGTCATCCGCGACTTCGTAGATGATCGAATAGTAGCGGATTTCGACCCCTTCGCGCTGCGCCAGATCACGCGCTTGCGATGTGGCGCGCACATTGAAGGCGACAATCACCGCATCGGACGCCTTGGCCAATTGGATATCGGATTCAGTGATCTGACCAACGGCGCTATGCAGCACACGCACGCGGACTTCTTCATTGCCAAGCTTGCCGAGCGTGACACCAATAGCTTCAGAGCTACCCTGCACATCGGCCTTGACGACAACGGTGACTTCCTTCTGCTCACCCGCCTGGATGCGGGCCAGCATATCGGTCAGGCTGCCACGGCCAGCACCCGCTGTGGCGGTGGCCTTTTCGCGCAGCTTGCGCTGACGGAATTCGGAAATCTCCCGCGCGCGGGCTTCGTTTTCAACGGCGATGAAATTCTCACCCGCTGTCGGCACACCGGACAGGCCGAGGATTTCCACAGGCAGTGCCGGACCGGCATCCTTCACGGGGCGGCCCTTATCGTCGAGCATCGCACGCACGCGGCCCCATTCGGCGCCGGCCACCACAATATCCCCCTGCTTCAGCGTGCCCTTTTGCACCAGCACGGTCGCCACCGGACCGCGCCCGCGGTCGAGCTTGCTTTCAATCACGGTGCCTTCCGCCGCGCGGTCCGGATTGGCGCGCAGGTCAAGGATTTCCGCTTGCAGCGAAATCGCTTCCAGCAGCTTGTCCAGATTGATCTTCTGGGTCGCCGAGACCTCAATTTCTTGGGTTTCACCCCCCAGGCTTTCCACCACGATTTCGTGTTGCAGCAATTCCTGCTTCACGCGTTCGGGCTTCACGCCGGGCTTGTCGATTTTATTGACGGCGACAATAAGCGGCACATTGGCCGCGCGCGCATGGCGAATGGCCTCCACCGTTTGCGGCATGACACCATCATCCGCCGCCACCACCAGCACCACCATATCGGTCACCGATGCACCACGCGCACGCATGGCGGTGAAGGCTTCATGGCCTGGTGTATCAATGAAGGTTACGCGGTCACCCGCCGGCACCGTGATCTGATAGGCACCAATATGCTGCGTGATGCCGCCCGCTTCATGGGCAACCACATCGGTCTTGCGGAGCGCATCCAGCAGGCTCGTTTTGCCATGGTCCACATGGCCCATAATGGTGACCACAGGCGGACGCGGCAGCAATTCCGTATCCGTATCCTGCGCACCTTCCAGGCCCATTTCGACATCGGATTCACTCACGCGCTTCACGCGGTGGCCGAATTCCTGCACCACCAGCTCGGCGGTATCGGCATCAATGCTTTGCGTCAGTGTCGCCATCACGCCCATGCGGAACAGGGACTTCACTACCTCCCCGCCGCGGGCGGCCATGCGATTAGCCAATTCCTGCACGGTGATGCTTTCCGGCACCACCACTTCGCGCACCACGCGTTCCGTGCCGGAGCGCAGCCGCGCCAATTCCTGCTGGCGGCGTTCACGTTCACGCGCCCGCCGGACAGAGGCGATGGACCGCGTCCGTTCATCCTCACCTTCCAGCGCGGCTGCCACGTCAATGCGGCCTTCGCGGCGCCGATCAGCGCCGGGCGGAGATTTCTTGACCGGCGCGGGCGTGAGCCGCTTGGCCGGACCAGGCGCCGCGCCAGGGCGACGCAGCGCCGGGCGGCGTGGCCCATCCTCATCATCATCTGAAGGCGCACGCGCCTTGAGCGTGAGCTTGACCGGCGGTTCTGACGGCGCGGTTGGCTTGCGCGCGGGCGCGCCGGCAGGGCCGCGGCTCGGCGCTGCCGCGGGTGCTGCGGCTTGCGGCGGAGGCGTGGGGCGACGCGCCGCTTCCTGAGCAGCTCGGGCTTCCTGTTCCGCACGGCGGGCGGCTTCTTCCTTGGCGCGGGCTTCTTCTTCCACGCGGCGCGCGGCTTCTTCGGCGGCAGAGCGCACCATCAGCGCTTGGCGTTCGCGTTCCTCACGCTGGCGCTGCGCCTCGTTGCGGCGGTTTTCTTCCAGCACCCTTTGCCGCATGGCGAGTTCCGCCTGCGTCAGAGGCCGGCCCGTGCTGGTGGTGCGGGCGGCCTGGCCCCCGCCACCTTGGCGGCCACCGGCACCCTGGCGACCAGGCGCGCCACCGGCGCGGCCGGCGGGTGGGGGTGCCATTGGCACGCGGGCTGAAGGCGGCGCCGGGGTTGCAACGGCAGCCGGAGCAGGGGGCGGCGCGGCTGGCGCGGGCGCGGGTGCAGCCGCCACTGGCGCCGGCGCAGGCGGCTCGGCGACAGGCGCGGCGACAGGCGGGGGTGCTACTTCCGCGGGCGCTGCCACCGCCGGGCTCGGCGCGGGTGGAGGTGCTGCGGGGGCTGGTGCCGGCACCGGCGCAGCAGCCGGTGCCGCCGGGGCCGGGCCAAGGGCGCGTGCGGCGGGCACGCCAATGCCAGGCCGCACCGGGCTTGGCGCCACGGCGCGTTTCTTCACAACCTCGACCTGTACGGTCTTGGATCGGCCATGGCTGAAGGATTGGCGGACGCTGCCCGCATCCACCGTCTTGCCAAGCTCGAGGCGTCCGCCGGGCCGAAGGCTCAGCCTGCTTTTACCCGCGTCCTGCTCGTTCTGGTCACTCATTCGCCGCTTTGAACCCGATCATCTGATACACATTGAGCCGCCGCATACCCGGCCAGCCTTAGGATTTAGACACTATCTTGCGCGGAAAGGCCAGAAAGCCTGCCCGCCTCAGACCGGATGGCATCAGCCAAACGGCCCGGCGCGACCGCCACATGAACAATGTGGTCACGCCCAAAAACCCGCCCCAATTCAGCGGCAGAAAGCGGCGCAATCGCCGCCATGCCACCGCCAGAGAGGCGTTCACGCTCTGCTGGGCTGCCATCCTTGGCCTGCACCAGCAAGGCAATTCGATCCGCGGCGCGCCATTCCCGCACCGCCTGCCAGCCCGCCACCGCCTGACCCGCCCGGCGCGCAAGCCCCAGCAGATCGGCAATCCTGGCACGCAGCCCCTGTTGCAGCAGCCCCGCCAAGTCCGGCGGCACCACCACAGGCCCGCGCGCCGCGCGCGTAAAAGCCCCCCGGCTGATGGCGCCTTCTAGCACATCGCCCCGCGCGCTCAACCACATTCCCCGCCCCGGCAGCCTTTCAGCCAAATCCGGGACGATTTCGCGCCCCGGCCCCAGCACAAAACGGATCATCTCCGCCTTGGGCAGGCTGTCGCGCGTGACAATGCAACGGCGAAGCGGGCCCTTTTCGGGCTCATCTTCGCCCGGCAGGGCAGAGGCTTCGCTCAGGGCCGTGCCTCATGCCTCATCGCCGAGCCAGCCGGCACGACGACGCGCTTCCATTACGATGGCATTGGCCGTTTCCTCATCCACCGCTTCGGCACCAAGGATTTCAACCAATTCATCCCCGGCGAGGTCAGCCAGGTCTTCAAGCGACTTCACGCCCTTTTCGCCCAGCGTCACCATCATGGCCGGCGTGAAGCCGCCCACGTCGATCAACACATCATCCACGCCAAGGTCACGGCGTTTTTCATCCATTTCGGCATCTCGCTTTTCGATGAAGGCTTCAGCGCGACGCTTCAATTCGGCGGCGACACTTTCATCAAAGCCTTCGATTTCGGCCAATTCCTCATCCGGGGCCTGCACGATGTCTTCGATGGAACCGAAGCCTTCCTGCACCAAAAGCCCCGCGATCACATCATCCACATCAAGCGCTTCGACAAACAGCCCGGTGCGGCGGCGGAATTCTTCCTGGCGGCGTTCGCTTTCCTCGGCTTCCGTCAGGATATCCACATCATAGCGCGTCAGCTGCGAAGCGAGGCGCACATTCTGCCCGCGACGCCCGATGGCGAGGCTAAGCTGGTCATCCGGCACCACCACTTCCACGCGGCGGCCTTCATCATCCAACACAACCTTGCTGACTTCAGCGGGGGCAAGCGCATTCACAATGAAGGTTGCCTGATCCTGCGACCAGGGGATGATATCAATCTTCTCGCCCTGCAATTCCGCGACCACCGCCTGCACGCGCGATCCGCGCATCCCGACGCAAGCGCCCACAGGATCAATCGAGCTGTCACGGCTGATCACGGCCATCTTGGCACGGCTGCCGGGATCACGCGCCACTGCCTTGATTTCGATGATGCCATCATAGATTTCCGGCACTTCTTGCGCAAACAGCTTCGCCAGAAAACCCGGATGGGTGCGCGAGAGAAAAATCTGCGGCCCGCGCGGTTCTTCCCGCACGTCATAAATATAGGCACGCACGCGATCGCCATTGCGGAAGGCTTCGCGCGGGATGGTTTCATCGCGGCGGAGCAGCGCTTCGGCGCGGCCCAGATCCACCATCAGATTACCATATTCGGTGCGCTTGACCGTGCCATTGATGATTTCGCCAACGCGGTCCTTGTATTCTTCGAATTGCTTGCGGCGTTCCACTTCACGCACGCGCTGGACAATCACCTGCTTCGCGGTTTGCGCGGC
>JBIKWX010000226.1:0-6105 GCA_044356095.1 Roseomonas sp.
TCGGGCGGTTTTGCGCGTCATAAAGCCGTTCCTCGCCACCCATGCACCAGAAGCGCCCGCGCAGCAGCACCATGCCATGGCCGGAACGCGGCGTTGGGATTGGCGCGCGTAGCCGCCAGGTATCGCTGGCGGGATCATAGACGTGATGCAGGCCAGTGTTATTTTCAAAGGTGTTGAAGCGCCCACCGGCGATGTGAATACGCCCTTCCCAAACCACCACGCCCGCATGGTCACGCCCCGCCGGCAGCGGGCGGAGCAGCGTCCATTTATCGGTCTGCGGATCATACACCTCATTCCAGGCGATGCTGGCGCGTTCGGGTGCGGGATCGGTTGCGCCACCGATATGATAAATCTTGCCACCCACCGCCGCGACAGCGCCCGCACCGCGGGGCCGCGGCATGGGTGCGATGGCAGACCAGCGATCACCTGCCACATCATAGACAAAGGCCTTGTCGTCTGAAGCGCGATTCTGTTCGGTGAAACCACCCAGCGCGTAAATCCGCCCGGCATCGGCCACCACGCCGACATGATTGGCGCCGCGCGGCAAAGGTGCGGCTTCCTGCCAGCGATCCACCGCCGGGTCATAGACATGGTGATAGGGCTTATCCACCTGCCCCTGCGCATAGCCGCCAATGACATGAAGCTTGCCGGCCCAGGCCGTCGCCCAGGCCATTTCACTGCGCGGCAGGGGCAAAGGGGCGCGCGACACCCAGCGCCCAGGCACGCCAGCCGGCGCGGGGCTGGTCACCACGCGCTGCGCCAATTGTTCAGGTGTCAGCGCCTGCGGATTAGGCCCGCGCAAGGCGGACATTTGATCTGCCGGAATATTCGCGCCGTGATGCCCGTGATGCTGCGCCTGGGCTGCCCCCGCCAGCATCGCCGCACCTGTTCCCAGAAAAGCCCTGCGCCGCATTCGCGTTTCTCCTGCCTTTGAGGCAGCAGAAATCGCGCGAATGCGGCGCCTGATCAAGTGCTATCAGGCAGCTTCGGCCTGCGCAGCCTCAGGCGCGGCGTGGCGCACTTCCAGCCCATCGGGGCTGGCCGTGACCGTCAGGCTTTCGCCATCCTTCACGCTGCCTTCCAGCAGCAGCCCCGCCAGCTTGTCCTGCAGGTTCCGCTGAATGACACGCTTCAAGGGACGCGCACCATAAACCGGATCATAGCCTGCTTCCGCCAGCCATTCCCGCGCGGCCTCATCCAAGGAGAGCGTGATTTTGCGATCTTCCAGCAACCGGCGCAGGCCGCGCAGCTGAATATCCACAATCGCCGCCATATCCCCGCGCGCGAGGCGCCGGAACAGCACAATCTCATCCAACCGGTTGAGGAATTCCGGCCGGAAACGTTCGCGCACCGAACGCATCACTGAAGGCCGCGCCGCTTCGATATCGGCACTTTCCGGCAATTCCGCGATGGCATGCGCACCAAGATTGCTGGTCAGCACAATGATGGTGTTGCGGAAATCAACCGTCCGCCCCTGGCCATCCGTCAGCCGCCCATCATCCAGCACCTGCAACAGTACATTGAAGACATCATCATGGGCCTTTTCGACCTCATCAAACAAAATCACCTGGTAAGGCCGCCGGCGCACGGCTTCCGTCAGCGCGCCACCTTCCTCATACCCCACATAGCCAGGCGGCGCGCCAATCAGCCGCGATACCGCGTGCTTTTCCATGTACTCAGACATGTCAATGCGCGTCATGGCGCGTTCATCATCGAACAGGAAGGAAGCGAGCGACTTCACCAATTCCGTTTTGCCGACACCCGTCGGGCCGAGGAACAGGAAGCTGCCAATCGGGCGATTGGGGTCCTGCAAGCCCGCGCGCGCACGACGCACGGCTTTGGATACCGCTTCAAGCGCTTCTTCCTGACCGACAACACGCTTGCGCAACTGATCTTCCATCCGCAGCAGCTTGGCGCGTTCGCCTTCCAGCATTTTCTCAACCGGTATCCCGGTCCAGCGGCTGACCACCGCCGCAATGCCTTCTTCCGTCACGGCTTCATTGACCAGCTTGGCATCGCCATTGCCGGCATCAGCAAGTTTCTTTTCAATGCCAGGAATAACGCCATAGAGCAGTTCAGAAGCCTTGGTCAGATCACCGCGGCGTTGGGCCAATTCAACCTCGGTCCGCGCCTTGTCCAATTCTTCCTTGAGCTTCTGGCTTTCAACCACCTTGCCCTTTTCGGATTCCCAACGCGTGGTCATGGCGGCTGAGCTTTCCTCAAGCTCCGCCAATTCCTTTTCTAGCTTGGCAAGGCGATCACGCGATGCCGCATCATCTTCCTTCTTCAGCGCTTCGCGTTCGATCTTGAGGCGCATGAGGTCGCGGTCAATCGCGTCCAGCTCCTCAGGCTTGCTGTCCACCTGCATGCGAAGCCGCGATGAAGCCTCGTCTACCAGGTCAATCGCCTTATCGGGCAGAAAGCGATCTGTGATGTAGCGGTTGGACAGGGTGGCGGCGGCCACCAGCGCGCCATCGGCAATGCGCACCCCGTGATGGAGTTCGTATTTTTCCTTGATGCCGCGCAGGATGGAGATGGTGTCCTCGACGCTCGGCTCACCGACAAAGACGGGCTGGAAGCGCCGCGCCAGCGCCGCATCCTTTTCCACGTGCTTGCGGTATTCATCAAGCGTGGTCGCACCAATGCAATGCAATTCACCGCGCGCCAGGGCAGGCTTCAGCAGGTTCGATGCATCCATCGCCCCATCCGCCTTGCCCGCGCCGACCAGCGTGTGCATTTCATCAATGAAGAGGATGATCTCGCCCTCTGCCTGCGTGGTTTCCGCCAGCACGGCTTTCAGGCGTTCTTCAAACTCACCACGATATTTGGCACCGGCCACCATCGCGCCAAGGTCAAGCGCCATGACGCGCTTGGTCTTCAAGGCTTCCGGCACGTCGCCATTGACGATGCGGAGCGCCAGGCCTTCCACAATCGCGGTCTTGCCCACGCCGGGTTCGCCGATCAGCACCGGATTGTTCTTGGTGCGGCGCGCCAGCACCTGAATGGCGCGGCGAATTTCCTCATCACGGCCAATCACCGGGTCAAGCTTGCCCTGACGCGCCACTTCCGTGATGTCGCGCGCGTATTTCTTCAGCGCGTCAAAACTGTCTTCGGCGCTTTGGCTATTCACCGTGCGGCCCTTGCGGATTTGCGCAATGGCCTTTTCCAGCTTGTCGGGCTCGGCCCCCGCGACGCGGAGCGCGCGGCCGGCATCGCCTTCGCTGCCGGCGAGTGCCACCAGCACGCGGTCCTGCGCCACAAAGGCGTCACCGGCGCGGTTCGCCTGTTCCTGGGCATTGCCAAGGATGCGTACGATATCGGCGGTGAAGCTCGGCTGGGCGGAAGCGCCGCCGCCGGTCACTTTCGGCAGGCGGGTCATGAAGTTTTCCACCGCGTTCTTGGCGCGAATCGGATCACCGCCGGCGGCACGGATCAGGCCGCTCGCGGCGCCTTCCGGGTCATCCAGCAGCGCCTTCAACAGGTGCACGGGCGTCACCTGCTGGTGGAATTCGCGGATCGCAATGGTTTGCGCCGCTTGCAGAAAACCGCGGGCGCGGTCGGTAAACTTTTCGATATCCATGTGGTCCCTCTCCTGAGCGGACGATGCTCCTCGTCCCCTTATGGGCAACGAATGACACCAGAATGCCTGATATGTGGTATCTGGCCTTGATCTGCTTCAAGGGGGAGCCCGATGCGTATCGAAAAGATCTACCGCTACCCGGTGAAGGGGCTATCCGCCGAGGCTCTGGAAGCCGTGGCGCTGACGCCCGGGGAGATGCTGGCGCATGACAGGCGCTTCGCCCTCGCCCAGGGGGACGCGCCCTTTGATGTGGCGGCGCCGCGCTGGCTTTCCAAGCGCAATTTCGGCTGCCTGATGGTCAATGAGCGGCTGGCGCTACTGCATACGGCCTTCGACCCGCATGACGGGAGCCTTGCGATCCGCGCCCCCGGCGCCGCGCCCTTTCTGGGCGATACGCGGACCGAAGAAGGCAAGGCCGGCATCGCGCGCTACCTCACGGATTTTCTGGGCGCTGAGGCGCGCGGCGAACCCCGCTTCATTGAAGCGCCCGGCCATCGCTTTTCCGATGTGGCGATGAAGGTGGTTTCCATTATTGGCCTTTCCAGCCTGCATGCTTTGGAAGCCGAGGCCGGCATGGCGTTGGACCCGCTGCGCTTTCGCGCGAATTTCTATTTCTCCGGCGGGCGGCCCTGGGCGGAATTTGATTGGATCGGCCAGGAAATCCAGATCGGTCAGGTGCGCCTTAAGGTCGTGAAGCGCATCGTGCGCTGCGCCGCGACCGAGGTGAACCCGGAAACCGCCGCACGCGATGCCGACCCGCCGCGCGATCTGCGCCGGCATTTCGGCCATGCGGATTTGGGCGTTTATGCCGAGGTTTTGGAAGGCGGAAACATCGCGCTTGGCGATGCGCTGGAACCGCTGATGCTGGATATGTGAGAATGCCTTTTTTCTGCCGTGTGGCGGGGGCATAATGTAGTATTCAAAGGAGTTGTCACCATGACACTAAAGCTCCGTCTTTTTGCTGTGCTGGCTCTGGGAATGGTCGCTGTGGCGCTTTCCGATGCCCCTGCCGCGGCGCATCCGCAATATGGTTATGGCTATGGTTACCATTCTCCGCGTGGACGTGGAGAGGTGGTGATCATCCAGCCCCCGGTGCGTTACGTGCCGCCTCCTGTCTATTACGCCCCGCCGCCAGTCTATTACGCGCCACCGCCGGTCTATTATGCGCCGCCGCAGGCCCATTACGTGCCGAGACCCTATCCCCATTACGGCCATTACGGGCGGCCTGGCGTCTCGTTTAATTTCCGCTTCTGACCCTGGCTTGCGCGCTGCTGCCATGCGGCGCAGTTTTGTCCCCAATGTGTACGCTGATTTTGCTCAACCGGCCTGATCACGCCTGGCCGATGCTGATTGCCGCCAATCGGGATGAAAGGGCGGATCGCGCCTGGGATGCGCCGGCGGCCTGGTGGTCCGATTATCCAGGCGTCATCGGCGGGCGAGACCGTAGCGCGGGCGGAAGCTGGATGGCACTTGGCCCGCATGGTGTGCTGGCGGCGGCGTTGAACCGCCCCGGCAGCCTTGGCCCGGCGCCGGGCAAACGAAGCCGCGGCGAATTGCCTTTGATGGCCGCCAATACAGAGACAGCCGAAGCGGCGATGGATGCCATCACCCGGCTTGATGCCGGCGCCTGGCGGCCCTTCAATCTGGTAATCGTCGATCAGCGCAGCGCATTTTACATCGAAGCCTTGGGCGAAGGGCGCCCGCAAGCCAGGCTGCTGGCGCCTGGGCTTTCCATGGTGACATCCCACCCGCCGAATGATGAAGGCCACCCGCGCACGCGGCGCCACTTGCCGCGCTTCCGCGCTGCCGCCGCGCCCAATCCCGCGCAGGATGACTGGCGCGCCTGGGAAGAACGCCTTGCCGATGACAGCCATGAGGGGGATCTGGCCGCGACACTGAAAGTGCCGCTGCATGGCGGGTATGGGACGGTTTCGGCCAGTCTTTTGGGGTTGGGCGCTATGGGGGAGAAGATTTGGCGCTTCTGTCCCGCGCCACCGGGCGAGGGTAGCTTTACAACGCTTGGCGCGCGCTGAAGGGGCAAGGCCTCCGCCTGCATAAGTGCAGGGGGAAATGCCGAAATCGTCAGCTTTGTATTGCAACGCCGTTTTGGCGCCTCGATGCTTCAACCCCCTGCCCTCACCCGCCGCGCTTTGCCTGCTTCGCCCGCGCCAGCCCCTCACCACGGAGCGCGATGCGCCCATGGATCAGGTCAAGTGCCAGACCCTCACGCAGCACCGGCAGGCAGGCTTGCCTGTCATACTGACCCGCTGAGCGCTCCGCCTCAAAGTCGAGGAACAGCCCCGTCAGACCCGCATTGTTGAAGGCGTGGCGGTTGCCGTCATCCAGGTAGCTTTCGCTCCAGAGCCCTTCAGACAGCAGCAACCCATGCGCTTCCAATTCAAGGTGGAAGTAGCGCACGCGCTGGCACCAGGCTTCCTGCACAATGCTTGTGCCATTCACCAAATGCTTGGCCGGGATCAGATACCCATCAACCTCGATCGCGTGATCGGGGCTGACGCGCAGAT
>JBIKWX010000227.1:0-6087 GCA_044356095.1 Roseomonas sp.
CGCCGCCCGGCGAGACCCTGCGCGGCCAATCTTTGCGCTTCATGCCGAATGCCGATTGGCGATATGTCCTCCGCTGCATGAAAGCTCTCCCAGAGATGCTTATCAAAAAGCGTCGGAGAGCAGATGTCCGGCATGGATGACCAGGGCATGATCAATGCCCCGCGGCCCCCGGAGGGATTGGCCACAACCATTTCATATCCACGTCCTGAGGTCGCCGCACGAATGCGCGCGTTGAGCAGCAACGGGGTTGTGAATGGAACTGTTGCGCCCCGTTCACGAAAACTTGCCGGCTCAAACGAGTCCGAACGAAACCGATCGAGTTCGGAAATGGAGTTGGACATGGGGCTCAGCTTACAGATTAACGTCCATTTAGGGAAGGATTCGTGCTGTTCTGGGAGAGACAAGGCGATGCTCTGCGCGCTCTGCCGTTTGGAGGAAATGCAGTGCCCGTGGTTTCAACTTATGGGCAAAAACTGATCCCGGCTGGCCCCATGGCAAAAGGGCTCAGACCAGCTGATGCAAAAGCGCCTTGGCATCGGCCAGGCGCCGACAATTCTCCGCCGCGATGCTGAAAGAACGGGCAAATGTGCCGTCCGATAGCCACGCCACATGCGGCGCCAGCACCACATTGGGCAGGGAGAGCAACGAGTCGCCAGGGTCCACAGGCTCGGCCGCAAAGACATCCAGCCCGGCGGCGGCCAAATGGCCGGATTGCAGCGCCGCCACCAGGGCCGGCTGATCCACGAGGCCGCCGCGGGCGGAATTCACCAGCACGGCACCCGGCTTCATCCGGGCAAGTGCTGCCTTATTGAGCAAGCCGCGCGTTTCTGGCGTTTCCGGGATATGGAGTGAGACGACATCAGCCTCTGCCAATAGCGCCTCCAAGGGCCGAAATTCACCCACCGCCTCGGGCTTCGGGGTGCGGGCGGTATACAAAACCTCGCACCCCATGGCGTGCAGAACAGGGGCCAGCAGCTTCGGCACCGCGCCATAGCCAACCAGGCCCACTTTCCGCCCCCCCAATTCAAACAGCCCATCCTGCAGGGCAGGGGGCTGGGACCAGCCGCGCCCGGCGCGGGTCTCGGCATCGAAATAGGCGATGCGGCGGAGTGCCCCCAGCATCAGCAATAGGGTCATTTCCGCGACGGCCCGGCTATTGGTGCCGGGCAGGTTGCACACTGCAATGCCCCGTGCGCGGGCGGCTTCCAGGTCAATCGTGTTCACGCCCACACCGATTTTCTGGATCAGGCGGAGCTTGGGTGCGGCGGCGATATCAGCCGCGGTGATGGGGCGGAGCACATGCCAGATCACCTCCGTCTCCGGCAGCAGGCGCGCGAAAAGCGCCGCATCGGCTTCCGGGCAGATGGTCAGGTCAAGGCCGGGAAGGGAGGCCAATCGCGCTGCCAGCCCCGGCCCGGCGTCATAATGCAGGAGCACTTTCATGGCCCGGACCGCCCAAGATAGGCGCCACCCGCAAAGCGCGCCCTCGCGCCCAGGCTTTCTTCCACGCGCAAGGCTTCGTTCCATTTTGCCATGCGTTCAGACCGCGCGAAGGAGCCGACCTTCAATTGGCCGACACCCCAGCCCATCGCCAGGTGGACAATGGTGACATCCTCGGTCTCGCCCGACCGGGCGCTGACAATGCCGGCGAAGCCGACGTCACGCGCGGCATCCCAGGCGGCCTTGGCCTCCGTCAGCGTGCCCCGTTGGTTTGGTTTGATCAGCACGGTATTGGCGGCACCCATGGCGGCAGCCCGGCGCACCCGCGCGGCATCCGTCACCAGGAAATCATCGCCCACCACCTGAATGCGCCCGCCCACTTCACGGGTGAAGGCGGCAAAGCCCGCCGCATCATCCTCGGCCAGCGGGTCTTCGATGGACGCAATGGGATAGGCCGCGATCCAACCCAGCAACATGCGGATCATTTCATCCGTGCCGAGTTCGCGGCCTTCCAGGCCAAGCTTGTAGCGCCCGCCCTTGCCGAAATCCGTCGCGGCAATATCAAGCGCAATCGCCACTTGGCTACCCGGCGTGAATCCTGCTTTTTCGATGGCGGCAACAAGGGTTTCCAAAGCCTGTTCATTGGCGGTGAAAGCCGGCCACCAGCCACCTTCATCGGCGACACCTTGCAATAGTCCGCGCTGCTTCATGATGGCGCCGGCGGCGCGATAGACCTCAGCGGTCCAATCCAAAGCCTCGGCAAAGCTGGTCGCAGCCGGGCACATCACCAGAAAATCCTGGATATCCACGCGCCGCCCGGCATGGGCGCCGCCACCCAGTATCTGGATTTGCGGCAAGGGTAAAACATCCGGCGCATCACCCCCCAAATAGCGCCAGAGCGGCACACCATCGGCTGCCGCGGCAGCATGGGCGGCAGCCATGGAAACCGCCAATGTGGCATTAGCACCAAGGCGGGTTTTTTGCGGCGTGCCATCGCGCGCAATCAAGCGCCCATCCAGGGCAGCTTGCGCGCGCGCATCCATCCCCAGCAGGGCAGGGGCCAATTCGCGGTTCACGGCATCCACCGCGCTTGTCACATCATACCCGCCAAAGGCGCTGCCGCCATCGCGCTTGTCCAAAGCCTCACCACTGCCGGTGCTCGCCCCTGCCGGGGCAATGGCGCGGCCTGTAGCACCGCCGGCGAGTGTGATTTCCGCCTCCACGGTAGGCCGGCCTCGGCTATCCCAAACGCGGCGGCCACGAATGGCGGTGATGATGGTGCTGCTCATGCGCCGATTTCTTCCCCCCAGGCCGCGCGCACCGCCATCAGGCGATCCGTGGGCCTGGTCAATAAGGCGCGCGCCACGCGGCGCACGCGGTTTTTGTCTGCCTCTGCGGTCAGGTATTCGACCGGGCTTTTGCCGTCCACCCGTGCCAAGAAAAGCCCCGGCAGTAGCCGCGCCGCGCGCGCTTCCAGCGCATCCGTCGCTTCCCAGGTGATGCTCGCCAAATAGCGCGCCGCCAGCGCCTCAAAACAAGCCATGAAGCCGGCGGCAGCGCGTGGCGTCCAGAGGCATTTCAGCAATAGATGATTGAGGCAAAAGGCAAGATCGAAAGCGGGGTCACCCCACCAGGCACATTCCGCATCCAGAAATACCGGGCCTGCCGGGCCGCACAGGATATTCTTTGGGCTGACATCACCATGAACCAAACTGCGTTTGCTGCGCGCGGTCACCGCCGCGATATCTTCCAGCACCACCGCCAAATCCGGATGCGCGCGCGCGGTTGCCAGCAAATAGGGTTCCAGCCGGATGGCGTGGAAAATCTCATCCGTGGGGAAGGCTGCGGCCAATTCAGGCTGCGCCGCAGCATGCGCATGAATGGCAGCAATGCGCCGCCCGACCTCAGCCGCGAAGGCCACATCCGCATGGCCATCACGCAGCCGCGCCTTCCAGACCGGATGATCCGCGGGCGAGAGAAATTCCATGGCCAGCGCGCCCGTCGCCTCATCCTGGCCGAGCAGTTTTGGCGCGGCACCCGGCAATGCGCGATCTGCCTCCTGCAGCCAGCGCGCCTCATAGATATTGCGCACCACCGGCGCGCGCCAATCGGCGGCAACCTTCAGCTTGGGCAAAGCGCGCTTGACGCAAATCTCCTGACCATCCGGCAGTGTCAGGCGCCAGATATCGGATGAAACGCCACCCGCCAGCGCATCCCCCTGCATGGCCGCGCCGGGGGTGAGCAGCCCCATGGCGACAAGCCCAGCGGTGATGGCTTCGGGTAGGGGTTCCGGCACAGAATCAGCGCTTCAGCAGCGCTTCCCAGCGCGTCACCTCGGCGGCCAGATAGGCTTCGCTTTCGGCGACATTCAGGCTGAGGATGCGGTCAGCGCCAAGATCACCCAAGCGCTTGCGGAGTGCTTCCTGCCCAAGCGCGCGATTGATGGCGGCATTCAGCACGTCACGCCGGTCGCGCGGTGTTGCGCTTGGGACAAAAACCGCTTGCCAGACACTCATTTCCGCATCCACGCCGCCTTCGCGCCAGGTGGGCACATCAGGATTGGCGGCATTCCGATGCGCCGTGGTCACCGCAAAGGCGCGGGCCTGATTGCCGCGTGCGGTCTGAAACCCAGTCAGCCCCGCATCGAACATCATGGCGATGCGCCCGGCCGCAAGATCGAGTGTCGCCGGCGCACCGCCGCGATAGGGCACTTCATTCAACTGCACGCCCGTCGCCTTCAGGTAAAGCAGCGCCGCCATTTGCAGAATGCCGCCGCCGCCAGAGCTGCCATAATCCAATTGCCCAGGGCGCGCCTGCGCGAGTGCGGTGAATTCGCGCAAATTATTGGCCGGCACATTATTCGCGACCAACATCACAATTGGTGACTCCGCGACCACCGCCATCGCCTGCAAGCTGGTGATGGGATCAATCGGCGGATTGGGCACCAGCACCCGCAAGGCCGCGTGGCCGGTATTGTTGAACAACACCGTATGGCCATCGGCTGGGGCGCGGGCCACGACTTCGGCCCCCACCATGCCGCCGGCCCCGCCGCGATTTTCGATAATCAGCGGCTGAGGCAGGATCGGGGCCATGGCTTCCGCCAGCACGCGGGCGACCACATCGGTCGCTCCCCCCGCCGCATAGGGCACGATCACGCGAATGGGCCTTTCGGGATAGGCCAAGGCTGGCACCCAGGGCGCCAGGACCAGTACGGCACAGCAGAGAATCCGGCGCAGCAGCATATCTTCCTCCCTATCCTGCGATTACTTCGTATCTTGCCCGGCCTTGGCGCCGCTGCCAAACCCTGTAACCTGTCCCGCAACAAAGCCTATGGTATACAGGCTGACGCATAGACCCGAGAGATCATGGCCGACGAAGACTGGGACATTCCTGAGCATTTACAGCCCGATCCAACGGAGCATGGCTTCAATCTGGATCAGGCCTATCGCGCCATGGTCAGCTTGCGGAGCCAGGTGCCGCCGGATGCCTTTACGGCGCGGGTGCTTGGCACCGAACGCGAAGGCAGCGGCGTGCTGATTGGCGATGGGCTGGTGCTGACCGTGGGCTACCTGGTGAGTGAGGCCGAGAGCATCTGGATCACCACCGCCGAAGGCCGCGCCGTGCCGGGCCATGCGCTGGCGGTGGATCAGGAAACCGGTTTTGCTTTGGTGCAGGCGCTCGGCAAAATTCCCCTCAAGCCCGCATCCCTTGGCGATAGCGAAAACCTCAAAATCGGTGCGGCGACGGTGATGGCAGCGGCGGGCGGGCGCGCCCATGCGGTGGCCGGCAAGCTGGTCGCGCGCCAGCCCTTTGCCGGTTATTGGGAATATTTGATGGAGGATGCGCTGTTTGTCGCCCCCGCCCATCCTTCCTGGGGCGGTGCGGGATTATTCGGCCCGGATGGCAAGCTGGTGGGCATCGGTTCGCTGATCTTGCAACAGGGGGAAGAAGGGCGCCGGCTGGACCTGAATATGGTCATCCCCGTGCATCAATTGACGCCCGTTTTGGATGAGCTGATGACCCAGGGCCGGCGATCTGGCCCACCTCGCCCCTGGCTTGGTCTTTATGCCACCGAAGATGAGGATGGGCTTTCGGTTGCCTCACTGGCGCCCAATGGCCCGGCCGAGGCAGCGGGGATGCGCAATGGCGACCGCATCCTGACGGTGGAGGGCGCTGAGGTCAGCGAATTGGCCGATTTCTGGCGCGCCATTTGGGCGATAGGCCCGGCGGGCAGCCATGTTCATCTGCAGGTGACGCGGGGCAAGGCGCGGCGGGATGTGACCATCACCTCAGCCGATCGGGTGCAATTCCTGAAGCGCCCGCGCTTGCATTGACGGAGGAAGCCATGTCCCAAGCCGGTGGTTTTGTTCTCATCCCGCCGGGCGGCGGGGCCCAGCATTGGCAGCCACAACCGGCCAATGGCTGGATTGAGGTGCTGACCTCACCCCGCATCGCCGGTATGCCGGCTGGGTTTTCGGCGGGGCTTCAGGAATTGCCGCCCCTCGGCAAAATCCGCGAACACGCCCACCCGGCCCAGACCGAGATTTTCTGGGTGGTGGCCGGCGAAGCGCTGGGGCGGCTGGATGGCGTGGTGCGGCGCATCCCGACCGGCAGTTTCATGGTGGCGCCGCCCCATATCCGCCATGG
>JBIKWX010000228.1:0-6086 GCA_044356095.1 Roseomonas sp.
TTTGGAACGCCTAAGCCTGAAAGGCTGCTGCAAACGATTCTTCATATTGCATCAGATCGCGGCGACCTTGTCCTAGATTCTTTTCTTGGTTCAGGCACGACCGCTGCCGTCGCCCACAAAATGGGGCGGCGTTATATCGGGATCGAGATGGGCGACCATGCCGAGACGCACTGCGTCCCCCGGTTGCGGAAGGTCATTGAAGGCGAGCAAGGTGGCATTTCGAAGGCCGTTGGTTGGAAGGGCGGAGGTGGGTTTCGCTTTTACAGGCTTGGCGCGCCGGTGTTCGATACCGAGGGTCGCATCAATCCTGAAATCCGCTTTGCCCACCTCGCTGCCCATATCTGGTTTTCCGAGACGCACACGGCCTTGCACAAGAAGGCGAAGCACGCCCTTTTAGGTACGCACGCGGGGACAGCCATCTATCTGCTCTACAATGGCATTTTGGGCGACAAGCGGCCGGATGGCGGCAATGTCCTGACCGCGAAGGTGCTGGCCGCGCTGCCTGCCCACAATGGGCAGAAGGTCATCTATGGTGAGGCATGCCGGATCAGCGCCGCGCGCCTCAAAGACCTCGGCATCATCTTCAAGCAAACCCCTTACGATTTAAAAGCCAGATGACAACTTTCGCCCTCAAAAAATATCAGACCGCTACTCTTGATGTGCTGAAAAGCTATCTTGATGCCGCGCGCCTTATCGGGGCGAAGCCGGCCTTCGATGGTATGGAAAAAGGCGGGGTGCGGGCGCCGCGCCCCTATCGCCCGCTCGATGGCCTTCCAGCAGTCCCCTATGTCTGCCTTCGCTTGCCGACCGGCGGCGGCAAGACCCTACTTTCCGCCCACACGGTCAAGGTTGCTGCGGACGCCTATCTTGATCGAGAATTTCCCGTGGTACTTTGGCTTGTTCCTACGAACACCATCCGCACGCAGACGCTCGACACCCTCAAGAAGCCAGGTAACCCGAATTACGAGGCGCTTCACGCCGCCTTTGAAGGACGCTTCCGCGTCTTCGACATTGCCGATTTCGTGCAGATCACGCCCGCGGATTTACAGACTAACGCTTGCATCATTATCGGCACGATGCAGACTCTTCGGGTCAGCAACACGGACGGGCGCAAGGTCTACGCCCACAATGAGAACCTTGAGCCGCATTTTTCGGCTATCCCGCAGAACGCCGATGGGATGGAGCGCATCGAGGAAGGCGAAGACAAGGGCAAAATCAAATTCTCATTCCGCAACCTACTCGCCCTGAACCGCCCGCTGGTTATCGTGGACGAGGCACACAACAACACCTCAGCCTTGAGCGTCGAGGTTTTGCAGCGGATCAAGGCGGCTTGTGTAGTGGAGTTCACCGCAACGCCTGCCGCCGATAGCAACGTGCTGCACAACGTATCCGCCACGGAGCTGAAGGCGGAAGAAATGATCAAGCTGCCTATCCGGTTGACCGAGCATAAAAGCTGGGAAGATGCGGTGCAGGACAGCATTTTGACGCGGCAGAGGCTGCATGACCTGGCCGCCAAAGACGCCGACTACATTCGGCCCATCATCCTTTTTCAGGCGGAGGAAAAGGGGCGCGAGGTTACGAAGGAGGTGCTTTTGAAGCACCTCATGGACCAGCACAGCCTTCCGCGCGAGAAAATTGCCGTCGTGACCGGCGACCAAAAAGAACTCGACGGCATCAATCTGTTTGCACGCGACTGCCCTATTGATTTTGTTATCACCGTCGAAGCCCTTAAGGAGGGCTGGGATTGCTCGTTTGCCTATGTGTTTTGCTCGGCGGCAACCGTCAATTCGAAGAAGGACGTAGAGCAAATTTTGGGGCGCGTGCTGCGTATGCCCTACGCAAAGCGCCGCAAGGAACCCGACCTAAACCGCGCCTATGCCCATGTGTCCCGCGCGTCATGGCCGAATGCGGTCAAGCAGCTACACGACCGCCTGGTTGATATGGGCTTCGAGGATAGTGAGGCCGACGCTTTCATTGAGCCTGCCGAGCGAGGCTTAGAATTGACCGGCGGGGCGGGGCTGTTCAACGCCGCCCCGCCGCCGACCGTCATCGACCTCGCCGAGGATCTCAGCGCGTTCGACCTGTCCCCCGAAGAACGGGCGACAGTGACGATTGAGAAAACCGAGCAAGGCAGCCGCGTAATTTTTACAGGCAACGTGGCCGAGGCGACCGTCAGCCGCCTTGCCGGCGTGGTGCAGTCGGCTGACACGCGGGCGAACCTTGAGAGCGAGGCCAAGCGCCACAAGGCAGTCTGGCAGCAGCACGCATCACCTGCGCAGCGCGGCATCCCTTTCCGCGTACCGCAACTCTGCTTCAATCTAGACGGCGAGCTTGAACTTGCGGAAAAAGCTGCCTTCCTCGACGCGAGCGGATGGAGCTTGCTCGACTACCCCGCCGAGATTGCCGAGGCAGATTTCCGCCTTACAGATACTGGCGTGCAATGGGAAGTCGACCTCAACGCCGCAGGGAAACTCACCGAGAAGGCCATAGGCAAGGCCGACCAATTCGACCTTGACCTAGTGGACACCGGATGGACGGATCAGCAGCTATGCCGCTGGCTTGAGCGTAAGGCGCGACAGCAGGACATCACCCAGGTTGTCTTGCTCGAATTCGTGCGGCGGAGCTTGGCGTACCTGACCGAGAAGCGTGCCCTTCCCCTTACCGCTCTTGTCCGCTGGAAATTCATTCTGGCGAAGGTGCTGGCGCAGAAGATCGGCCACTACCGGGAACAGGCGAGCGAGACCCGCTATCAGCAAACGCTTTTCGGGGCGCAAGCCGCTGTCGAAACCAGCTTTGCCTTCAAGTTTGATTTTACCCCAACGGGCTATGCGCCCCACTGGACGTATCGAGGCCACCCCTACCAATTTCAGCGGCACTATTATGCGGCCGTGGGAGAACTCGACAATAAGGGTGAGGAGTACGAGTGCGCCAAAGCCCTCGATATGACGGGCAAAGTTAAGCACTGGGTTCGCAACCTCGAGCGCCGCGGCTTCTGGCTACCGCTGGCGACGAGGAATTTTTTTCCCGACTTCGTGGCCGAGCTTACGGACGGGCGCCTTCTCGTGGTGGAGCATAAGGGCAAGGTCTACGCGACAAACGACGACAGCAAAGAGAAGTGCAACGTCGGCGACCTCTGGGAGGAAAAGAGCAGCGGCAAGGCGCTGTTCCTGATGACCGTTGAGGAAAAAGCGAAACCCAGCCTGTTCGAACAAATTGCCGCGAAAATTGCCTGACACCGGATGCCAAGGTGCTGGCGATTGGGGAATGGGTGAGCCAGGCGCTTTAAGGCGCCTGAACGGCCAAAAAGAATAGGCGCGCTACCGCACCATGCTATACCCCGGCACGCCTTTCAGCGCCTCGGTCGTATCAAAATCGCGCAGCACGGCGTCGTCGGCCATTTCAACCTCAACGCAGCGATCGGCATATTTGCCGGCCAAATGTCGCGCGCCGACATCGCCGGTAATCGCCAGCATCTCGGGCAGGAATTCGCGTGACCAGAGCATGGGATTGCCCTGCTTGCCGCGGAAGGTCGGCATCACAATCGCGCGGCCTTCTTCCGGATCAAACGCCGCCATCAAGCGATCGAGCATGGCGGAACTCACCAACGGCATATCGCCCAGGCACACCATGAAGCCTTCAATATCCTGGGGCAGAGCTTGCAGCCCTGCCTTGAGCGATGCTGAAAGCCCCTCCGCGTAATCATCGGCAATCGCGAATTGCACGGCGCGGTTGGAAAGGGCTTCCTCCACCCGGTCATGCTCATGGCCGGTGACGACAATGATTGGGCGCGCGTGGGAAGCCAGCACCTGATCCACCACGCGCACCACCATGGGCACGCCATCATTATCCGTGACCAGCAGCTTGTTCAGTGGCGCCATCCGGCGGGAACGCCCAGCAGCCAGCACAATCGCCGCCACGCGCCGCCCGCGGCGCGGCGCAAGCGCGGGTGGCGGCGTGCGCGGCGCCTGTTCACGCGGCAGGGGGCGCAGTTCAATCTCCTTGAGAAGCCCCCCCACACCCATGGCGCCGATATCCTCCGGCGTTACCTCAAGCCCCGCGAAAAGCCTTTGCAGCACCCAATCAAAGCCATTCAGCTTTGGGCTCCGCGCACAGCCAGGCAGCACCATGGCGGGGATTTTGCCGATGTGGCCGAGGCAGAGCAGATTGCCGGGATCAACCGGCATGCCGAAATGATCAATCACGCCGCCAGCGCGCACAATTGCGGCGGGGCCAACATCGCGCCGATCCACCACCGCGGAAGCACCGGCCACCAACAGCATCTCAGCACCCGCGCGACGTAGCCGGGACAGCGCATCGGAAATTGCTACCGAATCATGGCGCACGCGTTCCACCGGCAATAGCGTGCCGCAGAGCCCCGCGATGCGTTCTTCCGTCGCTTCAATCGCGCCTTCCATGACGCTTTCCTTGATGCCAGGCAATTCGGACAGCACAAGGCCGACTTTCAAGGCGCGGAAAGGATGAATGGCCAGCACCGGCCCCGCGCCGCTTTTCGCGACCGCTTCCACCACACCCAGCATTTGCCCCGGTACGGCGAAGGGAATTACCTTAATGGTCGCGACCATTTCCTTGGTATTGACCGGCGTGAAATTCGGCAAAGTCGCAATCGTCAGGCTTTCATCCACCGCATTCATGCGCGCGATGCGCCTGGTATCCAGCACCAAAAGCCCAGCGGTCTCCGCCAGGATATTCACGCGCCCCGTGGCCGCACGGGAACGCGCAAGCAAGGGCACGGCCAGCACTTGGCCCAGCCGTTCCGCAGCCTCATCTTCCGGCACATCACCCACTTCAAGCCGGGCGGCGATCACTTCGCGATGGCCTCCGTCTCGCAATGCGGCGATAGCGCCATCATCCAGAACCGTGCCTTTTTTCAAGACGCGGCCGGTCAGGCGCACCGTATGCGCCAGGATCGCGCCTTTCGCTTCTTCAAGCCGCGTCGGGCCAAAAATCATGCCGCAACACCGGGAATGGGCCGCACAGCACCAAGCGCCGCGCCGCGCCGGGCAGCTACGATTTCCGCCATGATGGAAAGTGCAATTTCCGGCGCCGTGATGGCTTCGATATTGAGCCCGACCGGCGCATGGATCCGCCCCATTGCCTCAGCACCATGGCCCAATTCCGTCAACCGCGCGACGCGCTTGGCATGCGTGCGCCGGCTGCCAAGGGCGCCGATGTAAAACGCCTCGCTCTTTAACGCGGCATCCAAAGCGGGATCATCCAGCTTCGGGTCATGCGTCAGGGTCACCACCGCCGTGCGCGCATCGGGGGCGAGGGCTTCCATCGCCTCATCCGGCCAATCGGTGGAAAGCGTGATACCGGGCAGGCGTTCCTCGTTGGCGAAGGCGCGGCGTGGGTCCACCACCACCATGGCAAAGCCAAGCGGGGCGGCCATGGGCGCCATGGCCTGGGCGATATGCACGGCGCCGACAACAATAATCCGCAGCGGCGGATTATGCGGATGGATGAACCAGGTATCTTCGCCCAGCGTCACATTGCCGGCTTCTTCGCTGCCGAGAGCGGCCTTGGATGCTTCCACCAATTCTGCCGGCATATCATCGCCGGGCCACAAAAGCTGCGCGCCATCGGAAAGCCGCGTCAGCAGCACCACCGGGCGCTTGGCGGCGCGTTCGGCTTGCAGCCGCGCCAGGGTGGCGCCCTTCATGACAGCGGCTCCACAAACACCTTCACCTTGCCGCCGCAGGAAAGCCCGACTTCCCAGGCACGCTCATCGGAAATGCCGAAATCAAGCAATTGCGGCGCGCCGTTTGCCATGGATTGCCGCGCGGCATCCGCGACCGCCCCTTCAATACAGCCGCCGGAAACGGAGCCCGCCAGCTTGCCCGATTTGGTGATGGCAAGGCGCGATCCCGCCGGGCGCGGCGAAGACCCCCAGGTTTCCACCACGGTGGCGATGGCGACATCTTCTCCCGCAGCCTTCCAGGTGGCGGCGATGGCCAGGATATCTTCGGCATTGTCGTTCTGGGTCATGCGACCATCATCCTTCTGCTTTGGCCGGTGCGCGGATCGGATAAGGTTTGGATCAGTGCGCGCAGGCTTTCAAGATTATG